>NZ_LIRK01000053.1 GCF_001419765.1 Streptomyces torulosus
CCGTCCTCGTCCCCCTCCTCCTCAGCCGCGGCTACCACGTCAAGCGGGACATCCCCGAGATGGCCGCCGACAGCGCGGTACGCGCGCGTGTCGCCGCCCCGCTCGGCCCGCACCCGCTCCTCGTGGAGACCCTGCACGCCCGCCTCGTCGAGGCCGGCTGGCGCACTCGCATGGACGCCGAGACCCGCCGTACCAGCGCCGTCGTCCTCGCCGCGGCCGGCTCCCGCGACCCCGAGTCGAGGGTCGACACGGGCCGCACCGCCCATCTCCTCGCCGAACGCCTCGGCGTGCCCGTCGTCCCCGCCTACGCCACCACCGCCGCGCCCACGGTCCCCGACGCCGTCGCCGCCCTCGCGGCCCGGGGCCACACCCGGGTGGCGGTCGCCTCCTGCTTCACGGCCCCCGGCCGTTTCGCCACGGAGTGCGCGCAGGCGGCCCCCTGGATCGCCTCGGCCCCCCTGGGCACCCACCCGGCGATGGCGAGCCTGGTCCTGCACCGCTACGACGAGGCCATGGCGACCCCGGCCGCGACGAGGGAACGGACGCTGGCGACGGCGTAGGGCGCCGCACCACGAGAGGGCACGTGTACAAGGGGCGCGGGGCCGTATCGAATGTGCGGCTCCGCCGCGTGGGCGCGACAAGCAACGACGCACCCGCACCCGCCCGACGACCCAACCCGGCAGCCGAGTAGGCACCCATTTGTCACACCCTCCCCGTACTGTCGAATCATGGAAGGCACCGCACCCCCCGACCACGACACCCCCGCGAGCCTCGACGCACCGGCCGGCTACGACCCGCCCTCCGCAGAGCGCTACGCCCCGGAACACGACAAACGCCCAGGCCGCACCGCCTTCCAGCGCGATCGCGCCCGCGTCCTGCACTCGGCGGCGCTGCGCAGACTCGCCGGCAAGACCCAGGTGGTCACGCCCGGCACCCGCACCCCCGCCTGGGACGCCAGCCCCCGCACCCGCCTCACCCACTCCCTGGAGTGCGCCCAGGTCGGCCGGGAGCTGGGCGCGGCCCTCGGCTGCGACCCGGACCTCGTCGAGGCCGCCTGCCTCTCCCACGACCTCGGCCACCCCCCGTTCGGCCACAACGGCGAACAGGCCCTGAACGAATTCGCCGAGGACTGCGGCGGTTTCGAGGGCAACGCCCAGTCCCTGCGCCTCCTGGCCCGGCTCGAACCCAAGCGGTTCGTACGGTCTCCCGAGTCCGGCGACCCCGTCAGCGTCGGCCTCAACCTGACCCGCGCCACCCTGGACGCCGCCACCAAGTACCCCTGGCCCCGGGGCGCCCACCCCACCGACCCGGCGTCCCCCAAGTTCGGTGTCTACGAGGACGACCGCCCCGTCTTCGACTGGGTCAGAAAGGGCGCCCCCGACGGCCGTACGACCTTCGAGGCGCAGGTCATGGACTGGTCCGACGACGTGGCGTACTCGGTGCACGACATCGAGGACGGCCTGCACGCCGGGCACATCGACCCGGGCTGCCTGCACGCGGAGCCCGAGCGGCAGGCGGTGTTCCAGGTGGCGCTCGGCCGGTACGTGCCCGCCGACACCGACCCCGCCGAACTGGCCGAGGCCCTCGACCGGCTCCTCGACCAGGAGTGGTGGCCGCACGGCTACGACGGGACGGCCGTCGCACAGGCCCGGCTGAAGGACGCCACCAGCCAGCTCATCGGCCGCTTCTGTCTCGCCGCCGAGGGTGCGACCCGGCAGACGTACGGCGGGGGGCGCCTCACCCGGTACGCCGCCGAACTGGTCGTCCCGCGCGGCGCGCGCCTGGAGTGCGCGGTCCTCAAGGCCGTCGCCGACCGGTACGTGATGCAGCGCGCCGAGCAGGAGCGGCTCCGCGCCGACCAGCGCGTCGTCGTCGCGGAGTTGGCCGAGGCCCTCACCGCCCGCGCCCCGGACGGGCTCGACCCGCAGTTCCGCACGCTGTTCGACACGGCGCCGGACGACCGTGCCCGCAAGCGGGTGATCGTCGATCAGATCGCCTCCCTCACCGACGCGTCGGCCCGCTCGCTGCACGCGAGACTGACGAACGCGACCGGCAAGGGGTGAGCGACAGCCCGTGACCGACAGTGCACGACCGGCGGCCCGTGACCGACGGCGTGTGACCCACGGGGCGTTTGGGGCATCCATGTGACCCTCCGTGGCCTGATCGGGTCACTACCTCTTCCCGCATCACGCTCTGTGCGGGACGCTCGCAAGTGGACGCACCCTCAAGAGGAGGCATCAAGTGGTCGACGCGGATCAGACATTCGTCATCGTCGGAGGCGGTCTCGCCGGCGCGAAGGCGGCCGAGACGCTCCGAGCGGAGGGTTTCACCGGCCGCGTGATACTGATCTGCGACGAACGCGACCACCCGTACGAGCGCCCGCCGCTGTCCAAGGGCTATCTGCTGGGCAAGGAGGAACGCGACAGCGTCTTCGTCCACGAACCGTCCTGGTACGCGCGCAACGACATCGAGCTGCACCTCGGCCAGACCGTCGACAAGATCGACCGTGCGGCGAAGACCGTGCACTTCGGGGACGACGGCACCTTCGTCCACTACGACAAGCTGCTGCTGGCGACCGGCGCCGAGCCCCGCCGCCTGGACATCCCGGGCACGGACCTCGCGGGCGTCCACCATCTGCGCCGCCTCGCCCACGCCGAACGCCTCAAGGGCGTCCTCGCCGCCCTCGGCCGGGACAACGGCCACCTGGTCGTCGCGGGCGCCGGCTGGATCGGCCTGGAGGTCGCGGCGGCGGCCCGCGAGTACGGCGCCGAGGTCACCGTCGTCGAGCCGGAGCCCACGCCCCTGCACGGCGTCCTCGGCCCCGAGCTCGGCAACCTCTTCGCCCAGCTGCACCGGGAGCACGGGGTGCGCTTCGCCTTCGGCGCGAAGCTCACCGAGATCGTCGGCCAGGACGGCATGGTCCTCGCCGCCCGCACGGACACGGGCGAGGAACACCCGGCGCACGACGTCCTCGCCGCGATCGGCGCGGCGCCCCGCATCGGCCTGGCCGAGGCCGCCGGACTGGAGATCGCCGACCGGGCGCACGGCGGAGGAGTGGTCGTCGACGAACGGCTGCGCACCTCCGACCCGTCGATCTACGCGGCCGGTGACGTCGTGTCCTTCCCGCACCCCCTGTTCGACACCCGGCTGCGGGTCGAGCACTGGGCCAACGCGCTGAACGGCGGCCCGGCCGCCGCCCGGTCCATGCTCGGCAAGGACGTCACCTACGACCGGGTGCCCTACTTCTTCTCCGACCAGTACGACATGGGCATGGAGTACTCGGGCTGGGCGCCGCCCGGCTCGTACGACCAGGTGGTGATCCGCGGGGACGCCGGGAAACGCGAGTTCATCGCCTTCTGGGTCAAGGAGGGACGCGTCCTCGCCGGGATGAACGTGAATGTGTGGGACGTCACGGAACAGATCCAGAAGCTCATCAGGTCACGGGCCCGGATCGACGCGGACGCGCTCTCCAACCCCCAGGTCCCCCTGGACGGGCTGATCGCTGCCCCCTAGCTGTCGGTGCGCCCCCGTAGAATCACCGCGTGGCAGGACGGATCAACGACGAGGACGTGAAGGCGGTACGGGACGCGGTCCCGATCGACGCCGTGGTGTCCGAGTACCTCCAGCTGCGCAACGCCGGCGGGGGGAACCTGAAGGGGCTGTGCCCCTTCCACGACGAGAAGTCGCCGTCCTTCCAGGTCAGCCCGAGCAAGGGACTCTTCCACTGCTTCGGCTGCCAGGAGGGCGGCGACACCATCACGTTCGTGATGAAGGTCGACCACCTCTCCTTCTCGGAGGCCGTCGAGCGGCTCGCCGCCCAGGCGGGCATCACCCTGCGGTACGAGGAGGGCGGGTACAACCCCTCCCACCAGCGCGGGGAGCGCATCCGTCTCGTCGAGGCCCACAAGATCGCCGCCGAGTGGTACGCGGAGCAGCTCGCGACCAGCCCCGAGGCCGACACCGGGCGGATCTTCCTCGCCGAGCGCGGCTTCGACCAGGCCGCCGCCGTCCACTTCGGCGTCGGCTACAGCCCCCAGGGCTGGGACCACCTCACCCGCTACCTCCGCGGCAAGGGCTTCACCGACAAGGAGCTGCTCCTGTCCGGGCTCGCCCAGGAGGGCCGCCGGGGTCCGATCGACCGGTTCCGGGGCCGACTGATGTGGCCGATCCGCGACATCGGCGGCGACGTCGTGGGCTTCGGCGCCCGCAAGCTGTACGAGGCGGACAACGGGCCGAAGTACCTCAACACCCCCGACACCCCGATCTACCGCAAGTCCCAGGTCCTCTACGGCATCGACCTCGCCAAGAAGGACATCGCCAAAGCCAGCCGGGCCGTGGTCGTCGAGGGCTACACCGACGTCATGGCCTGCCACCTCGCCGGGGTCACCACCGCCATCGCCACCTGCGGCACGGCCTTCGGCGGCGAACACATCAAGATCCTCCGTCGGCTGCTCATGGACAACGGCTCGGCTCGGGTGATCTTCACCTTCGACGGCGACGCGGCCGGCCAGAAGGCCGCCCTGCGCGCCTTCGAGGACGACCAGAAGTTCGCGGCCGAGACCTACATCGCCATCGCCCCCGACGGCATGGACCCCTGCGAGCTGCGCCTGGCCAAGGGTGACGACGCGGTGGCCGAGCTGGTCGAAC
This sequence comes from Streptomyces torulosus, assembly GCF_001419765.1. Classification (GTDB taxonomy): domain Bacteria; phylum Actinomycetota; class Actinomycetes; order Streptomycetales; family Streptomycetaceae; genus Streptomyces; species Streptomyces torulosus. The sequence goes on from NZ_LIRK01000053.1 coordinate 4,648, forward strand.
CCCGCACCCCCCTCTTCGAGTTCGCCCTCCGGCACATCGTGGCCCGCTACGACCTGGAGACCGCCGCCGGGCGCGCCTCCGCCCTCGACGAGGCGGCACCCGTCGTGGCCCGCATCAAGAACAGCGGCGCCCAGCACGAGGTCGCCGTGCAGCTCGCCGGCATGCTCGGCATCCTCGACACCCAGTTCGTCGTCAAGCGCGTCGCCCAGCTCGCCCGCTGGGCCCGCGACCGCGGCGGCAAGGGCCCCGCTCCCGCTCCCCAGCAGCCCGCGCAACCGTACGAGACCGCCGTCCGCCGCCCCTCGGGCCCCGCCCTGGTCCTGCGCAACCCCGTCTACGCCACCGAGCGGGAGCTCCTCAAACTCGCCCTCCAGCGGCCCGAGTTGGTGGCCCCCGCGTTCGACGCCTACGGGATCGACGAGTTCACCGCCGCCCCCTACGCGGCCGTACGCGAGGCGATCATCGAGGCGGGCGGTGTCGAGTTCGGCGTCGAGGACCCGCAGGAGTATCTGGTGCGCGTCCGGGAGGCCGCGCCGGACGACGCCGTGCGCGCCATGGTGACCGAGCTCGCCGTCGAGGCGATCATGCGCAAGACGGTCGACGAGATCTACGCCGGCGCCCAGCTGGTCACCGTCCGCCGCCGCGCCGTCGAGCGCCGCGTACGGGACGTCCAGAGCAGCCTTGCCCGCCTCGGCGCCCACGGCGACCCGGCCCAGCTGGCCGCCGTGCAGAACGAGTTGTGGGTGCTCCAGCAGTACGACCAGGCCCTGCGGGAGAGGGGCGCGGAAGCGCTCTAGAAGAGGGGAACATCCCCGGCGCACTTGCCAATCGGGCGCCGGTCCCCGCAGGTCGCCCCGGTTCCGTACGCGCTTCAAGCTGTTTCACGGCCTGTCAGCGGCCCACTCGTCCGTGAGAGTAACCGTGGGGTCACGGACCGGACGCAAAAAGTCACCGCACGCCCCTCGTGGCGGCTGTGTGTCGTACTCCACACTGGGTTCCGGTGCCTGAGTCCTCGGAGCGCGGCCGACCCGTCCCCCATGGGTCCGAGATCCCCGCGGTTCCGCTCGATGAGTACGGGATGGAGGGCGGACAGGCCGCCCGCGCCATCCCCGACATACCGCTGCCGTACGCGTCAGCAGCGACATCCCTGGAGGTCGCCCCCGTGCAGACCCAGACCCTCATACAGAACGACACCACGGCCCTGAGTACCGACGGCGCGCAGCCGGGCGTCGAGACCGAGGTGATCCGCGCGGTCCCGGCCCAGAGCCGCGCCGTGCACCACCCCGAGACGGCGCCGGAGCCCCCGCCGGACGCCGACGAGCCGCCCGCGGCGGCCGTGGAGGCCATCGAGACGGCCGAACCCGAGCCCGTCGAACTGCCGCGCCGCACCGACACCAGCGCCCCCTCCTCCGACCTGTTCCGCCAGTACCTGCGGGAGATCGGCCGCATCCCGCTGCTCACGGCGGCCGAGGAGGTGGAACTGGCCCGCCGGGTGGAGGCCGGCCTGTTCGCCGAGGAGAAGCTCGGCACCACCCCCGACCTCGACAGCCGGCTCGCCCTCGACCTCGACCGGCTGGTCGTCCTGGGCCGTATGGCCAAGCGCCGCCTCATCGAGGCGAACCTGCGGCTCGTCGTGTCCGTGGCCAAGCGGTACGTCGGCCGCGGCCTGACCATGCTGGACCTCGTCCAGGAGGGAAACCTGGGCCTCATCCGGGCCGTCGAGAAGTTCGACTACGCCCGCGGCTACAAGTTCTCCACGTACGCGACCTGGTGGATCCGCCAGGCCATGTCCCGCGCGCTCGCGGACCAGGCCCGCACGATCCGCGTCCCCGTCCACGTCGTGGAACTCATCAACCGGGTCGTCCGCGTCCAGCGCCGCATGCTCCAGGAGCGGGGCTACGAGCCGACGCCGGAGGAGGTCGCCGCCCACCTCGACCTGCTGCCCGAGCGGGTCAGCGAGGTGCTCCGCCTCGCCCAGGAGCCGGTGTCCCTGCACGCCCCCGTGGGCGAGGAGGACGACGTGGCGCTCGGCGACCTCATCGAGGACGGCGACGCGGCGAGCCCCGTGGAGTCGGCGGCGTTCCTGCTGCTACGGGAACACCTGGAGGCGGTGCTGTCCACGCTGGGGGAGCGTGAACGCAAGGTGGTGCAGTTGCGGTACGGGCTCGCGGACGGGCGGCCGCGGACGCTGGAGGAGATCGGCCGGATCTTCGGGGTGACCCGGGAGCGGATACGGCAGATCGAGTCGAAGACGCTGAACAAGCTGAGGGACCACGCGTTCGCGGATCAGCTGAGGGGTTATCTGGACTGAGGGGCGCCCAGGGGGACGGGGGTGCGCCTGTCGTTGGCGGGTGCGCGTTCGTGGGGGCTGGTCGCGCAGTTCCCCGCGCCCCTGGAAAAGCAGGGGCCTGCGGCCCCGTGCTTTTCCGATGAAGGCCGGGCCGCAGGCCCAAGCCTTCAGGGGCGCGGGGAACTGCGCGAGAAACCACAACGGACCCGCACCCGACAACGCGCCCCCAGGAGGGCCGGCGCCTCAGTCCACCTCGGCGACCGCCTCCGCGAACTGCGCCTTGTACAGCCGCGCGTACGCCCCGCCCGACGCCAGCAGCTCCTCGTGCGCGCCCTGTTCGACGATCGAGCCGTTCTCCATCACCAGGATCGTGTCGGCGTCCCGGATCGTCGACAGCCGGTGCGCGATGACGAACGACGTCCGCCCGTGCGCCAGCTTGGCCATCGCCTTCTGGATCAGCACCTCGGTCCGGGTGTCCACGGAACTCGTCGCCTCGTCCAGCACCAGGATCACGGGGTCCGACAGGAACGCGCGGGCGATGGTGATGAGCTGCTTCTCACCCGCGCTCACCCCGGTGCCCTCGTCGTCGATGACCGTGTCGTAGCCGTCCGGCAGCGTCCGGATGAACCGGTCCGCGTGCGCGGCGCGGGCCGCCTCCTCGATCTCCCCGCGCGTGACCTTGCGCGCGGTGGACGCCCCGTACGCGATGTTGTCCGCGATGGTCCCGCCGAACAGCCAGGTGTCCTGGAGGACCATCCCTATCCCGTCGCGCAGCTCGTCACGGGACATGGACGCGACGTCCACGCCGTCCAGCGTGATCCGCCCACCAGTGACCTCGTAGAACCGCATCAGCAGGTTGACCAGGGTGGTCTTGCCGGCGCCGGTGGGCCCCACGATCGCCACCGTGTGGCCGGGCTCGACCACCAGCGACAGGTCCTCGATCAGCGGCTTGTCCGGCTCGTAGCGGAAGGAGACGTGCTCCAGCGCCACCCGCCCGCGCAGCTCCTCCGGCCGCACCCCGGGCACGGCGTCCGCCGCCTGCTCCTCCGCGTCCAGCAGTTCGAAGATCCGCTCGGCGGAGGCGACGCCCGACTGCACCAGGTTCGCCATGGACGCGACCTGCGTCAGCGGCATCGAGAACTGCCGCGAGTACTGGATGAAGGCCTGCACGTCACCGATGGACAGGGCGCCGGTGGCCACCCGCAGTCCACCGACCACGGCGACCAGCACATAGTTGATGTTCGACACGAAGAACATCAGCGGCTGCATGATCCCGCTGTTGAACTGGGCCTTGAACCCGGCCTCGTACAGCCGCTCGTTCTCCTCGGCGAACTGCTTCGCCGACTCCTCCTGCCGACCGAACACCTTCACGAGGGTGTGCCCGGTGTACATCTCCTCGATGTGCGCGTTGAGCTTCCCGGTGGTCCGCCACTGCGCCACGAAGTGCGGCTGCGACCGCTTGCCGACGCGGGTGGCCACCACGAACGACAGCGGCACGGTCACCAGCGCGACCAGCGCCAGCAGCGGCGACATCCAGAACATCATCACCAGCACACCGATGATCGTCAGCAGCGAGTTGACGAGCTGCCCCATCGACTGCTGCAGCGTCTGGCCGATGTTGTCGATGTCGTTGGTGGCCCGGCTGAGCACCTCGCCGCGCTGCCGCTTGTCGAAGTACGACAGCGGCAGCCGCGACAGCTTCGCCTGGAGCTCCGCCCGCAGGTGGAACATCGTCCGGTTGATGGCCCGGTTGGAGAGCCGTGTGGCCCCCGCCATCAGCAGGCCCGCGACCAGGAAGATGCCGAGGGCAACCAGCAGCACGGCGCCGACGGCCTCGAAGTCGATGCCCTTGCCCGGTGTGAAGTCCGTGCCGGACAGCATGTCGGCGACCCCGCCGTCACCGCGCTCGCGCATCCCTTCGAGGACCTCGGCCTTGGTCCGGCCGGCCGGCATCTCCCGTCCGACCACGCCCGCGAAGACCAGGTCGGTCGCCCGGCCGAGGATCCACGGGCCCAGCACCGACAGACCGACGCTGATCACCGCGCACACGACCATCGCGTACATGGTGAACCGCTCGGGCTTGAACTGCGCGAGCAGTCGTTTCCCGGACCCCTTGAAGTCCATGGACTGCTGATCGGGACCGCCCCCGGCTCCCGCCATGCGTCCCAACGGCCCGGCCATCAGGCTGCCTCCGCTTCCGTCAGCTGGGAGAGCACGATCTCCCGGTACGTCTCGTTCTCGGCCATCAGCTCGTGGTGCCGTCCTGTCCCGACGACGCGGCCCTCGTCCAGGACCACGATCCGGTCGGCGTCCCGGATGGTCGCCACCCGCTGGGCCACGATGACGACGGTCGCCTCGGCGGTCTCCTGCGACAGGGCCGCCCGCAGCGCCGCGTCCGTCGCGTAGTCGAGCGCGGAGAACGAGTCGTCGAACAGATAGATCTCCGGGCGCTGCACCAGCGTCCGCGCGATCGCCAGCCGCTGCCGCTGACCGCCCGACACATTGGTGCCGCCCTGCGCGATGGGGGCGTTCAGCCCGCCCTCCAGCCGCTCGACGAACTCCTTGGCCTGCGCCACCTCCAGCGCGTGCCACAGCTCCTCGTCGGTGGCGTCCGGATTGCCGTAGCGCAGGTTCGTCGCCACGGTCCCGGAGAAGAGATACGGCTTCTGCGGCACCAGGCTCACGGTCCTGGCCAGCAGCCGCGGATCCAGCGTGCGGACGTCGACGCCGTCGACGAGCACCTCGCCCTCGGTGGCGTCGAACAGCCGGGGGACCAGCCCCAGCAGCGTCGACTTCCCGCTGCCGGTCGACCCGATGACGGCGGTCGTCTCACCCGGCCGCGCCACGACCTCGATGGACCTGAGCACCGGCTCCTCGGCCCCCGGGTAACGGAACCCGGCTCCCCGGATCTCCAGGTGCCCGCTCCGCCGCAGCTCCCGCACGGGCGCGAGGGGAGGCACGACACTCGTCTCGGTGTCGAGGACCTCCTGGATGCGCTCGGCGCACACCTCGGCGCGCGGCATCATCATGAACATGAAGGTGGCCATCATCACCGCCATGACGATCTGCATCAGATAGGCGAGGAAGGCGGTGAGCGCACCGATCTCCATCCCGCCGCTGTCGATCCGGTGGGCGCCGAACCACACCACCGCGATCGACGAGAAGTTGATGACGGTCATCACGATCGGGAACATCAGCGCCAGCATCCGGCCGGTGCCCAGGGACACGTCCGTCAGCTCGGTGTTCGCGGTGCGGAAGCGGTCCTTCTCGTAGTCGTCCCGGACGAAGGCCCGGATGACCCGGTTTCCGGTGATCTGCTCGCGCAGCACCCGGTTCACGATGTCGAGCCGCTCCTGCATGGTGCGGAACAGGGGGCGCAACCGGCGCACGATGAGGCTGACGGAGATACCGAGCACCGGCACGACGGCCAGCAGCACGCCCGACAGCGGCACGTCCAGACCGAGCGCCAGCACGATGCCGCCCACGCACATGATCGGCGCGGACACCACCAGGGTGAACGTCATCAGCACCAGCATCTGGACCTGCTGGACGTCGTTCGTCGTCCGCGTGATCAGCGACGGCGCCCCGAAGTGACCGACCTCACGCGCCGAGAACGACTGCACCCGGTCGAACACGGCCGCCCGGATGTCCCGGCCGACCGCCGCCGCCGTACGGGCGCCGTAGTACACCGCCCCGATGTTGCAGACGACCTGGACCAGCGAGATCCCGATCATCAGCGCGCCGAAGGCCAGGATGTAGCCCGTGTCGCCCTGCACGACACCGTTGTCGATGATGTCCGCGTTCAGTGTGGGCAGGTAGAGCGTGGCGCACGTCTGCACGAACTGCAGCAGCACCAGCAGGGCGATGGGTTTCTTGTACGGACGTAGATGACTTCTGAGCAGTCGTATGAGCACGCGAGATCTCTCGGAGTCGGCGACGGGATGGGATGCACCACCCCCCATCGTCGGACACTCCACCCGCGTTACCTCAACCGAATTAACCCAACGGTGAAGGATCGATGGCGAGTCCTTGAGGTCGTCGCGGCCGAGGAGGACCGCTCCGCCGGGCGCTCAGCCCCGGAACGCCCCCGGGTGCGTCTGTTCGCGGACCGCCACGTACTGCTGGCGCACCGCCTGCCCCACGGCCAGTTCCTCGCCCGGCTCCAGGATCTGCGCGGCCGCCCCGGGCCACATCGGCGGCGTCCGCGGGTCGAGCGTGCCCTGGGACACCCCGAGCGCCCAGGCCGCCTGCCGCGCGGCGCCGACCGCCGCGTAGTCCGCCGGCTGCGGCACGACCACCTGCACCCCGAACAGCGCCGGCGCCGCCGCCTGCACCGCGGGCAGCTCGGCCGCCGCACCCAGCATGAAGATCCGCCGGACGTCGACGCCGCGCCCCCGCAGCACGTCCAGCGCGTCCGCGAGCCCGCACAGCATGCCCTCGAACGCGGCCCGAGCGAAGTGCTCCGGCTTCATCGACTCCCGCCGCAGCCCGGCCAGCGTCCCCGCCGTGTGCGGCAGGTTCGGCGTCCGCTCGCCCTCCAGGTACGGCAGCATCACCAGCCCGTGCGACCCTGGCGTCGACTTCAGCGCCAGATCGGAGAGCCCCTCCAGGTCCGGCACGCCGAGCATCTCGGCGGCGCCCCGCAGCGTCCGTACGGCGTTCAGCGTGGTGACGACCGGAAGGTGCATCCCCGTGGCGTCGGCCAGCGAGGTGATCATCCCCGAGGAGTCGACGAGCGCCTCGGTGTGCACGGCCATCACGGACCCGCTGGCGCCCAGTGACACCACCGCGTCACCGAGCCCGATGCCGAGCCCGAACGCGGCGGCCATGGTCTCGCCGGTGCCGGCGGAGATGAGGAGCCCCTCCGGCGTCGTACCGGCGGCGTCCGAGGGGCCCAGCACCTCGGGGAGCATCACCTGGTGGCCGAGCGCCATCTCGACGAGGTCGGTCCGGTACTGGCCGGTCGCCGCGTTCCAGTAGCCGGTGCCCGAGGCGCCGCCCCGGTCGGTGGTCCGCCGCACGGGCCGCCCCAGCAGCTGCCACACCAGCCAGTCGTGCGCCTGGAGCAACACGGCCGTCCGCATGGCCGCGTCCGGCTCCGTACGGCTCATCCAGCGCAGCTTCGTCACCGGCTGCGCGGCCCCCGGCACGCACCCGACGGCCTCCGCCCACGCGCCGCGCCCCCCGAGCGCGTCGATGAGGTCGGCCGCGGCGACCTGGGAGCGCTTGTCACCGCCGACCATCGCCGGGCGCACGGCGTTGCCCTGCGCGTCCAGCGCGACCAGCCCGTTCTGCTGCGACGACACCCCGATCGCCTGCACGCCCTCCAGCAGCCCGCCGCCGGCCGCCTCGCCCAGGGACAGCAGCCACGCCTGCGGATCGACGTCCGCGGGACGCCCTCCGTTCGGCGCGGGCTCCACCGGGTGTGGGGCATACCCCTGCCTGAGCACGGCCCCTGTGTCCGAGTCACAGACGACAATGCGCGTAAATTCGGGCGAACTATCCAGCCCGGCGACTATCCCCATGGCAGAAATTCTGCCGCACGGGGAGGGGTGTGGCGTGCCGTGGAACGAGGGCCGGGGCCCACCGGGGGATACGCACGTCGGCGACCGGCCACGATGGGCCGATCGCCGACGTACGAGCGAAATCTCTCCGATCCCGACGGAGCGACCGGGCGCCCGCCGGCGCCCCGCCCGTCCGGTCGAGGCCGGGTGTCACCGGCGCCCCGCCCGTCCGGTCGGGACCGGTGGTGCCGGTGCCCCGGCGGTCCCTCGGACGCTAGGTGTTGCTGGTGCCCCAGTCGTCCGGTCCCGCGCCGTTCGCGTTGCGTTCCCGCAGCGAGCGGACCCGGCCGGCGACGGACTCCGGCACGCGGTCGCCGACCTTCTCGCTGACCACGTGGTACGCCTTGCCGGCGAAGACGCGCCCCTGCTGGGCGGCCGACTCCGCGGTGTTGCGCACGGCCGGGTTCTGTGCGACCTGCCGGGCCGACTTTTTCAGCTGTTCGTAACGCTCGCGTCCGGCGCGTGTGCCCAGGACGTACCCCAGGGCCAGTCCGGCAAAGAACGTGAGCCGATAGCGCATGGCGGCCACCCTTCCCTTACGTCTGCGTCGGTCCCTTGCGTTGCCCTGCGCGGGCGGCGGGCGCGGGGGATACCGATTGGCGGAGCACCCCCCTGCTTGCGCTAATGTATGTGTCGCAGCGAGCGCACGCCCCCTGGCGAATACCCAGGTAGGTACGTTCGATGCAACGAGGCATTCCTCCGTAGCTCAATTGGCAGAGCAGCCGGCTGTTAACCGGCAGGTTACTGGTTCGAGTCCAGTCGGGGGAGCTCGGTCCTCCGTAGCTCAATTGGCAGAGCAGCCGGCTGTTAACCGGCAGGTTACTGGTTCGAGTCCAGTCGGGGGAGCAGCCTGAACGAGGACCCTACGGGGTCCTTTTTCATGTCCGGGGGAACCGCGCGGGCCGCGTCGTGGTCTCCATGGTCAAGAAGCGCACGCGTGAAGCCGACCATCCGAAGCAGGAGATCGTATGAGCGGCTATGCTGCGGCAGACGGCGCGCACACATGTACGCGACACGCCGCTTGGGGCGGTAGCTCAGCCGGTTAGAGCAGCGGACTCATAATCCGTCGGCCGTGGGTTCGAGTCCCACCCGCCCCACCACTCGCTACGCGAGGAGAAACCTTCTGACCAGCAGCTTAGCTGGTTGGGGGCGACAGTCGAGAGATCTTGGCGGCCCGTCCCGATCATGGGATCACGCATGTTGGGACAATGTTGGGACGCAGGTCACGCGGCGGGACGGAGCCCCTCCTCTGGCTTATCGCCTTCGGTGTCCCCGCCTGTCTTGGACGCCTCACCCTGTGCCTTCGATCGCGTCGGCTTCTGTCGCCGGGGACCGACCTTCTTCGAGCGGGGTACGACGGCGCTAGTGGACTCCGCCTCGGCGGTCAGGAGCTGAGGCAGGACGCTCGTGTACGTGTCTGAGGTGATCTGGCGGGAGCTGTGTCCCAGCCGCTCCTGGACGACCTTGATGTCCGCCTTGCCGAGCAGCGCCAACGTTGCCGACAGATGCCGCGTGTCGTGCAGGCGGATCGGAGGTAACCCAGACAGTTCGACCAGCCGGTTGAACCGCCGGCTGATCCAGTCGGGGTGGAGCGGCTCGCCGTTCTCGTGGGTCCAGACCCGGTTGCTCTCAACCCATGCCTTCTCCCCGGACCACTGCTGACGTTCCTGTTTCTGGGTCTCGCGCCACTCGGCCCACAGCGCGCGTGTCAGCGTGTCGAGCGTGACAGTGCGCACACTGTCCTGTTTCGGGGCCTCGTCGTACATCCGGTAGGCGATCTCGACGACCTGTGCGGAGACGCGGAACCACGAGCTGCTCAGGCTGACCTCGCTCCACGGCAGCGCACACATCTCACCGCGCCGAGGTCCTCGGAAGATGAACCCGTGCCACATGCCGTACAGCCTGTCGTCGGCGATGAAGTCCAAGAACTCGCCAGTCTGCTCCGGGGTCCAGACCATGACGGGACTGGGTTTCAAACCCGTGCGCTTCCACTCTGCGACCCGTTCCGGCGTCCAGACCAGTGCCTTGGGCCGCTTGACCGGCGGCAGCTCGACCATCGCGGCCCAGTTCTTCGTGTAGTCGCCGCGCTTGATGCCGCTGCCCAGGAACGAGCTCAGGGTGGCGTTGATACGGTGCATCGTGGAGGCGCTGGTGATCTTCCGCTTGCCCTTGCGGCCTTCGCGGAGGGCGGCGTTGGCATCGAGGTAAGCGAGGCGCGTGGCACGACGCTCCTCTGTGTTCCCCGCAGCGCGGACCCACGCCGTGTAGGCGGCGTCGCGAGCTTGCTGCAACTCGACTATCCGGCCGTGGTGGATCAGCCGCTCGGCGTTCTCTCGCTCGATCGCGCCGTACATTGCCTCGACGTGCCGCAGCTTGAGGTCCCGGCGTTTGATGTGCCCGAGGTGAGGTTCGAGGTAGAGCCGGACGTGCTCCTCATACCCGTGGAAGGTCGTGCGCGCCAGGCTCCTCTTCCTCTTGAGCCACGCATCCAGGTCTTCCTTCACGGTGGCGTTACTGAGCACATCTGTGCCGTCGACGGATTCCCGGTAGACCTCGGCCGCCTTGGCCTGCGCCGCGTCCTTCGTGGCGAAGCCACCTCGCCGCACGCGCTGTCGCTCGCCACCCTCGCCCGCTTCGAGTTCGAAGTAGAAGTACCAGCGGCCGTGGCTCTTCTGCTTGAGCTTGGGGCAGCCCGCGCCGACCAGGCGCCGCTTCGGTTTGCCGTCGTCGTTGAACACCGGTTTGCCATCATCGCCGATCACATCCTCTCGGCAGGCGCATTGCCGGTAGTAGCTGGGGTTGAACACCTATGGCTCCTTGTCGTCTCCGCTTGTGGATCTTCTGTGCCGGTCTATGTCGACCGATCCCCTATCTTGCCCCAACACTCCAGTGTTGGCGTATCCTTATGGTGTGTTGGCGCGGGGGAGATCGCGACAACGGGAATGACAACGAAGGACGCTTCTGCAGCTACGAACTCCGGGGCCAGCGCGATGACCCGGGAAGAACTGCTCGCGCTCCCGCCGACGGTGAACGTCACGACGGCTGCTCGGGCGCTGGGGATCGGTACGCACAAGGCTTACAACTTGATCAAGAACGGGTCTTTCCCCGTGCAGACGCTCCCTCTGGGCAGCACGGTGAGAGTCCCTACTGCTGCACTCTGGCGCGTTCTGGGGGTGACGCCCCCGGAGTAGTGACCTGCGTAGCCCTTGGTCAGCCGGTCCTCTCGGGTTCATAGCCGCGGTACCGGTGCTGTGGCCTAGGATTCGGGCGGCTACAGGGCGTATGAGACGAGAACGGACCACCGCATGCCACGGCTCTACGGTTTCGACGATCAGTCGCGTCAGCGGCTGCGTGATGACGAAGTGGACCCGCTGCGCCAGATGGTCAGCCGGGCGCTGGTCGACTTGTCCGTGTCCAATGCGGAAGTCGCTGTCTGGGCGAACGGACAGGGATACCGGGGGACGCTCGGCGGTGAGTGGAAGGACGCCTCGGTCGGACGGCTCTTTCGTAACCCGTCGATCGCAGGACTGCGCTACGACGAGGATGGCCAGCTCGTCGACGCCGGCCACCCGGGCGTCATCACCCGTGAGGAGTTCGAGGCACTGCTCGCCCGTGAGCAGCACCGGAAGATGGGCGACCCGGAGCAGCCGTACGACTACCTGCTGACCGATGGCGGGTGCACCTGCGGTCAGTGCACCCATGCGCTTCAAGGCGCGCGGACCAACGCGGGCACTCCTGGCTATCGCTGTCGTCCGAAGGACAAGAATGGGCGAGGAGGTTGCGGCGAAGTCCGTATTGACGCGGAGCTGTTGGAGAGTCACGTCGGTGAGTACGTCGTGGCGGAACTCCTCAAGCCCGGTGTCCGCGCCCAGATCCTCGAGGCCCAAGCCACTGTGCGAAGGCTGGCGGAGAACCTTGATCGTGAAATCAAGGACCTGGAAGCGCGGCGTACCGAAGTAGGGACCCTGTACGGAACGCGTCAGATCAGCAAGGACGCGCTCGTGGCTGCCGAGAAGCAGATCGCCGACAGCCTCAAGTTCGCCCGATCGCGGAACAGGTACGCGGAGCAGATGGCGAACTTCTCGCTGGGGAGGGCGAAGGATCTGGTGAGGTGGTGGAACGCTGCGCCGACTGCCTCGAAGAGGGCCATCACCACATTGCTCTTGGAGAACGTTGAGGTCTTCCCAGCGAGCGCCCGCGGCGTCCGAACGCTTGAGCCAGGGCGCGTCGTCCTCCACTGGCGCAAGCTGGCCGACCTCTCAGCCGGGTCAGACGATGCGGGCGGCGAGGCGCCTGCCGATCATCGCCATGGTCAGGCCGGTGATTAGCGTGATCACGGCGAGCCCGGCCAGGACGGGCGAGATGGCCTCCTCCGTCTCCAGCGTCCAAGGGTGCCCGAGGTAGTTGGCAACCAGGTATGAGCCCTTGCTGGCGGCGTACCCAGCTCCGAGAAGGGCCGACACTGTAGACAGCCCCAGCCCGCGAGCCGACCAGGAATGTCCGCCCCGTCGGGCGACGATCGCCATCCCGGAGCACAGGAACGCGATCTCGCCGCAAGTGATCGCGACGTAGCCGAGGTAGATCAGTAAGTAGACGGTGACGCCTGGGATGCTGGCGTATTCGGTCGTGAACTCGATGCTCTCTTCGGTGGTGTAGGCGAACAGTGGCAGCATGGCTGCGAGGACGCATGCCGCGAAGGCGATACGCGCGTAGAGGCTGGCCTTGAGTACGTCCTGGTTGTACGACCAGTCCACGAGCATGAGTTGAAGGCTGCCGCACCAGAGCACGGCGCAGATGTGAGCGCCGATCTTCGCTGCGTTGTTCATGCCGGTCACGGACTCGACGAGCTCTTCGACTTGCGGCACGGCAAGGATCACGCCAACTGTGCAGACGCCGAAGGCCGTGGTACGGGTCAGTCGAGCGATGCGGTACTCGACTTGATCCCGACGGCGCCACGCCTCACGGGCGGAGAGCGCAGTGCCCGCTAAGCCGAACAGGGCGCAAAGTCCGAAGACGATGCTGTCCATTGGGTTCAGTTTCCTTCCAGGTCAGAGACCGCGCGTTCGGCTGCTTCGGTGAAGCTGAGGCGCCTTCGCCGGCCTGGCCGCGGTGGTTCCGCGACTGGGGGGAGGGGCTCGGGCACCTCTGGCACATTTAGATCACTGCGTCCGTGTCGCAGCCGGATCTCACGCGCGGCCTCGAGTAGTTCAGCGGCGCCGGTTTCACCTAGGTCGTGGATGAGCCGGAGCGCCTCGCGAGCGTCTTGGTGTTCCTCGTAGACCGATAGGGAGGTCAGGCCGTTGTAACCGGGGAGTAGGTAAGCTACCGGAACACCGAACGCCCTTGCGAGTCCGACCAGTTGGGTGGTCTTCGGGTCCGACTTCACTCCGTTCAAGAGATCGTTGACGACCTGGTGGGTCATCACCGGTTTACCCCCGGGCGTCGCCGCCGTCTCGGCGGCCAGGGCGCGCGTGCTGGGGGTTCTCCCGTCTCTCTGTCGTTTCCTGCTGAGCAGGACGGCGAGCTTGCTGGAGAGAGGGGTGTCCGGGCCGAGCGGCATGTGACGGCTACTCCTCGGTGGTATGGCAGGCCCGGTTGGGCGGAACGTGGCAGGTCAAGTCGTACCCAAGTATCCGTGCAATGAGGCGACGTTGTCTCGCGGGCCTGCCTATTGTCTAGGTTAGTTGACAATGAGTTACCCGCTGGGCAAGATCGGTAGTCGCAGTAGAAAGCGCACTCAGTGCCGGGTTGCCGCCCCCTCTTCCACCTCCCAGGCTGCGAGATCGTGTCCGGCACCCTTCCGACCCGCTGATGTGTGCCGCCAACTTGACTGTGTGGGGATCTAATTGGCTGCCGCTCGTTATGAGGCTGAACACCGCTATGCGGGGAGGGTACGGGTGGGGATCGAGCTGGACCGGGTACTGGCCCGCTTGGAAGAGTCGGGTGGCGTTGAGAACGTCACCTTGGACGAAGAGGCGGCGCTCCTTGCGCTCGGGGCGCTGGCGATCGTTGACCCAAGCCGGGTCGGCTGTGGCGCGCAGCGTCCGGGTGGGGTCGACGCGGGCTGAGCTGGGCGAGTAATCGAACGCGGATCCCTCGCTGGGGTCCGCTTTCGCGCGCCTGACCTGCAAAAACTTCTCGAGAATGTGGACCCACCTCCTGAATGCATATAGAATAGAACTAGAACGAAGGGGGAAAGGAGAAGCCCCCACCGACCTCTTGGAGTCTGAAATGTCGCACAAGTTCGCCACCCTGAAGATGCGTCAGATCCGCCGCAACGAGAACCAGCCCCGCGAGACCTTCGACGAGGAGGCGCTGAAGGAGCTGGCCGGCTCGATCAAGCAGCACGGTCTCCTCCAGCCGATCGTCGTCCGAAAGGTGGCGGAGGGGGGCTACGAGCTGGTCGCCGGTGAGCGCCGCTTCCGCGCCAACGAGATGGCCGACAACATCACCATCGAGGCGAAAGTCCTCCTGCCCGACGGGGACGACGCCGAGATCAGCGATATGGACTCCTTCAAGAAGGCGATGGCCGAGAACCTCAACCGCGAGGACATGCTGCCGCTCGAGGAGGCCCGCGGCTTCAAGAAGGTCCTGGACCAGGAGGAAGGAGCCACGCCCGAGAGCGTCGCGAAGACGTTCTCCAAGTCGGTCCAGTACGTCAACTTCCGTCTGGCCCTGCTGAACCTGCGCCCGGAGATCCAGACTGCCGTCGACATGGGCCACATCGGCACGCAGGCGGCCGTCCAGATCGCCGCGCTCTCCCCCGGCAACCAGAAGGCGGTCTTCGAGGACTGGAAGAAGGGCGACAAGACCGACAACCAGCTGGTCCACATCGCCTACGCCATGCGCAAGCAGGAGAAGGCGGCCAAGCAGGACTCCATGGTCGACGTCGAGGAGATGACCGACGAAGAGAAAGCCGAGCGGAGCCGCACGCAGGCCAAGACCAAGAGTGACCTGGACGCGATCGAGCGGATGTGCACCCTGCTGGAGGACATCGGCAAGGCCGACCCCATGGACCTGGCCAACAGTCTGGAGGGCGAGGTCGGCAAGCGGCTTGAGCAGATGGACCGGGTCGCTGCCCTCGTCCAGAAGGCCCGCTTCCAGCTCCGCCAGGCCAAGGCGCACGCCGACGCCAAGGAGATCATGGTCAACCCCGCCGCTGAGGCGCCCGACCTGGCTGCCGAGGCCGACGCCTTGCTCACCCACTTGGAGCCGAACGCGGGCGACGCCGCGCCGGAGGCGCAGGCCGAGTCCACTCCGGAGGTGGACGAGTCCGCTGCGGAGCCGGAGGTGCAGGCCGAACCCGCCCCCGCCGTCGAGGCGGAGCCCGAGAGCCCGGCCGAGCTGGAGGAAGGCGACTCCGAGACGGTGACCGAGCCGAACGCCGTCGCGGCCTGACCTGTCCGTCAGGGGGCGGCCCACCGGGGCCGCCCCCCTCTCTACGGAGCCTTAGTTCGATGAACCCGATCCCGAGCATGCGCAACATCAACCGCAACCTGTTCGACGTGCCGGCCTCGGCCAACGCCCTGGAGGAGTACGACTCCACCGTGGCCGAACTCGTTCGCCAGGCTGCCAATCACCTGTTCACGGCACGCCATGACGACGATCAGGCGGCCCTGGACGAGGCGTACAACCTGACCCTCCTCGCCGCCGCCGACCTCATGAAGGGTGCCGGTAGGTCGGTGTACGTACGCACCCACATCATGATCACCGCCCGCTTGGTCGAGCTCGAAGCGGCGCTGCTTGCCGCTGGAACCAAGACCGCGGGTGAGCGGGGAGGGCGGACGGCATGAAGCGCCCCGCCCACATCAACGGCTTGAAGACCTGGCCCGACGACGGCACGCTGCCGCCCTCCGTCTGTCACCTCTGTGACACCGACCTGGCCGATCCCTACAATCGGCTCGCCTCCGCGATCTGTGTTGTCTGCGGCTATTGGGTCTGCGAGCTGTGCGATGGCGGTACCGACCCGAACACGGGCGACGCCGTCTGCGACGACCACAAGGGCCATCCGCTCGCCGCCACCTGCACTCAGTACTTGTGATCAGGAGACCCAGCCATGCAGATAGATCCCGATGTCCTCGACGTGATCCGGGCGGCCACGGCCGATGGCCCGATGCTTCGACTTCCCAGTCAGCTCGACCGCAAGCTGTACGAGCGGGTCAACCTCGCCTTGGGCGCGGCGGGTGGCCGGTGGAACCGCTACAAGCGCGCTCACCTCTTCCCCGGTGATGCCGCCGAGGCCATGGCGGGACTGCTCGCCACCGGTGAGGTAACCACCGATGCCGAGCGCGGCTACTATCCGACGCCCGATCCCGTCGTTGAACAGCTCCTGGAGCTGGCCGAGCTCGAACCCGGCTGCGAGATGCTGGAGCCGTCGGCCGGTCGCGGCGCCATCGCCAAGCCTGCCGCCGCCCGCGGCGTCATCGTCGACTGCGTGGAGCTCGACGCCACCCGGGCCGAGCACATCCGCTCTGGCGGGTACGCCCGAAGAGTCATGACCGCAGACTTCCTCGACGTCAAGGTTGAGCGCCGGTACCACCGGGCAGTCCTCAACCCACCCTTCGCAGACCGGCAGGACATCAGGCACGTGGGAAGAGCCCTGCGCTTCGTTCGGCCGGGCGGCCTGGTGGTTGCGGTGATGTCCGGCGGCCTCACCTTTCGCTCCGACCGCCTGACCAAGGACTTCCGCGCGCGTGTCCAGGAGGCGCGAGGCACCATCACGGAACTGCCGGACGACGCGTTCCCCTCCGTAGGGGTGCGTACGGTCGTCGCGGTGATACCGGTCCGGAATGCGACGCCGCCCTCCGGCTTCAACCGGTTCGCGCCGAGAGCCGAGGACTTCCGAGCGCGACCTCGCACTGTCCAGCAGGACCTGTTCCTTGTCGACGCTCCAACAGCCCACGGGACGGCCCCCTTTGACGGACTCGGATACGGAGCAGCCCTATGGGCAGAGATAGATCCCAACAGTGAAGCGTGATACGTTCTATTTCGTTGGCGGGAACGGCCACAGCAGAGGAACCGGCCCGTCAGCACGCCGTGGCATGCGGCATCCCCTTCGGTGTCTGGCGGGTGGCCAATCCCCCGCGCCCTACCCGCCAGGCACCGGCCCCGCACCGAAAGCGGAGCCACCCAGGACGCCGCCAAGATCCACGATCGCGACCGGACCCGCCCCAGCTCACGCTGGGGCGGGTCCCCGTGCACTCAGGAGTGCCATGAACGCAGAGGACTTCAAGGGGGACCCAGGAGACCGGGAGCTGTACGAGCGCCTCCTCGTCGAGCGGGACGGTCCGGTGGCCAAAGTCCTCGCTGAGCGGGACCCCGTCCCTGAACCCCAGGGAGGCCCAGATCCCGACGCAACAAGGCACTTGGCGGAACTCGAACAGGCCCTATCCCCCCGACGCCGAAAGGACACAGCAGCATGACCGCCAAGCAGGCGCCCCAGCCCGAGCCGGAAAACCGGACCCCTCCCGTACCTGGAGCTGTGTGGTGCGCATCCTGTGACTCCTGGTGCCTGCCGCCTGGCATCTGCCGCTGCAATAACCGGTGATGGGCACCCTCCTTCGCCTCGCCGCCGACGCGCTGGCCGCCCTGCTCATGGCGCTTATCGCCGTCATCGCCTGGGTGATCGTCCAGCTCGGCGGCGGCGGGGCCTTCCTCGCGAGCCTCCTTGCCATCCCCGCCTGCGCACTCATGGCAGCCTCCATAGAGCACGCCCAACGTCGGATGAGACGCCGGCCACCCCCGTTCAGGCGGAGTGCTCGATCCTGCGACCATCGCGACGCGGTGTAGATCGTCTACTCTGAGCAGCTGTAGGGCGCGGGGAACGACCTACACAAGGGATCCCCCGTGACGTCGACGCCCGCCAATATCCCCGAACTGCTCCTACCGCTGGCCGTCCCCATCGGGGACCTCACGCCGTACTACCGCAACCCGCGCAACGGCGACCTCCCCGCCATCGCCGAATCGCTCACCGTCAACGGCCAGTACCGCGCGATCGTCGTCAACAAAGGGAACCTCACCGGACGGCCCAATGAGATCCTCGCGGGCAACCACACCTACGCCGCCGCCCAGCAGCTCGGCTGGGAGCAGATCGCCGTCACCTGGGTGGACGTCGACGACAGCGCAGCAGACCGCATCGTCGTCGTCGACAACCGGACCAACGACCTCGCCGGATACGACTCCGTTCTCCTGGCCGAGATTCTCTCCGACATCCCCGACCTCGCAGGCACCGGCTACGACCGCGAGAGCGTAGACCGACTCCTGGACGACACCTCTCTTCCCGAGACTCTCGAACTGACCTCCGACGGCGCCGGCACCGGGGCCGCCGCCACTGTCGACTACCTCCAGTGGGGCTACCTCCAGTGGGAGTCCAAGCGCGTCCGGATCACCTCCGAAGAGGTCGAAGCCCTCAACGCGATCTACACGAAGTTCGTGGACGACACGAACAGCGACCTCGGCTTCGGCTGGCACGTCCTTCAGCACGCCCACCAGGCGGAACAGGAAGGCCAGACCACATGAGCACCGCGCCCACCACGAAGTTCTACGAGGCCTACCCGCTCGACCAGCTTCGCCCTGCCGACTACAACCCGCGCCGACTCAGCGAGACCGCGTTCGTCCGACTCCAGGCATCTCTGCGCCGCCACGGCGTCGTGAAGCCGGTCATCCTCAACGCCGACGGCACACTCGTCGCGGGCCACCAGAGAACCAAGGGACTCAAAGCTATTGGGCTGACGCACACGCCCGCGGTCATGCTCGGCACGAAGGTGCGGCTGCAGGACGAGATCCAGTTCAACCTCCTGCACAACCGAGTCGAGACCGAAGCCAGCGTCGTCTACGCCGAGCCCGGCCCGATCGGCGAATGGGCCTGGATCCCCTGGCAGTCCATCCGCGTTGCCGAGCGCAAGAACCTCAGCTTCGTCAATGCCATCGGCCACATGACCGCCGGCCACGGCCCCTGGGGGAGCGTCGTCATCGATGATCAGGGCCGCATCGTACTGAACGCCGAGTACGCCGTCGTCGCCTCCATCTCCCGATTCGACCTCCTCGCCTGGACCGTGCCCTCGGCCGACGCTGCCCAGCTCCACGCCGACCTCACCGGCGAGTACGGCGTCTACGACTGGACAGCCATCGAGGACAAGGCCCCCGTCTGGAATCAGCACATCGTCCAGCCGAAGCGCCTACGCAAGTTCTCGTCCAAGGCCAAGGCCGGGAAGCTCGCCTACGGGTCCGAGACCTGGGATCAGTTGGTCACGCCCTGGCTGAAGCCCACCCACAGGGTCGTGGACTTCGGCGCCGGATACGGCGACTACGCCAAGCATCTGCGCGCCAAGGGCTTCAACATCCACGACTACGAGCCCTACCGCTGCCGAGACGGCTCGTACGCCGTCGACGTCCGTGCCGTCGTCGGCATGATCCGCGACATCAACACCGACATCCAGACCCACGGCCTCTATGACGTCGTGGTCCTCGACTCGGTCATCAACGCCACCACGTCCGTCGACTACCAGCACTGGGTGCTGACCACCGTCAACGCCCTGTGCGCGGCTGACGGCGTCGTGTGCCTCGGCACGCGCAGCCTTGCCCGCGAACTCCGTGACGAGCAAGCCAAGCGCGTCACCTCCCAGACAGCCACCACGAAGATGAGCTTCCTCGACGAGAACAATGTCGAGATGAACTTCGTCAAGGGGAAGTGGCAGAAGCTCCGCTTCCACACGCCGCAAACCCTGGAAGCCCTGCTCCGGCGCTACTTCAAGGACGTGCAGCTCAGCGACTTCAGCGGCTCCAACCTCAAGGCCACCTGCCGGGGTCCTATCGCGCTCCCCAAAGTGGAATACGAGAAGGCATTCGAAGAAGAATTCAACATGCCCTACCCGAACGGCTTCCGGCACAACAGGCACCTGGAATTGGTGGGAAATTTGATAAAATTGGTATTGGAGAGAAATTCCTCTCTTGCTAATTGAGAATCAACTGGGGAGCGCATGTCGCAGCGAATAAGAGTGGAAATTGAGTCGCGAGCCCGATATCACATCATGTGGCTCGCGGGCGTGCGGCACGTGGCCCTCGACCAGCACTGCTTGCGAAGCTTCGGCCACCCTGATCGTCCCCGGGTGGACGTGCGCAGTCGGCACCAGGCAGTGGAACTTCCCATGGATAACCCGCCCTTGGCCTGGTACCTGTGTGCGCTGCCGATCCCCTGGAACTGGAGCCAAAACGCGCACCTGGCCTTCGAGGGCGCACCAGGAGAGCAGTGGAAAGGCTATGCCCTGGTGCCGGGCCTATACGTGCACCTCCACAACGCTCGCCCCATCACCGGATGGGGCGAGCACAACATCCCTGACAGTGAACCTCGTCGGAAGTCATATCGTTTCCGCACCTGCCGCAACTACCAGTTCGCCTGGTGGCTCCGAACCGAGCGCAATGCGCCGGACGCCCCGCCTGAGTATGTACCGCCCCGGCGTCCTGGAGAAGGTGAGCAGATGTCATTTCTGTGACATTCGTTCGGGCTCGTTCGCGTCCGCGTCACGTGAATCCTCAATGGGGTCTGCGGAGCCATCCCCCTCGCACAGGGTGGCGCGAACGCGGCGCCAGGAGCCGATCAGCGGCGGCAGCTGATCTAGTACGCCTCGGGCGACCCAGATGAGAACGGACAACACTCCAGACCACGCCAAGATCCACAGGATGACAGTCGACTCCACAGTTCGGCTTTCCTTTCGTTCTGGGGCCGAACTGTGCGCAGGCACACTCAGTCCGGCCACGTCGAGTGGCTGAACCAAGTTCCGTGCCGGCGGTTGAAACTCAGGTCTTGCGGTCCGTCTGGTCGGCTTCGGAGCGTTGTGGAAGCGGCTTGCTCTCGCCTCGTTGCTGGAGACGGGTCGAGCGAGTCGCCGGATTCGCTCAGTCCATCAACAGCATGGGGCCCTGCGCAGTCCGCTGCAGTCCGCAGCCGACATTGGGGGGCCCTGACTTCCAGGCGCCACCGTAGCGCACGCACGAGAACCGAGTGGCCAGTTCTCGAGACTGGCCGCTGGTGCAGAAGGCAGGCGCACAGTGCGATCATGGCTGACGGGCGCGGGGGCGCACCCGAGCTGTGGAGGACCCCGCCGTGGGACGCCCCGACAAAGCCGCGCGTGCGGCCATCGCGCGCCGCCGCTCGGACGCCATTGACCTGCGCCTCGCCGGCGTGGACTGGCTCACCATCGCTCGGAAGCTGGCCGCCGACCCGACCGTCAACTCCGACGGCATCGCCTACCCGCGGGGCTACGGGATCGAGCGGTACCGCAAGAACCAGGACCCGCCCACCAACGAAGCCCTGATCCACGCCGCGTGCAGGGACGTCCGCACCGCGCTCGCCGACCGCCGAGCTGAACTGAACGACGACGTCGACGAGCTGCGCGCACTGGAGGCCGACCGACTCGACCGTCTGTTCTTCGTCGCCTACAAGAAAGCCGTCCGCGACCAGGACCTCGCAGCCATCGACCGCACACTGCGGATCATGGAGCGCCGCGCTCGGCTGCTCGGCCTCGACATGCCAGTCAGGACGGAACTGTCCGGCCCAGACGGCGGCCCCGTCCAGGTCGAGGACGTCACCGCGGACGAACTCAGCGCCCTGATCGACCTCACCGACCCGGACGGCGGATGACGCGGTACGACTACGCGAGCGTCATCGCCCGCTACAAGACGCTCCCACCAGCACAGCGACGCGCCATTGGTCGGGCAGCTTCGTCAACGCTGCGCGCCCAACTTGCCCGCGCTGAACGCCAACTGGCCATGGACCGCTCACCCGGTGCACTCGCAGCCGTTCTCACCGGAGGGCGCGAGATGCAGGCGCCCCACCTGGACCTCATCGACCAGGCGTTCATCGACATCGCCGAAGGCCGATGCGACCGCGTCATGCTCACCATGCCCCCGCGGCACGGCAAGAGCCGCCGAGCCTCCCGCTGGGCGCCCCTCTGGTACCTGCGGCGCAACCCAGGCCACCGCATGATGATCGCCAGCTACTCCGCAGACCTGGCCGACGATCACGGACGCTGGATCAGAGACGCCATCACCACCTGGGGTGATGAGCTCGGCATCCAACTCAAGCCCGGCAGCCAGGCCGCCAACCGCTTCGATATCGCCGGCGGCGAAGGCGGCCTCCTCGCCGCAGGCATCGGCGGTGGCCTGACCGGGCGCGGCGCCCACATCGCCATCGTCGACGACCCGGTCAAGGACATGGCCGACGCCGACAGCCCCACCATGCGCAAGCGCGCCTGGAACTGGTGGACATCCGTACTGCAGACGCGACTCGAACCCGTCGGCGCCATCTGCCTCATCCAGACCCGGTGGCACGAAGACGATCTCGCCGGACGCATCCTCGCCACCGAGCGCGACGCCTGGCGGGTCATCGACCTGCCTGCCCTCGCAGACAGTCCCGATGACCCGCTCGGCCGCAAGCTTGGTGACCCGCTGTGGCCCGAACGCTTCGATGCAGCCCACCACGCCAAGACCCGCAAGCGCGTTGGCGAGCGCGTATGGGGAGCCCTCTATATGCAGAAACCCCGGCCCCCGGAGGGAGGTGTCTGGAAGCGCGAGTGGATCGACACCGCCCGCATCAACGCCGTCCAGTTCTCCGGCATCGACCTGGCACGCATCGTCGTTGCCGTCGACCCCGCCGGCGGAGAGTCCACCGTCGGCGACGAAACGGGGGTCGTTGGCGTCGGTCGCGACTTCGACCGCCACCTGTACCTCCTGGCTGACCGATCCGGCTTCATGGGCGCCAACGACTGGGGCCTGGCCGCATGTCGACTCGCCCTCGAACTCAAAGCCGACGCGATCGTGGTCGAGAAGAACTACGGCGGAGA
Organism: Streptomyces torulosus; assembly: GCF_001419765.1. Taxonomy (GTDB): domain Bacteria; phylum Actinomycetota; class Actinomycetes; order Streptomycetales; family Streptomycetaceae; genus Streptomyces; species Streptomyces torulosus. The sequence goes on from NZ_LIRK01000053.1 coordinate 27,342, forward strand.
CATGGCGAGGCAGATCGTCACACAGGCATGGGAGCAGCTGCGCCGGGAGGGCGTCACCAGGGGCCTCCTCATGCCGATGATCCTGGAGGTCACCGCCAAGGTCGGCAAGCGTCTTCGCGCTGCTCCCGTGGCCCAGCTGTACGAGCAGCAGCTCGTTCACCACGTCGGCGAGTACCCCGACCTGGAGGAGCAGATGGTCACCTGGGTCGAGGGGATGGACAGCCCGGACCGCATGGACGCCGCCGTGCACGGACTCACGGAACTCGCCGACCCAGATCAGCTCGACACTTTGCCGACCGACACCGACGACGACCGCTTCGACGGCCGCCGTTGACCCCACCTGCAGGAAACGGCCCCAAGAGGAAACTACCCAAACATAGTCGCCGGACGAATGCGCGGTCGGATAACCTTCCTGATCTGTACGGTGACAGAGAGTCGCGGGGTCGTCCATGAACATGCGCTTGCGTGCCGTCGCGCCGAAGGGCATGCCTCGCCCCTCGGGCGACGAGGGGTACAAGCTCCTCAACTCTGTTTGGCGACACCTCGCGCAGACGGGACGGTGGCCGACCTTCGAGCAGATCGACCGGTCCCTCTACCGCGACGGCATCCACTTCGAGCACGCTGTGGCGCAGCTTCCTGAGGGCTTGGTGATGGGGATCGATCGCGACCTAAAGCGACGGCCGCCTCAGACCGATCAGTTGATCCAACTCTCTCTCGCTGGCGCAGTGCACTGCGACGACGCTGCCGCAGAGGTCAAGGCGTTCATCGGCCTCGTTCGTCTCGGAGGTGTCGTTGAGCGGGACTGGGAACCTGCGCCTGACGATCCTTCGGCTCCCAGCCATCCGTACATCGACCCCGAAGTACTCGGTTCGCACCCGGCCTTCGACCCTGGCGTCTACCCGCCGGCGGAGGTCCTCTATCGCGCTGCGCACCTCAGCGTGTTTGAACCCTGGACGTCGGGTCTCGGATTCCGGCCCGAGGAGTTGTATTGGCGCGTGTCCTTCGACCGCCGCATCCGACCTTTCGCAGCGGTGGCCGGACTGGCCGAGTATTGGAAGGCAAGGACGAACGTGCTCCCTTCTACGCCTCCAGACCCCGTGTTTGTGCAGGCGCCCGCTGTATGCGCACCCGTCGTTGCACCACCGCCCGAGCTTGCGTTCACGCTCACGATTCCGCTTCACCCGGACGTGGCGGCAGTAGCAGCTGAACGCTTCCAGAAGGGCCAACACGCCGACGCCGTATTCCGGGCGTACCAGGCCGTGGAGAACCGAGTTCAGACGCTCATCGGATCGTCCGAGGTCGGGACAAGACTCATGGGGTTGGCTCTCGCCTCGGACACGCCGAAGCTCGTGGTCACGCGGTCCACCGGCTCCTCGCTGGCCAGCGAGCGCGAAGGCTTCCAGAACCTGTTCCGGGGCGCCATGGCAGGACTCCGCAATCCGAGGGCGCATGGCCCGCATGACGTCGACGATCCCGAGGAAGCCCAAGAGATGCTCGTCTTCGCGAGCCTTCTTATGCGACGGCTCGACCTCGCTGAAGCGGAGCTCAGTGCCCGGTCTGATCAGGTTGCCGGAACGCCGTAACCTGATCTTGCGGCGCGGGGCCGACTGCCTGGAGGGGCACTGTGGGCCTGCGCGAGCTGATCACCGACGTCTGGAGCTGGCTGGACTACAAGCCAGCCATGGCCGACCCGCGTCGGCCAGGCCGGAGCACCTGGGCGGAGCTGACCCGTTCATGGGTGCCGGACGAGGACCTTCGGCGTCTGGCCGCCTACCGGCTCTTGGCCGCGTACGACTCCAACCAGGCCGGCCAGGTTGCCGCCGTCACTGGAGACGATCAGGCAGGCCGAGAGCGGAGGGAACTCGGCGACGCCTCCAAGCTGGTCGACACCGCGCTCGGCTACCTCCTCGGCACCGAGCAGACCATTAGCGTCGCTGGTGCGGAGCACACCGACGACGAGCCGACTCGCGAGGCAGCCGCGGCGCTGGCTGTGCAAGAGAGACTCCGGGCCTGGGCGGAGAAGGAACTGCTGCCCCTGCGCCTTCAGCAGGCCGAGCGAACCGCGATCCTCCTGGGCGACGCCGTCTACACCCTGGCCTGGGATCCCGAGAAGGGACGCGTCCTGCTGCGCACCTGGGACCCGGGCCTGTACTTCCCGGAGTGGCCGGAGGACGGTGAGCAGGACGGAGCTGAGTTCCCGCTGCGGGTGCACCTGGCATGGGAGCTTCCCGAAGACAAGCGGCGTGGCCTCAAGGCGAGGCTGCGAAGGATCACGTACGAGCTGGGCCCGATCGGTCCGGCCAGTCGGCGCAGCGTGGCAAAGGACGACAGCCCGATACGCGAGCACCTGTACGCCGACGACGGCGAACCGATCCTGGTCAAGGGCGACATGATGAACGCGGAGACGGGCGTCATCACGCGCACCTACCCATGGGCACCGAACCGGCCCTCCCCGTGGACGTGCTACCTCACGGACGCGGAATGGAACCTGGACGATCTCAAGTACGCCGACCTGCTGTACGACTTGCCAATGCACAAGGCTCGGTACCGAGTCCGCTCGGACGGCGAAGTCCTTGACCGGCTCGACCTCATGGTGGACTTCATCCCCGTCATCCACATCACCAACAGCATTCCCGCCAGCGGAGAGCACTGGGGAAAGCCCACCGTAGCGACTGTTCTCCAGGCCCTGGACGAGCTGTCCGCGACCGATACTGACAGCTCGGGGGCATCGGCCACGACTGGCTCTCCGATCATCGGTCTGGCCGGGGCCCGATTGCCCATCGACCGCGTGACCGGCCAGCCGCTCCCAGTGAAGGTCCGAGCGGGGACGGTGTGGCAGCTCAACGACAACGGGCGGATGGACGTCCTCGACACTTCCGCTCAGCTTGCCGAACTGCGCGCCCGGGTCGATCACATCCTCGACCGCATCGCAGCAAACAGTCGTCTCACCGCCGCTGGCCTCGGCACCCTCGACCCGACCGCACTGCCGTCCGGCTACGCGCTACAGCTCGCGCTCGGCCCGCTGGACTCGCTGGTTGCCTCCATGCGGCTGGCCCGCAACCACAAGTACGCCATCCTTCTCCGCATGGTGCAGCGACTTCACCAGGCCGGACAGGCCGAGGGCTGGCCAGCGGGGGAGTCGTTTCCCGCACACCTGATGTGGGGCCCGCACACCCCGACAGACCGTGCCGCCGTCCTCGACGAGGTGGTCAAGGGCGTGGGCGCCGGTGTGCTGTCCGTCGAGACCGGCGTCCGGATGCTCATCGACGCCGGATATCCGATTGACGACGCCCAGACGGAGGTCGAGCGGATCCAGTCCCGTGCCTTCGAGGCTGCCGCCCGCCTTGCTGACGCGACCGGGGACAACGCTGCTGTACGCGAGTACCTTGGTCTGCCGGAAGCGGACCCGGAACTCCCAGACACGCTCCTGATACCGGCCGAGGTGCGTGATGCATGAGACCACAGGAAATGCCGAGCCTCGTGAGGGACGACGACCCGATAATCGTGCGCATGACGTCCCGCCATCGCTACCCCGGCATAGCCCAGTTCCCTCGACCTGTGCCTGTGGACGTGGAGGTCTTGGGTTTCGCCGCAGAGGTCGCGATCGGAAGGCACCAGGTCATAGTGGCCCTGCCGGTCGTGCAAGGTGACCCCAGTTCTACCCCGCCTCCTGACCGCTATGGGCGACTGGACCGCCTTGCGGCACCGCCTGAGGTAGCCGGCGAGGCCCTTCCGGAGGCGATGATGCGGGATTTTACGAACGCCTGGGGTTTCCGCAGCGCGCAGCGCATTTGTTACGTCGAGGCTGTGGCCATCGCCCCGGTCCTCGGTCCTGGGGAAGACGCGCTGGAGAAGCCGGTGCGTGATCTGGGCAACGACTTCTTCCTTTGGTTCCGGATACTTCAGGAATGGGCCTGTGTCTGGAGCGGTGAACCGATGCAGGACTTCGACCCTTACCGTCCCTCCGCCGTGCACATCATGGACGAGCAGGGTGCAATCGTCAGCAACGGTCCGAGGGAACGTGGTGTGTACGTCTGGCCGGAACCCCTCAACAGAGCCCAATTTGCCGGCGCACTGAGGCGTGCTTCGGCTGGCGAGTTGCTGCCGCCCGAGCACCGCACACTGCTCGATGCTGTGGAAGCCAAGGTCGGAGGCATGTTCCGCAAAGCAGTCATTGACGCGGCTACAGCGGTGGAAGTTGCGCTGGCTGGACACATCACCCGTGAGCTCATCGGTAAGGGCGTAAACACGTCGGTCATCGACGAAGCGATCAAGGGCGTCAACGGTTTGATGAGCCTGCACAGCCTGTGTACGGAGCTGGGCGCGAACCTGAGGGTGTCCAAGAACAGGCTCGGCGCGCAACTCGCCAACGTCAGGAACCGCGCCGCGCATGCGGGAGAAGTGCCTTCATGGGACGAAGTCCAGATCGCTTGCGAGCACGCTGCCACGATTGTGCACGGCATAACTCCGCTTCCTGAGACCTGATACCACGGACCAGCGCATCACCCGATGTGAGCTGCGGTACCGGGTAACTGCCCCATGAGGAAACGGCCCAGGCTGGCTGGTCGCTACACTGATCACTGGCGCGGGGGCGTTGGAGACCTGTGGATGGTTCACGCATGACGAGGCCTTCGCTCCCCAACCCGCTCGAACCCGTCGGGCACCGCCGTGACGGGCGGCCGATCTATCCGATTCTCGGGGCCTCACCCGACGACGACTCCAACAAGTCGGGTGACGCGGACGGCCCGCCGAGTGGCGGCGTCACGCAGGAGGACCTGTCGCGGCTGCTGGCCCGAGAGAAGACCCAGGGTGGGCGCGCCGCTGTGAAGAAGCTGCTTGGCGAACTCGGCTTCGAGAACTCAGAGGCGCTCACCGAGTTCGTCACTGCTAAGCGCAAGGCCGACCAGGCGGCGCTGACCGAGGTCCAACGCCGGGAGCAGGCCGCCGAGGAGAAGCTGAGGGCGGCAGAGGCGCGCGAGGCGCAGGCTTTGGCCAGGGAACGCGCCGCCATCCGACGCGCCGCCCTCGCAGGGCTCGGCGCGACCGGGGAGGATCTCGACGATGCAGTGCTCCTCATCGACCGCGCGCTCGACGACCAGCCCGACGCTGATGAGGAGACCGTCATCGCTGCCGCCGAGCAGCTGAAGGAGCGGCGCCCCGAGTTGTTCGGCCAGGCCCGCGAGACCCCACCGCCCGCTCCGGGCGGATCTCCCGCTGGCGGCCCGCCGACACGTGGAGGCGTTCCGCCCAAGCCCGGAGCGGCTGGCCTCGACATGGCCCGGCGACGCGGCTTCATCACCGACTGACGCAGCTCAAACACGTCATGGCCAAGATCATGACCCCACCGGCGGGCAGGCCGGACACGGGGACCACGCCCCTACCCGATTCGTGGACGGCGCCACCAGCCCGGTGAGCGCGCGGCACCCATCCGCGACCGTCCACTGGAGGTAGGGGCGTTGTCCATTCAGCCCGTATCCCGGTCGGCGACGTACAGCGCGAACCGTGACTGGCTCGCCTCGCTGCACGGAACCGACCAGACCGAAACGATCACTCTCGACCTGTCGAAGTTCACTGCGAACACGCACTACTTCGTTTCGACCGACCCCGACCAGCCGTACTCCCGCGTCGTGTCCGGCATCCCCGTCGGCAAGATCACCGCCTCGGGGCTGTACGCGCCGTGGAACCCGGCAGCGTCCGACGGCACCCAGGTCCTGGCCGGTCTCGTTTTCGCCGAGGCACTGTTCGCGCCCGGCGTCACGAAGGTCCCGGCCGCACTGCTGTGGCACGGCGTCGCCAAGGCGTCCAAGGTGCCCGGCGGCATCGACACCACCAAGGTCACCTGGTCGCCGACCGGTGCGCAGATCCGGTTCGTGTGAGGTGACGAGCAGATGACCATTCAGGACCTCATCAAGGACGTCACCGTCCAGGACCTCACCGCATTCGCGCGGGCCCTGCCCACGCCGGCGGACTTCCTCCTCAGCGGCGGTACAAACCCGGTGTTCCCGCAGCTGCAGCTCAACGACGTGAAGTGGCGGATCAAGGACTCCGGCCGCTACGTCTCCACCGCGAAGTACCGGGCATACGACGCGTCCGTGCCGTTCGCGTCCCGCGAGGCGTGGTCGAACGTCCGCGAGGGCATGCTGCCAGCCCTCGGACAGAAGCTCGTGGTGGGGGAGCAGGAACAGCTGCTGCTGGAGGCATCCCGCAACGCGGACATGGACCGGCTGCTGGAACTGCTGTATGACGACGTCGAGCGGCACGTCGAGGCCATCAAGTCCCGCGTGGAGCTGGCCGCCGCTGACGTGCTCCTCGACGGCAAGCTCACCATCAACGAGAACCAGTTCGTCACCGAGGTCGACTTCGGCGTCCCGGCCGGGAACATGCCGACAGCCGTGATTCTTTGGTCCGATCCGACTTCCGACCCGATCCGGGACGAGCTGGCGTGGATCCAGTACCTCGACGACCTCGGCGCACCCGAGCCCGCGATGGTGCTGACATCCCGGCGAGCGTTCAGCTACCTGGCGCTCAACAACGCGTACCGCGCCGCGTACTACGGCTCGGTCAACCCGTCGACCACTCCGACCGCGAGCCTGACCCCGGAACAGGTCAACGTGGTTCGGGGCAACTACGGGCTGCCGCCGATCACCTTCTACAAGGCCCAGGTCCGCGTCGACGGCACGGCCGTGAAGTGCCTGCCGGACGACCGGTGGATCATGCTGCCGCCGGACCGACCGAAGTGGGGCAACATCCAGTGGGGCACCACCTCGGAATCCCTCGTCCTCTCCCGCGGCTCCAACCCGGCGATCGTCCGCGAGGACGCTCCCGGCCTGATCATCACGCGGGGAACGCAGGACGACCCGCCGCAGATCTGGACCAAGGGCGCCGCTGTCACCATGCCGGTGCTGCACACGCCGGACGCGCACATCGTGGCGAAGGTGCTGTGATGGGGCGCCGACTGGCGGCCGCGGTCCACGTCCGGCACCCGGTGACCCATGAGTTGCTGGTTCTTCAGCCCGGCGAGGAGCCGGACGAGGACCTGGTCGGGGCCATCACCAACCCGGGCTGCTGGGAAGAGCCGGACGGGGCATCCGCCGACGAGGAGCCGGAGGAGGAAGCCGGGACGGGGAACGCGGAGAATCCCCCGGAGCCGGAGCCGGAGCCGGAGCCGGAGCCGGAGCCGGAGCCGGAGCTGGCCAAGGCCCCGAGGCGGCGAGCGACGAAGAAGCCCGACGCCGAGTAGCAGCACCACCTTTGGGGCTCGGCACCGCCACGGTGCCGAGCCTCCCTCGCACGACAGGAGAATCCGTGGACGACCCCGTACGGGCCTGGCTACTGGCTCAGCTCGGCTCCACTACCGACATTGCTGATCTTGACGCCCGCTACGCGCGGTTGCAGTCCGCGCGCGCCGTCGCCAACGAGGTCCTGGCCGAGCGGCGCGCGAAGCTGCTCGCTGATCCGCTGCGGATGACGGTGGACGGCGTGGTCACCATCGATCAGAGCAACAACCTCGCAGGGATCGAGCGCCAGATCGCCGCGCTCGTCGACGTCGTCGCGCCCGACGAGCCGGCGGAGACAGAGCAAGGCACTGACCTCGTGACCGCGCCACTGCTACGCACTCGGGCACGGTAGAGCAGCGTGCCGTACGAGTGGCCACCGTTGGTACCCGGAGACTCGGATGAGATCGCGCGCCGTGTCGCGGCGGTGCTCGAGGAAGCCTGGCAGCGTCTCGCCGACAAACAGCGCGCTGTCATCGTCCGGTTCGCCGACAACCCGAGGACTCCGTACACCGTGGCGACGCTTGAGGAGTTCAAGCAGGCTATCCGGACCTTCCGCCAGCGCGTTGACCAGGAGGCCCGGCAGTTCGTCGAGCGACAGCTACCTCACCTGTACGCGGCTGGTGCCCAAGCGGCTGCCGAAACACTCGGCGTGACCTTCACCTGGACCACGTTCCATCGGGACGCCCTCCAGTCGCTTGCGGCCGACTCCTACGTCGATTTCCTGCGCCGCTCGCAGGAAGCCGAGCGGATGGCGAACCAGTTCTATCGGGCGGTTCGCGAGGCCGCCCGCCGAGAGGTTCCGCTGCTTGCAGCGGGCAACATGACGGCTAAGCAGGCCGCAAAGAACCTGGCGGACAGGCTCGCAGCCGAGCACAAACTGACGCACGTCATCTACCGGAATGGTGCTCGCGTGCCGGTCCGCGCCTGGGCCGAGGCCGCTACCCTCACCAAGTCGGCCGTCGCCTACAACGCGGGCACTCTCAATCGGACCCGCCAAGCCGGCGTCACCACGGTCGAGGTCTTCGACGGGGCCGACTGCGGATGGACCACCCATCAGGACCCAGACAAGGCCAACCGCACAGTGCGCACTGTCGAAGAGGCGGCCGAGTGGCCGATCTCCCATCCACGCTGTCGGCGTGGATTCGGGCCGCGTCCGGACACTATGGGGCGTCCAGGACCTGGTCTCTGACGGAGGCCTTCACGTGCCGGGGGGTGTTGAGTCAGCGTTCCGACTCTGCCCCGGCGCGGTCCTTAGTATGCGTCGATCCCCCGTCTGTGCAGCACCGCCAATCACGGTGCGCGCAGTCCGACCGCAAGACTGTGGACATGATCCAGGATGCCGCTTCTGCGGCCAGCGCGACACAGCGGGCTCCGGCGAGGAGTGTCCCCTGCACCGCAGGGCCCGCCAGGCACTACGGCACCCAGCTTGACGGGGAAACAATACGCAACGCACACAGGATCGAACTTTCCGCCTAAATCGGGCGCCACCCCCGGAGTGGCGTCGATTGTCGGTGGCACCATCTACATTTTCGTGTGTGGACCAGCGCCGTCACTGGTCAGTAGGAAGGACAACTCAAGTGGTCGACCTGAAGAAGGACGTCTGGGCTATCGCCGACACCCTGCGCGGTGTCTATGCCCGCAACAAGGCAGGTGACGTCATCCTGCCCATGACGATCCTGCGCCGCCTGGAGTGCGTCATGGCACCCCACCGCGCCCAGGTTGCCGCGATCATCGCTCAGCAGCCGCACGAGATGCTGCGCGTGAAAATGATCAAGTCTCTCACCGGCGGTGTGAAGTTCTACAACACGACGAAGCACACCCTGGCCTCGGTTTACGACTCCGGTGACGACATGGCCGACAACCTGCTGGAGTACGTGCGCGGGTTCAGCGACGACATCGACGTCTTCGCGAACTTCCATTTGCCCCAGCACATCGAGCGGATGAGGAAAGGCGGCATTCTCGCCACGATCGTCCGCCAGTTCCGCGACCTCGACCTGTCGCCCGAGACCGTGCCGAACTCCAAGATGGGCGAGCTGTTTGAGCACCTCATCTACATGGACTTCGAGTCGTCCAACGCTGAGTCCGGTGACCACTACACCCCCCGCGACGCGATCAACCTGCTTGTCGACCTGCTGTTCGCCGAGGACGACAACGGTCTGTCCGGCGACGCCATCCGCAGCATCTACGACCCAACAGTCGGCACCGGCGGCATGCTCAGCGTGGCAGAGGAGCACCTGCACCGCATGAACCCGGACGCCGAGCTCCTCCTCTATGGGCAGGAACTGCGCCCCGAGTCCTACGCCATGTGCCGTTCCGACATGCTCGCCAAGGGCCAGAACCCCCAGAACATCGCTCTGGGTAACACGCTGACCAAGGACCATTTTCCCGACGACAGGTTCAACTACATCCTCTCCAACCCTCCCTACGGCGTGGACTGGAAATACATCGCCGAGGATGTGGAGAGGGAGCACAAGAAGGGCTTCGGCGGGCGGTTCGGGGCTGGCCTACCCCCGACCTCCGATGGCGCCCTGTTGTTCGTCCAGCACGCCATCGCAAAGATGAACCCCGCCGACAGTCAGGACGGTGGCGCCAGAGCCGGCATTGTGTTGAACGGCTCCCCGCTGTTCTCCGGTGGCGCCGGGGCCGGCTCTAGCGACATCCGAGGCTGGCTGCTGGAGAACGATCTAATCGAGGCCATTGTTGCGCTGCCGAACGATATGTTCTACAACACTGGCATCTCCACGTACCTGTGGATCTTTGACAATGCGAAGCGCCCCGAGCGTCAGGGAAAGGTGCAGCTCATTGACGCCACCGCCCTGGGTTCTAAGATGCGTAAGTCCCTCGGATCCAAGCGTGTTCAGATCGACGAAACTGCCCGTGAGCGCGTGCTGCAGCAGTATGCCGACATGGAGGTTTCAGACACCTCCAAGATCTTCGACAACCTCGACTTCGCCTACTGGCAGATCACCATCGAACGCCCCTTGCGCCTGAACTTCGCGACCGTCCCCGAGCGCGTCGCCCTCGTTGCTGAGCACAAGGTTCTCGGCAAGATCAACGGCCTCATCGGCGCCCTGAACTCGTTCGGCGGGGGTGTTTACCTCAACCGCGAAGATTTCCTTATGGACCTCGGTAAGCACCTCGGTTCCCGTGATGTCACTCTGACCTCCGCGCAGCGCAAGGCCCTGTGGCAGACCCTCGGTGAGCGCGACGAGAACGCAGATATCTGCCGCTTCCAGTCTGGCAAGAACAAGGGCGAGCCCGAGCCTGACACAGGCCTGCGCGACACTGAGATTGTCCCCTTCGGCTGGGGAGAGCACCAAAAGACCCACGATGCGAAGGATGCCACCATCAAGGCGTACTTCAAGGCTGAGGTAAAGCCTTACATTGAGGATGCCTGGGTCGACTACACCAAGACCAAGGTGGGATACGAGATCCCCTTTACCCGTCACTTCTACAAGTACGCTCCCCCGCGCACCCTGGCCGAGATCGATGCTGACCTCAACGAATCCCTACAGGAGATCCTCGGGCTGCTGAAGGAGGTTGAGGCGTGATCGATTCGTCTTTCCTTGGCCCGTCAGGGCAGTGGCTGACAGACGTTCCGGCGCGATGGAATAACGCGCCGCTTTGGTCCATGTTTGACAGGATCAAAGATGTCGAGCATCCGGACGAGATGATGCTGTCAGTATTCCGCGACTATGGCGTAGTCCCCAAAGAGTCGCGGGAGAACCTGAATAAGACGGCGGAAAACAGAAACATCTACCAACTGGTTCATCCCGGCTGGTTCGTAGTCAATCGGATGAAGGCGTGGCAAGGGTCAGTTGGAATTTCAGAATATCGCGGGATTGTCTCTGGTCACTACATCTGCTTCGCCCCTACTCATCAAGAGGATGTCAGATATCTGAACTATGCGCTCCGCTCGGATGCGTATAGGGCGATCTACCAGGGGCTGTCGCGCGGGGTGCGTCCTGGCCAAATTGAGATTGACAATGGCCAACTGCGGAAACTTCCCATTTCTCTCCCACCTCTCGAGGAACAGCAGGCCATCACTGAGTACCTGGATCGGGAGATTGGACAGATCGATGCGCTGATCGCTGCGCAGGAGCGGTTCATTGGGCTGCTGCAGGAACGGCGTCAGGCTGTGATCGGTCACGCGTTCCAGGAGTTGCCCAATTCTCGAATCCAGCTCAGGCGATTCATCCAGTTCCTTACGAGCGGTTCGCGAGGGTGGGGTGACTACTACGCGGACGACGGTGACGTCTTCGTCCGAATCGGTAACCTGCCGCGCCAGTCGCTTGAGCTGGGTGGTGAAATCCAGCGTGTCGATCTACCTCCCCATGTACGAGAGGGGCAGCGGACCAGGCTTCGAGAGAAAGACCTGCTGTTCTCCATCACCGCCTACATCGGCTCTGTGGCTGTGGTTGGGCCAGGATGGGTTGATGCCTACGTCAGTCAGCACGTAGCACTGTGCCGACTGGATCTTTCGCGGCTGGACCCGCGGTTCGTCGGGTACTTCATGCTCGGAACCGAAGGCCAAGACCAGCTTCTACAAGGAGCTGTCGGCGGTACTAAGGTCCAGCTTGCGCTCGACGACATCCGGGGCCTCCGAATTCCTGCTCCCACGCTCCAGGAACAGCGACGCATCGCGGCACATCTGGACAGTGAGACTGCGAAGATCGACAAGCTCATCGTCAAGACGAAGCGGCACATCGATCTTGCGAAGGAGCGCAAGTCTGCGCTCATCACTGCGGCCGTGACCGGCCAGATCGACATCACGAAGGGGGCCTGAGCCGTGGTGGACCTGACATACGAGGAGCAGTTCGAGCGGCAGATCTGCGAGCACTTGGCGGCTCATGGGTGGCTGTACTCCCCAAACGGGGAGGGGTACGACGCTGATCGTGCTCTGTACCCGGATGACATTTTCGATTGGTTTGAGGAACTGGACCCGCATGCGTGGCAGCGCAGCATCGGTTCCGGCCCGCGAGCGGATTCGGCGAAGGAAGCTCTGCTGGACTTGATCGTGCAGCTGCGCTCCACCCCGCTGGACAACAAGGGCGGCGGCCCTGGCGGGACCCTGCAGTTGCTGCGCTCGGACGTCCCCATCGGGCTGCGCGACGAGCTGAAAATGGTGCAGTGGCGCCCAGCAGACCCGACCAACGCCAGCCGCACGGCCGCCTACGACAAGGTGCGCCTGCGGATCATGCGGCAGGTGCACTACTCGCGGCAAAAGCCTCACGACAGCATCGATCTGGTCGCATTCATCAACGGTATCCCGGTGGCCACGTTCGAGCTGAAGACCAACTTCAAGCAGTCCATCGACGCCGCAGTCAAGCAGTACGCCCAAGACCGCAAACCCAAGGCAGAGCCGCTGCTGGCGTTCGGTACCGGGGCTCTGGTGCACTTCGTGGTCACCGAGTCCGAGGTCCGCATGACCACGCATCTCGACGGTGAGAACACCTACTTCCTGCCATTCAACCAGGGCGACAACGGCGGCGCGGGCAACCCGGTCAACGAGCACGGGCCGGCCACCGCGTACTTGTGGGAGCAGGTCATGGCCCGCAATACGTGGCTGGACATCTTCGGGTCCATGCTGTTCGTGGACGCCAAGAGCACCACGAACGCGATCACACGTGAGCGTAAGACCTCCACCAACGTCATATTCCCGCGCTTCCACCAGTGGCAGGCCGTATCGAGGATGGTGGAGCAGGTCAAGGCTGAGAGCGTGGGAGGACGATTCCTGATCCAGCACTCAGCAGGATCGGGCAAGACGAACACCATCGGATGGACTGCTCACCGCCTGTCGAACCTGCACGACGACACCGGTCGCAAGGTCTTCGACACGGTGATAGTGATCACCGACCGCACGGTGCTGGACGACCAGATGCAGCGCGCAGTCCTGCAGATCGAGGGCAAGCCGGATTACGTCTACAACGTGGACAGGAGAGCCCGCACCGACCAGGGCTCCAAGTCACGTGCGTTGCTTAAGGCCCTGCAGGACCGTCGCCGCATCGTGGTCGTGACCATCCAGACCTTCCCGGCCGTACTCAAGCTCCTGTCGCAGGACGACTCGCTGGCCGGGCACCGGTTCGCGGTCATCGCGGACGAGGCGCACTCCTCACAGGCCGGCGCCACGGCCAAGAAAGTGCGCCAGGTACTGCGCGCCGGTGGTCAGGAAGTCGACGAGGGCACGGAAGTCGACGCTGAGGACACAATCAATGCCTTTGCCGACGCCCCGACCCCGAACGTGTCGTTCTTTGCGTTCACCGCCACCCCCAAGCCCAAGACCATCGAGCTGTTCGGGCGCCGCGAGACACCCGACGCCAAGCCGTCCGCGTTCGACGTGTACTCGATGAAGCAGGCCATCCAGGAGGGGTTCATCCTGGACGTCCTGCCGCGCTACCAGAACTACGGGACGATTTACCAGATCGCCGAGGCGATCAAGAAGAACGGTGTCAACGTCTCCGCTGCTGACGAGGACAACCTGGTCGAGAAGACCGAGGCGGCAAAGGCCCTTAAGAGGTTCGTACGCCTGCACCCGACGAACATCGCCCAGAAGGTCGAGATCATCGTCGAGCACTTTCGCGCTAACGTGGCCAGCATGCTCGGCGGCCACGCCAAGGCCATGATCGTGACCTCGGAACGCAAGCACGCGCTGCGGTACAAGCTGGCGATCGACAAGTACATTAAGTCCAAGGGTTACGACCTGGGCACCCTGGTCGCCTTCTCCGGCACGCTGGACGACCCGGAGTCCGGCATCCACGACGAGGTCTCCGAAGCCAAGATGAACCCAGGAGCTGGTCCGGACCTGGCCGAGGCGTTCGCCGAGCCGAACTACCGCGTCATGATAGCTGCGGACAAATTCCAGACCGGGTTCGACCAGCCCCTGCTGTGCGCCATGTACGTCGACAAGCGCCTGGACAACATTCAGGCGGTGCAGACCCTCTCTCGCCTGAACCGCACCTTCCGATCAGGCAACCTGGTCAAGGACCGCGTCTTCATCCTGGACTTCATCAACGAGCCCAAGGACATCCAGGCGGAGTTTGCAAAGTATTACGAAGAAGCCGAGATCGAGACCGAGACCAACCCCAACCAGCTGCACGTTCTGGCGATGGGGCTGCGCACCTTCGGCATCTTCGACACCCAGGACGTGGCCCAGTTCGTCCAGGGCGCTCAGGACGGTGACCGCAACGCGATCACCGCTGCGATGAGCCGGGCGCAGGACCGGTTCGCCCAGGCATGGGACCAAGCGCAGGACGACGAGGACACTCAGGCCGCGGAGCGGCTGGAGCAGTTCCGGAAGAACGTCTCCTCGTTCGTGCGACTCTACGACTTCCTGTCCCAGGTATACGACTACTCCGGCTCCCCGCTGGAAGACCTGTGCGCGTTCTGCCGTGAACTGGCCCAGTGGATCAAGGCCGAGCGGACGCACGACGAGATCGACATCTCAAGCGCCCGGCTGGTCGCCATCGAGCAGAAGGACAAGGGCGTCACGAATGCTTCGGTCACCGAGAAGGGTGACAAGCTGACCGGGCCGAGCGCGCTGGGCACGGCCAAGGTGAAGGACCCTGAGATGGTCCCGCTACTGGAGGTCATCGACACCCTCAACACCCTGTTCGACGACCTATCGGAGTCTGCCGTCGCCGGACTGATGGCGCTTGTCATCAAGGCGGCCAAGTCGGATGAGGTGCTGAGGTCGCGGGCCCTGGAGAACAGCCTGGAGAACTTCCTAAAGTCCGAGAAGGTTCGCGACCGGATCCTCGACACGCTGCTCGCCGCCCCCGGGGAACTCGGAAGAGTAGTGGCCGAGGTCGTCGGTGATGGCAAGGGTCTGGACAGCATCATCGCCGGCGCCTTCCACGGCGTACGTCTGGACGCCGAGCAGGAGGCCGACTAACAGCACGTATCAACGTACCCTGGACGAACGGTCGTTGGGCTCGCGCCGGGTCATCACCCGGCTGCGGGTGCGCCGGTACTTCTGCGACCGCAGGAGCTGCCCGCACGACCTTCGTCGAGCAGGTGCGGGGGCTGTCCGCGCGCTACCGCCGTTCCAGCACCGGGCTGGCTGCGGTCGATCACGATCGAGCTCGGCGGCCGTCCCGCCGCACCGTCATCGAGGAAGGCGCCGCCCAACCTGAGCAGCGTCGCACCGTGCCACCGCCCGGGCACTGGCCGATTCACGAGGCCATCCCGCTCGTGCTGGCTGCTGGCTCCAAGGCGAGGACGACGAGGAGGCCCCTCCGTGAGCATCTCCGTCGCCGAGCACGCTCCCCACCGCGCCCACCGATAGGGTTGGCGGCGTCGGAGCGAGGAGGGAAACCATGGCGCTGACCACGTCGCTGGCTGGCCGGGTTCGGAACACGAGCCTGCCGAAGAGCCATGCCCTCTTGCCGCTCCTTGAGGCCGTAGTTAATGGCATTCAGGCGATCGACGCCCGATTCGGCGACGACGTCGAGCGTGGCCGTCTGAGCGTCAGGATCCAGCGCAGCCCGCAGGAGGAACTCGACCTCGTTCACGCTAGCCCTGGGCGAGTGGCGCTGAAGCCCATCGTCGGCTTCAGCGTCGAGGACAACGGGGTGGGCTTCACCCCGGAGAACATGACCTCGTTCGAGACGCTGGACAGCGACCACAAGGCCGCCATCGGCTGCCGTGGTGTGGGACGCCTGCTCTGGCTCAAGGCGTTCGACAGAGTCTCGATCCGCAGCGCCTATGAGGACGAAGCCGGAGTCCTCCACGGACGGCAGTTCCGGTTCTCCGTCGAGGGGGAGGTCGAGCCGGACGGGGAAGCGGACGGCCTAGGCAATGTCGGCACGATCGTGAGCCTCGACGGGTTCAGGAAGCCCTTTCAGCAGAGCGCGGTGAAGTCCGTCGACGCCATCGCTCGCGAGACGTTCGAGCACTGCATCTGGTACTTCCTCCGCCCAGGGGGCGCGCCTGACATTACGGTGACCGACGACGTCGAGACCGTCTCGCTCAACGACCTCATGGCCGACTTTGTGTTCTCCGAGATGCCGACGACCTCGATCGACGTCAAGGGTGAGAAGTTCGAGATGGTCAACCTCTGTCTCAAGTCCTCGACGCGTAATCCCGCGCCGCGGCTGTACTGGTGCGCCGCGAGCCGCGTGGTCATGGAGGAGAACCTCACGAGCAAGGTGCCCGGGCTCTACGGGAGACTCAAGGACGAAGCGTCCTCCCAGTTCACGTATGTCTGTTACCTGTCTTCCGTCTTCCTGGACAACCACGTCCGCGCGGACCGCACGGCCTTCGACATCGCCGAGCGCGTGCCGGGCGCGGCGCTGATCGAAGACGTGTCGCTGGACGACATCCGCGAGGGCGTGCTGAAGGAAGTCGAGAGGATCCTCGTCGGCCCGCTCAGCGCAGCGCGCGAGGAGGGCAAGGCTCGGGTCAACGAGTTCGTGAGCAACCGTGCGCCGAGGTACCGGCCCGTTCTGTCGCGGCTCGAGTCGCTCGGCGTGAGCGTGGATCCGTCCATCAAGGACCACGACCTTGAGTTGTTGCTGCACGGCAACCTCCAGAAGCTCGAAGCCACCGCGATCGCCGAGGGCCAGGCCGTCTTCGCCGAAGTCGGCTCCTCTCGGCCGGAGGACTACAACGAACGGCTCACTCGGTATCTGGGCATGGTGACGGACATCAACCAGTCCGACCTGGCCGCGTACGTCTCACGCCGGCGAGTGATGCTCGACGTACTCGCCAGACGGATCAGGTCCGACGACGAGGGCAGGTACAGCAAGGAGGACGCCATCCACTCGCTGATCTTCCCGATGCGGACCGACTCGAACGAGATCGGCACCGACGCCTCGAACCTGTGGATCATCGACGAGCGGCTTGCGTTCCACGACTACCTTGCCTCCGACAAGACGCTCAAGAGCATGCCGATTACAGGATCCGACTCGACGAGGGAGCCCGACGTGCTCGCGACTCGGCTCGTCGGCTCCCCCGTGCTGGCCGCGGAGGGCGAGACGCTCCCGCTGCCGTCCATCGTCGTGATCGAGATCAAACGGCCGATGCGTAACGATGCGGCTGAGGACAAAGATCCGATCCAGCAGTGCCTGGAGTATGTGAAGCGTGTGCGCGCCGGTGGCGTGAAGACCACATCGGGGCGGCAGATCCCCGAGACGCATGAGGCGCCCGCTTTCTGCTACGTGGTCGCCGATCTCACGCCGAAGATGGTGGATAGGTGCAAGTATGCGAGCCTGCGTCCCACTCATGACGGAATGGGTTACTTCGGTTTCAACGAGCCGTACAAGGCATACATCGAAGTGGTGAGCTTCGACCGTCTCGTCAACGCGGCCACCGAGCGGAACCGAGCGTTCTTCGACAAGTTGGGACTTCCGTCCAGTTAATCGATGACGGGGTTATTTGAATGCAACGATCCGCAACACCCTGCATCCCCGGGACCTTGTATCAGGACTCTGCAGCCTTGGTGGCCTGCCATTCGTGGTCGAGCATTGAGTGGATGACGGAGTCTCGCCACTCCCCGGCCTTCTGGATGTGCCCGCGGATGGTTCCCTCTTCGACCATGCCGGCGGCCGCCATGGTTTTCGCCGACGCCGCATTGTGCGGGGAGCGTGCGCCCCAAATGCGGTGCAGACCGAGGTCTTCGAACCCGAGGCCGAGGAGTAGCTGCACGGTTTCCAGGCCGTAGCCAACGCCCCAGGCGTCCGGGCGAAGCGCGAAGCCCATGGTGGCTGCGCGCTGCTGGTGCGGGTCTGTTGCGATCCTGCCGAACCCGATCAGGTCGTTCGTGTCTCGCTCGACTACGGCGAGCGCGTACTCGCTGCGCGGCTCCTCGGTCGCGGCAGCGATTGACCGGGCCACGATGTGGCCGACCTGCTCGCGGGTCCGCGGCTCGAACGACAGGTGCTCCGTTGCTTCCTGGTTGCCATAGATCGCGAACACTCCGTCCACATCGTCGCTGGTGAGTTCGCGGAGGCCGAGACGCTGGCTGGAACGCTGGACCGGGTACATGCCAGGAACCCTACCGTTGCGTTCCGCCGGGGAGGGCTGGTCGTCGTGGCGGGTAAACCGCGAGTTCTTCCCGCAGGTCACGGGCCATGAGAGCGGTGCGCACGCCGTTCGTCGTCAGGGCTTGGCGGACGCGCAGGGCCGAGACGACGATGCCGTTGTTCCTGAAATTGGCCGGGAGGTCCAGCACGGGGCGGATGGCCTGCGCTGCTCCGTCGACGTCACCGCTGTAGATGTAGATGAGGGCCAGGTTGCACTGCGCGCCGGCCAGATCGCCGAACGCCCAGTTGGGGTTTGCTGGGTCGCGGAAGCCTTGCACGGCCAGCTCTGCCTGGGCGGTGAGGTCTGCGTTGCCGTCGCCGAGGAGGGCAGAGGCTTCCACGGCGTAGTACCGCTGCTTCTCCAGAGAGTAGGTGAGGAGGCCACCGAGTTGATCGAGTTCGTCGGGTATGACCTGCTCTCGTAGGTCGTTCGCCGCTCGGTTCGACGCCTGGACCGTCTCGTCGTCGCCGAGGACGGCTGCCGCGCGTGCCTGGAGACCAAGGAGCCACAGGCCGACCGTGCCTCGGAGGTCGGTGGCAAGGGCCGTGCCCTTCTGGGCATAGAACAGGGCGTCGCCGGGCCGGTCCGCCCAGTATTCGATGAGGGACTGGAGTCCACTGACGAGGGACATGAGTGCCGTGTGTTCGGCGTCCTTGGCGAATGCCGCAGCTAGCAGACTCATCGTCCGCGCCTGCTCACGGTCTTCCATGTCGTTGAAGCCCTTGGCCACGAGGAACGCAGTGATAGCGGCCATGAAGTTGAGGTCGCGAAGCTGCGATGGCCGGTGTTTACCGGTCTCCAGGTTGCAGATGATCTGGTCCTGAACGTCCAGGAGGGTGTCCCAGATCTCCGATAGCGGGACTCGGGGGTAGTCGGTAACAAGCCGAGCCACCTGGTCGTGAAGCAACGGGAGCGTGTTCTCTCCCAGCCTGTCTCGATCCGTGTGGAGAACGTACTGCCTCGCACGTCGAACGGCCATCGCGCCGCTCCTTTTCATGTCTCTCAGGTCCATGCCGGGTTCGGCATGGAGTGCAGTGGGCGACGTGCCAGCCAGAGGGGCGAAGTCCGGCGTGGTTCCCTCGGGGACCTGTGTCCACAGCGCATCGATGCTGTAGTTGGTCATGGCGACGACCACCCTGCGGAAGTCGCCTTGAGGTTTCCGCTTCCCGTAGTACCAGGCCAAGTAGGTCGACTGGGCTGGCTCCAAGCCTTTCAGCCCCAGCCCTTCGGCCGCCTCTCTGAACGGAGGGAGGAAGTCCTTGTAGTCACGCAGTTCGCGCTCATTTAGCCAGTGCTGGAAGAACGTGACCAACTGGTGCCTCCCATCCGCTTCGTTCAGCACGTCCTAGGCACGACGGTAAGTCGCTCACGCTGACAACTTGCCCAGTACAGAAGGTACTTAGCTGGTCCGAGAAGGATCCGAGAAACAGACGAGAAGCCAGGTCACCGCTGTACCAGGAGACGAGAAGAAGACGGGGATAGATCCGCAAGGCCACGGCTGCAACGCTCGTACCACCCCTCGCAGAGAGTGCCCGAGCGAGCACAGTCGTGGAAACAGAGGTCCCCGTGAACGCGCAGATGGTGAGCGCCGCTCTCGCCCTTCCCCCGGCGGGCGCACGCACAACTGAGGCACCGGCCCTCGTTGCCGAGCCGGAGACGGATCGAGAGGTTGACGCCGGCCAGGAGCCGACTCCTCTACGCCCGCAGTCGTGGCAGCGCAGCTGGCGTATAGAGGCCTGCGTCCCCCGACTTGCTCGCCTGCACGCCCGTACACGGCTGGGGGTGATGGCTTGGTCCGGCAACCGGAACTCCGCCGTACGGATCATCACCGAAGTCGTACGGAACGCCGTGGATCACGTCGGCAAGGGCATCGTCGAGCTGACGTTGTCCGCTGACGAAGACGAGGTGCTGTTCATCGACGTGACCGACCCGCGCCCCGGAGATGAGAACCTCGAGGGAGCCCTCGCCGGTGGCCATGGGACGGGGCTTTGGCTCGTGCGGCAACTGGGCGGCGAAGTCAGTTGGTTCCCAGCCGAGTCCGGGCACGGCAAGACCATCCGCGTGCGGATGCAGCCGCCCGGCGAGACCGGATCTGCAACCCCGGCCGTCGAGGCCCCCTGACCGGCCGCCGGGCGGCAGACGCCACCTCCCCAAGGTATGAGCCCCTGCCGCCCGGCGGTCTTCCAACCCCCACACGAGGCCCCCATGCCCCTCTTAATGCGTTCAAGACGGGCCCCTGCCCTGCCTGTTGTCGCCCTCCACAGGCTCGGGGGGTGCCCCGATGGCCACCAGTGACATGTCCCTGACCCCGCACCCTGCGGGTTACGACGACGACTTGCGCCTAGCCCTGGAAGACCTCCTGCTCGACCGGTGGCTCTCCACCAAGACGCTGCTCGCCAACACCCGCAGCTGGGCACTGCGCACGTCCCGCAGCCAGGTCCTCGCGGCCGGCGCCGCGAAGGGTGACGCCATCGCGGCCTGGTGCGCGGAGGAGCCCACAGACGCCAACGCCCTGATGATGCGGGCCCGCGTCATGACCCATCGGGTCCTGGTCGCTCACCGCAGCAAAGCAGACCGTCACACCCTGCTCCCTAGGGTCAGCGCCGCACGCGCGGCATGCGAGGACGCTGCTCGCCGCTGGCCAGCTGACCCCGTTCCCTGGGTGTGCCTGCTCGCGCTCGCCCAGTTGGACGTCGACCCCAGGCGTTGGCACGCCGTTGACCACTGGGCGAATCCGCCCGAAGCCATGCTGCCCCGAGGGCCGTGGCCGCTGCTGTGGCAGGTGGACAGGCGCGACTGGCCCAACAGGGAGGCTTATCACCGGATGCTCCAGTGCTTGCAGGCCCGCGGCACTGGAGCCGTGGACTTCACGCGCTGGGTCTCATCTCAGGCGAAGCCGGGATCCGTGCAGCTGCCCTTGCCCTTGTACGCCTGGGTCGAGGAGTACCGGTCTCGGATGGCGAGCAGGCAGGTCGCAAGCACTCTCGGCTTCTGGGACAACGAGCAGGTCCGGCACTACGTCGAGCGGGCAAGAGACGGCTGGTTCGCCCATGTCACCGAAATGAGCACCTGCTCCCTGCTGGACCTGAACTATCTGGCCTACACGCTGACTGCCTGTGGCCTGCCAGGCGCGGCAGAGGTGTTCACGGCGATCGGCCCCTTCGCCACTCCCGCGCCCTGGCAGCACGTCAGCGAAAGCCGGTGGTGGCAGGACGACTTCCTCCAAGCGCGCAACTACGCGATGAAGCGCGAGCGGAGCCGCAGATGAGCAGCCGCGCACCCCCGCCC
>NZ_LIRK01000530.1 GCF_001419765.1 Streptomyces torulosus
CGGCCCCGGTCGCCGGGCGCCAGGTGCGGCCACGGTCCTGTGTCGAAGGCGCGACGCGCCGCCCCGACGGCGAGATCGACCTCGGCCTCCCGCGCGTCGGCCACCCGGACCAGGCACTGACCGTCGCGTGGGGAGACCACGGCGAACGATCCGCCGTCACCGGCTTCGCTCCTGCCGTCGATGTGGTGCTGCGTGGGCGGATCGAGTTCCTTGGCGCGGCGCAGCAGTTCCTCGTGGGTGGCGTTCAGCACGCGCTCTCCCTCTCCCTCTCATGCGATGACAAACGACTCACGCGGTTCGGCAAAGGCCGGATACGGCCGGGGCGTGGGCTCCGGCCGTATCGGCGGGGGTGGCGGTGTTCAGCCGGTGGTCTCCGCCCGGGCCCGCGTCAGCCGGGCGCCGACGATGCCGAGGACCAGCACCGCCGGAACGGTGATCTGGAGCCATATGGCCGTCGTCTGGTCACCGCCGATGAGCGTCGTGAAGTTGGCGATGATGAGCCAGATGGCACCCGCGATGCCGAGTGCGCCCAGTACGGGGGCGATCAGGGTGTTCCAGGGGCGGGTGTCGGCGCGCGAGCGGCGGAAGAACACGACGACCGAGACCGAGGTCAGGAAGTACAGCAGCATGATGCCGAGGACGGCGACCCCGCTGAACCAGGAGAAGAGGGTCAGCACGGGGTCCTTGCCGAAGATCGCGAAGGGCAAGACCAGCAGCAGGGAGATCCCGGTCTGCACCGTGCCCGCGACCCAGGGCGAGTGGCGCCGGTTGATCACGGTCAGGCCGTGGGGCAGAAGGCCCTCGCGGCCGAGGGAGAACAGATAGCGGTTGGCGGAGTTGTGGAAGGCCAGGATGCCCGCGAAGAGGGAGGTGGCCAGCAGGATCGGCAGCACGTCGCCCGTCCAGCCGCCGAACAGGGCGGTGATCGGCGCGAAGACGAAGCTTGCCGCGTCGCCGCTCTCCAGCGCCTTGCCCGCGTCGCCCGTCACCTGGGACGCGCCGTGAGCGGAAACCAGCATCCACGAGGTGAAGGCGAAGAAGCCCGTGATCACCGCGACCGACAGGTAGGTGGCCCGGGGGACGGTCTTGCGGGGCTCGCGCGCTTCCTCGCCGTAGATGGCGGTGGCCTCGAAGCCGAACATGGACGCCACGGCGAACATCAGCGCCACACCAGGAGCGCCCTCGAGCGCGGCGGACGGCGAGAAGCTGTCTGTGAAGCCGAGCCCCTCGGGCCCACCACCCTTGAAGAAGGTCACGAGGGCGAAGGCGATCAGGATGCTGAACTCCGCCAGGACGAAGACGGCGAGGATCTTGGCGCCCATCTCGATGCCGGAGGCGCCGAGGACCTGCACGATCACCATGGTGACCAGGGCCCACACCCACCAGGCCACACGAGCGCCCGAGTAGTGCTCGACCAGGCCGCTCACCGTGGCGCCGTACAGCCCGTACATGGCGGCCTGGACGGCGCAGTAGGCGAAGAGGGCGACCCCGGCGCTGCCAGAACCGGTCGGGCGGCCGAGCCCCTTGCCGATGTAGGTGTAGAAGGCTCCGGCGTCCACGACATGGCGGCCCATGGCGACGAATCCGACGGAGAACAGCAGGATGACGACGCCGGCCGCGAGGTAGGCGGCGGGAGCGCCCGCGCCGTTGCCGATGGCGACGGCGATGGGCACGGCCCCCGCGATGCCCGTCAGCGGCGCCTGGGCGGAGAGAACGAAGAAGAGGATGCCCAGGACACCGAGAGAATCGGGCTTGAGCTTCCCTGCCATGGATACATCATGGTCGGTTTGTCTGGGAATCGCGGTCTGACTGTCCACTCGAATGCACCTGCCGGGGACGGGGAGGAATGAGAGATTGTTTTGAGCCAAACGAGTTGCCTCATGGTGGGCTGGAACTATCCGTTTGGCAAGGGGCTGCGAAAGATCCTTCCGTGGACGCGGAGGTCTTTTGCAGGACCGTGACTCAGGCGGCGGGCCGGTCGGCCGCGTCCCGGCGTACGAGTCGTACGACGACCGACTTCGACGTGGGGGTGTTGCTGAGGTCGGCGGTGCTGTCCAGGGGTACCAGGACGTTGGTCTCGGGGAAGTACGCGGCGCAGCAGCCGCGGGCGGTCGGGTAGGACACGACGCGGAAGTCGGGCGCCACGCGTTCGGCGCCGTCGGGGTACTCGCCGACCAGGTCGACCCGGTCGGCGTCGGCCAGCTGGAGAGCAGCCAGGTCGCCGGGATGGACGAAGACCACCCGGCGTCCGCCCTGGATGCCGCGGTAGCGGTCGTCGAGTCCGTAGAGGGTGGTGTTGTACTGGTCGTGGGAGCGGATCGTCTGCAGGAGGAGCCGTCCCTCGGGCACACGTAGGACGGTCATCGGATTGACGGTGAAGCGGGCCTTGCCGGTCGCGGTCGGGAAGTGCCGGTCGTCCCGCGGCCCGTGCGGCAGGACGAACCCGCCCGGATGGCGTACGCGCCGGTTGAAGTCCTCGAAGCCGGGGACGACCCGGGCGATGCGGTCGCGGATCAGGTCGTAGTCCTCCGCCATGGCCCGCCAGGGGACGGGTGGCGGCTCACCGCGCGCGGTGAAAACCCGCTCGGCCAGTTCGCAGACGATCGCCGTCTCCGAGCGCAGTTCGGGCGACGCCGGCGCCAGCGTGCCCCGGGAGGCGTGCACCGAACTCATCGAGTCCTCGACGGTGACGAACTGCGGTCCACCACCGCGCAGGTCGGTCTCGGTGCGGCCGAGCGTGGGAAGGATGAGCGCTTGGCGACCCGTGACCAGGTGGGAGCGGTTGAGCTTGGTGGAGACCTGCACCGTCAGGGCCGTACGGCGCAGGGCCTGCTCGGTGACGGCGGTGTCCGGGGTGGCCGAGACGAAGTTGCCGCCCATGGCGAGGAAGACCTTCACCCTGCCGTCCCGCATGGCGCGGATGGTGTCGACGACGTCCAGCCCGTGGTGACGGGGCATGGCGAGACCGAATTCCTTCTCCAGCGCGTCCAGGAAGTCGTCCGCGGGCTTCTCGTAGATGCCCATGGTGCGGTCGCCCTGGACGTTGGAGTGGCCGCGCACCGGGCAGACCCCGGCGCCGGGGCGGCCGATGTTGCCGCGCAGGAGGAGGAAGTTGACCACCTCGCGGATGGTCGGTACGGAGTGCTTGTGCTGGGTCAGGCCCATCGCCCAGCACACCACGATCTTCCGGGCCTTCAGCACCCGCTGGTGGATCCGCTCGATCTGTTCGCGCTCCAGGCCCGTGGCCTCCAGGACGTCCGCCCAGGACGTGGCGCGCACGTCGGCCGCGAACTCCTCGAACCCGTCCGTGTGTTCCTCGACGAACGCACGGTCCACCACCGTGCCCGGGACGCGGTCCTCGGCCTCCAGCAGAAGCCGGTTCAGGGCCCGGAACAGGGCGAGATCACCGCCGAGGCGGATCTGCGCGAACTCGTCCGCCAGCGCGGTGCCCCGACCGAGCATCCCCGAGGGCCGCTGCGGGTTCCTGAAGCGCATCAGGCCGGCCTCGGGCAGCGGGTTCACCGCCACGACGTGGCCGCCGCCCCTCTTCGTCCGCTCCAGGGCGGAGAGCATGCGGGGATGGTTCGTACCGGGGTTCTGGCCCACGACGAGGACCAGGTCCGCCTGGTGCAGGTCGTCGAGGGAGACGCTGCCCTTGCCGATCCCGATGGTCTCGACCAGCGCCACGCCGGAGGACTCGTGGCACATGTTCGAGCAGTCCGGCAGGTTGTTGGTGCCCAGCGCGCGGACGAGGAGCTGGTAGACGAACGCCGCCTCGTTGCTGGTACGCCCCGAGGTGTAGAAGGACGCCTCGTCCGGCGAGTCCAGCGCGGCCAGTTCCCCGGCCACGATGTCGTACGCCTGTTCCCAGGTCACCGGCGTGTAGTGCCGCGCCCCGGGTGCCAGGTACATGGGGTGGGTGAGCCTGCCCTGCTGGCCCAGCCAGTAGTCGCTGCGCTCCAGCAGCTCCGCCACGGTGTGCTCGGCGAAGAAGGCCGGGGTGACGCGGCGCAGTGTGGCCTCCTCGGCCACCGCCTTGGCGCCGTTCTCGCAGAACTCGGCGGCGTGCCGGTGGTCGCCCTCCGGCCATGCGCAGCCGGGGCAGTCGAACCCGGTCTTCTGGTTGACGCTCAGCAGGGTCAGCAGGGTCCGTTTGGCGCCCATCTGGCGGCCGCCGTGCCGCAGCGACTGTACGACGGCCGGGATGCCGGCCGCGTAGTCCTTGGGCGGACCTACGGTCAGACCGCTGTCGCCAGGGTCGTTCTCCGGTGGCCCGGACGCCATCGGTGACATGCCTTGTTCCCGTCTACTCGTGCACCGTGATGGCCTGCAGCGGACAGACCTCGGCGGCCTCGTACAGCTCCTCGGCGCTTGCCTCGTCCACGTCGGCCACGTAGACGTCGGTGGCCTCCGACCGCAGGGTCAGGCGTCCCTCGTCGTCCAGGGCGAACAGGTCGGGGGCCGCGTACACGCACTGTCCGTGGTCCTGGCACTTCTTGAGGTCGACTTCAACCTTCATGACGGCTCCTGTCTCTCGAAAGGGTCGGGGATCAGAGGAAACGGACGGGGAGGTGGGTGATCGTGCGCAGGAACTCGGTGTGGGCGTAGGCCGGCTCACCCGCGAGCTCGACGCCGGAGAACCGGTTGACGATCGAGCTGAAGACGATGTCGGCCTCCGCGCGCGCCAGGACCTGGCCGGCACAGCCGTGCATGCCGGAGCCGAAGGCCAGGTGCTGGCTGGCGGCGAGGGGGCGGGTGTGGTCGAAGGTGTCGGGGTCGGCGAAGACCTCTGCGTCGCGGTTGGCGGAGGCGATGAGCAGGGCCAGCGCCTCTCCTGCCGGCACGGTGGTGTCGCCGATGACCGTGTCCTGCGTGGTCAGACGCACCACCATGGACTCGGGCGTGTCGATCCGCAGGATCTCGTTGATGATGCCCGGCCGCGCCTCCGGCTCGTCCCGGTAGGCGGCGAACAGCTCGGGCCGCTGCGTCATCAGCCAGATGCCGTGGTTGATCAGATGCTTGACGTCGAGATGGCCCACGGCGAAGAACAGGAAGATGGTGTTGACGACCTCTTCCTCGGTCATCTTGCCCTCGTCCTGCGCGGCGATGAAGGCGTCGATCAGTCCCTCGCCGGGGTGGGCCCGCTTGTCGGCGACGAGGCGGCGGATGTGGTCGGCGAACCAGGCGAACGCCTCCGTGGTGGCGCGGGCCTCCTCGTCGTTGCCGCCGGGACCGAGGCTCAGCCCGATCTCGTAGGTCTTGCGCTGGATGGTGTCCATCTCGGTCGACTCGATGCCGAAGATGTGGCAGGTGGTCTCGAAGGTGCACTTCAGGGAGAGGCCGTCGGCCGCGTCCAGGGTGCCGTCGCCCTTCTCGACCTCGTCGAGCACGGCCTCCACGGAGGCGCGCATCACCTGGGACCACTCCTCGACGGCCTTGGGCGTGAACCAGCGGTTGGTGATCCTCCGCAGCCGCGTGTGGTCGGGGGCGTCCTTGCCGAGCATGGTGTGGTGGATCGGGTCGGCCGGCCCGAAGTCGAGCTGCTGCACGCTCAGGCTGGGGTTGCGGATCAGCCGGGCGACGTCCTCGTAACGGGAGACGACGTACAGGCCGAGCGGATGCCGGTAGACGGGGTGCTCCTCCCGCAGCCGCGCGTAGTACGGGTACGGGTCCGCACGGAAGCCGGGGTCGCGGAAAGGCAGCAGGTCCTCGGTGGCGGACGCGGGTCCGGCGGTGGTGACGGTCATGG
>NZ_LIRK01000531.1:0-2285 GCF_001419765.1 Streptomyces torulosus
GCGTCCGCCTGGTCAGCCTCCTCAACTCCGTCTCGGTGTGGTGGCACCTCATCGGCGTCGCGGTCATCGTCGGCTGCCTGACCCTCGCCCCCGCCGATCACCAGAGCGCCGACTTCGTCTTCACCACGTTCAACAACGACACCGGCTTCAGCAACGGCCTGTACGTGACCGCGCTCGGGCTGCTGCTGGCGCAGTACACCTTCTGCGGCTACGACGCCTCCTCCCACCTGTCCGAGGAGACCACGCACGCCCAGANNGGTCTCCTGGATCGCCGGGTTCATCCTGCTGGCCGGCCTCACCTGGTCCATCCAGGACTACGCGGGCACGCAGAACAGCGCCACCGGAGTGCCGCCTGCGCAGATCTTCGAAGACGTCCTCGGGCTTTCCGGCGCCAAGGCCCTGCTGCTGATCGTGATCGTGGCCCAACTGTTCTGCGGCAACGCCGAGACCGCCGCTGCCTCCCGCATGGTGTTCGCGTTCTCCCGCGATGGGGCGGTCCCGTTCGCCGCCACCTGGCGCCGCGTCAGCACCCGCACCAAGACACCGGTTGCAGCCGTGTGGCTGTCGGTGGGAGTCGCGCTCATCCTGGCCGCACCGTCGCTGTACTCGCCGACCGCGTACGCAGCGGTCACAGCCATCAACGTCATCGGCATCACCCCCGCCTACGCCATCCCCGTCTACCTGCGACTGCGCGCCGGGGACCACTTCCGGCCCGGACCGTGGAACCTCGGCCGGTGGAGCAAGCCCATCGGCTGGACAGCCGTGACGTGGGTCGGCTTCGTCACCGTCCTTTTCTGCCTGCCGCAGGTCTCCCCGATCACCACCTCGTCGTTCAACTACGCCGGCGTCGCCCTCATCGCCGTGCTCACGCTCGCCTGGATCCTGTGGATCACCCAGGGACGCCGCAACTACCGAATCCCGACCCTCGGCAACACCGCCACGCACGCCTCCCTTTCGGAGGACATGGTCTGATGAACAGCCAGCACACTGACCCGGAACACGAGCTGTCTCGGCTCGCCGGTCTCATCTCCGCCGAGGACTTCCGGACCGCGGTCGAGCGCGAAGACATCACCACCGTCATGGTTTGCCTCCCCGACATGATGGGCCGCCTCAAGGGCAAGCGGCTCAACGCCTTCACCTTCCTTGACCGGACCGCCAAAGAGACCACAGTGTCGGAGGCCTGCGCCTACATCCTGGCCACCAACGTGGGCATGGACCCCCTTGGCGGCTTCGACCTCACGGGCTGGGACAAAGGCTTCCAGGACCTCGGCATGGTCGCCGACCTGAGCACGCTGCGTGTCCTGCCCTACATGCCCGGCCTCGCGCTGGTGCACTGCGATGCCGTGCAACCTGACGGGACCCCCCTGGACATCGCTCCGCGCTGCATGCTCCGCACCCAGCTCAATCGGCTGGAAGAGCTCGGCTTCGAAGCGCGTGTGGGGCTGGAGAGCGAGTTCGTCCTCTGCAACGGCCTTCAACCGGCGGTGCCGCACAACCTCGACTACGCCCTCGACCATCCGCCGGCACTCAGCGACTACCTCCGATACCTGGAAGACGCTCTACCCGAGGCCGGTGTGCCGATCGAGGCGACCAAGACAGAGGGCGCTCCCGGCCAGGTGGAGATCACCTTCCCCTACGGCCCGCCGCTGGAAGCCTGCGATGCCTACACCGTCTACAAGCAGACCGTGCAGCACTTGGCCAGACGCCAGGCGCTGACGGCGACGTTCATGAGCGCACCGTTCACCGGCGTGGGCAGCGGGCTGCACCTGCACCTGTCCCTCTGGAAGGACGGCGCGCCAGCCTTCGCAACAGCTCCCGGCGAGGAGCTGCCCGAGACGATGCGGCACAGCATCGCCGGACTCCTCTCCGGAATGCCGCACCTCGCCCCCCTGTACGCGCCCAACCCCAACTCCTACAAGCGGTACGCGACGGCGCACTCCTTCGCACCCCAGTACATGAACTGGGGGCACGACAACCGCGGGTGCGCAGTCCGCGTCACCGGACACGGCGAGGGCACGCACCTGGAGATCCGACTACCCGGCGCCGACGCCAACCCCTATCTCGCGCTGACCGCCTCACTCGCCGCGATCGTGCACGGCCTGACCGAGAAGCTGACGCCACCCGCTCCCTGCAGGGGCGACGCCTACGCAGACCGGCAGGCGACCCGTGTTCGACGTGACCTCGCCGAGGCGGTGTCGTACTTCGGCGGCAGCAACTTCGCGACGAGCGCGCTCGGAGCCGCGGTGGTGCATCACTACGCCATCGCGGCCGAGGTCGAACTCGCC
>NZ_LIRK01000531.1:2314-3536 GCF_001419765.1 Streptomyces torulosus
TCCGTCGGGCGGCACCGAACCCGGCACCAGCCAGAGACGGCGGTGCACATGACCAATCCGCACCTTCAGGGGATCTGATGAATCAGGCTGCGAACGACGAGTTCACCGTCGTGTCGTGGAACGTCGAACACAACGGCACGGACGCTGACGGGTCCGACCACCGCTGGCATCTGGCGATGGACATCCTCACGGGACTCAGACCGCACGTGCTGCTCCGGCAGGAGCTGACGCGCGCAGACATGTACGGTCAGCGCATGGTCTGGGCGGAAGCCCGACGACTCGGCAACCACACCCCATTCCTCGCCAGCGCCACCAGGGAGTCCGCCAACCCGACCGGCGTCTACGTCGACCGAGATCTCTGCGACCCGGTCCAGTTCTTCGATCACCGCACCCTCATGTGGCACCCCGTGTGCAATCCGCTGGTGCAGCTCATGGACGCACCGACGCCCCTGAGCCTCGCGTCGATCCATCTGTGCTCCTGGGACCCGACGACGCGGGCCCGGGAAGCGAAGCGGCTGACCGTACTGAGGCGGCCGGGTATGGAAGCCATCTTCGGCGGCGACTGCAACAGCGAACCGCACCGACAGGACGACGAGACGGCGGAACCCACGGACTGGAGCCAGGTCGAGGACCGGGCGCTGTTCGAGGCCCGGACGATCGAGGTAGACGGCAGGCGCGTCACCGATACCGTGCCCGATGAGATCCTCGCCGGCGAGTACGACGGGCAGCCGCCCGTCTTCGTGGACCTGGCGCACTACGCCGCGACCGAACTCGGTCAGCAGGACGCCCTGCCCGCGACAGCCCCCCTGTGGCGCAAGGACCAGGGGCCGAGGCGGCGAATCGACCGCATCTATGCGACACCGCGGGTTGCCGAGGCCCTGACCCGGGTGGAGGTCATCGTCACCGACGAGGTGATCGAAGTCTCCGACCATGCGCCCCTTCTCGCCACGTTCAGCCGCTCCAAGCTGCGTCGCGCCCTGGACCGCGCGCCCGGCAAGGGGGCGGTCGCAGCATGAGCACTCAACTCACAGTGGTCTCATGGAACTTCGAGAACAACGGCGGCGGTGACTCAGCGAAGCGTCTCCAGGCGCACGAGAGGCTGGTGTCCCTGAACCCTCACCTCGTATTCCGTCAGGAAATGTGGGGTGCGGACGCCGACGGCAACGCGATCCTGTACGAGCTGGAGGGCATTCTCGGCCTGCGCGGCTGGCTGGGCCGAGAC
>NZ_LIRK01000532.1 GCF_001419765.1 Streptomyces torulosus
GTCGCCGACATCATCGCCGAGGCGGCGATGGCGGCCGACCTGGAGTTCACGCTGGGGGGTGGTCGGGCGTTCCGGCCCGCGCAGGTGGGATGCCTCCCGCTGGACGACGGGATCCTCGCGCAGGTCGACGAACGCTACGGCGAGGTCTGGTTCGACGACATCTACCCGATCGTGCGTGTGACCGACGAGGTCCTGCTCTGGCGGCTCCTCGCCCACGGAGCCGCCGACCGGCTGGTGGATCTCGTTCCGGAGCTGGGGGAGGCGGGTCCGCTCCTTCTGGCCCACCCGTCGGACGGTGTGCTGCTGGCCATGCGGGAGAGGGACCTCGTACGCCCCGGTTACGTCCTGCGAGCCGCCGAGATCATGGGTGTGACCCCGAGGGCGGCCGTCGCCCGTGCCGTGGAGTTGGGTGTCGGAACGCTGGACCCAAGACGGTATCCGGACGGTGAGCCGGACCCGGTAGACGTCGATCTGCTGAGGAACGGCCCGCGAGACACCGACCACATCCCGGTCGACGAGGCGGTGGTGTGGCTGTCCGCCGCCAAGCCGGTGCCGCTGCGCCACTTTCTCTACGCCTATGTGGACCTGGGCCTGAGCGTCACGGAGACGGCCGACCGCATGAGGTCGTACGGCTTCGACGTCTCGCTGGCCGAGGCCCTTCCGGACCGCCCGGACCGGACGGACCTCGTGCTGTTGAGCCAGGACGGCGAGGGCGAGGGCCAGTGGTTCCGCGGTGACCGTGAGGTGCCGCCGGGGCATGTGCTGTGGAGCGCGGAGCGGACCGGCCTTCCGGTGGCGGAGGTCTGCCGTCGACTGCGGAACCACGGGCTGGAGGTGACCGACCCCCCGGAACGGCAGAGCCCGGAGGATCTGCGGTTGCTCAGCCGCGATCACGACGGCCGGCCGCCCTGGCGCGTGGCGGGCGGGGCCGTAGCCTTCAAGGGCCTTCTGGACGCTGCGGAGAAGAGCGGCATGACGGTCGCTGATGTCGCCGCCGTACTCACCGCCTACGGGCTGCGTCCGGGGAGTCCCCCGCCGGTCCAGCCGACGGATCAGGACCTCAGACTCTTCGGTAGCCCGGGGAATGGGCATGCCGGCCATGGGCGGTCCGTCAGCGGCCTGCACGAGTGGCGCCGGGTATGGGTCAGGGCTGCCGATCTGGGGCTGTCGCAGGCGGCCGCGGCGGACCGACTGCGTGCACTGGGGGTGGCGTGTCCGCTGGTCCTGCCCAAGGCGCCGACCGAACTCGACCACGCCCTGCTCGACAGGGACCTCCACCTCTGGCAGACGTTGCACGCGAACGACAGCGAGGTCCCCCTGCCCCTCCTCCTGATCACCGCGTACGAACTGAGCAGATCCGTCCCCGAGGTCGGCGCACGTCTGGAGTCGTACGGGCTGCGGGTGCCGGACTTCTCCACGTACGGAACGTCCGATCGCGCGGATCTCTGGGACGACATCGCGTTGCTCAGCAGGGACCTGAGCGTTCCAGAGCTCGGGCTTGTGGCGGTCTACCGGCCGAGTCTCCATCAGTGGCTGACGCCCGGGACCCAGGTCCCCCTCCACCACCTCTGCGCCGCCTCGACAAAGCTAGGCATCCCCCTCGCCGAGGTCCCCGTCCGACTGCGCGGCCTCGGCATCGACGTGCCCGACGTCGCCGACACCGTCCGCGCCGCCATGGCCCGGCTCCCCCGCCCCTCGCGGGAACAGAACCCGGCCTGACGGAATCGCTAAAGCTCCTTCTCGTACCAGGCCACGTCCCAGTAGCGGTCGAACTTCCGCCCGACCTCCCGGTACGTCCCCACGTGGCGGAAGCCGAAGCGTTCGTGGAGGCGGGTGGAGGGCTCGTTCGGCTGGGCGATGCCGGCGTAGGCGCGGTGGACGTCCTCGGCCGCGAGCGCCTCGAACAGCGCCTTGTACAGCAGTGTGCCGACGCCCCGGCCGGCCGCGTCGGGGGCGAGGTACACGGAGACCTCCACGGACGTGTCGTACGCCGCCTTCGCACGGAACGCGCTGCTCGTGGCGTAACCGAGGATTCGCTGTGAATCCTCCGTGGTGGCAACTATCAGGCGATGCCGACCGTCTACAAGGTGGGAGAGCAGCCAAGGACGGCGCTCCTCCGGAGTGAAGACGGTGGTGTCGAATGTGATGGGCGTCTCACTGACGTAGTGGTTGTAGATGTCGGTGAGGGTGTCGAGGTCGGCCTCGACTCCTGGTCTGACCTGCACCTCTACGGGCCCCGCGGACATCACGCCTCCTCCTGTGGCCGCACAGGGTACTGCAAGATCAGAAAAATAGTGGGCCTGCTTGGGAATTCTGTCCTGATTCCAGTCGTTGTTTCCTTCGGAAGCCGGGCACTCGGGAGAGTGTCCGAGCGGCCTTGTCAAGACACGTAGGACCAGACACGACCCTGCCAGCCCACCATCGCAAGGGAGCACGCATGGCAACCCGTGCCGTCGCCGCTCGTCGTTCGTCCGCCGCCGGCGGGAGCGACGCGGCAAGCAGCGTTCGCGCCTCTGGCGGCGAGATCGCCGACCGCGACCTGGTCGGCATGTACCTCGACGAGATCGCGCGTACACCGCTGCTCGACGCCGCCAAGGAAGTCGAGCTGTCCCAGATCATCGAGGCGGGTGTGTTCGCACAGCAGATCCTCGACGGCGAGGAGGAGGCGAGGGCGGACGCGACCCATGAGGAGTTGGAGGC
Source organism: Streptomyces torulosus (assembly GCF_001419765.1). GTDB lineage: Bacteria > Actinomycetota > Actinomycetes > Streptomycetales > Streptomycetaceae > Streptomyces > Streptomyces torulosus. The sequence continues at coordinate 2,701 of NZ_LIRK01000532.1, forward strand.
CCTCGTCGCCGACAGCGATCGGGCCAAGGACATCTTCATACGGTCGAACCTCCGCCTCGTCGTGGCCGTCGCCCGGCGGTATCCGCGCAGCGGTCTGCCCCTGCTCGACCTCATCCAGGAGGGCAACGCGGGCCTGGTCCGCGCGGTGGAGAAGTTCGACTACCGCAAGGGCTTCAAGTTCTCGACGTACGCCACCTGGTGGATCCGTCAGGCGATCACCCGNNGGTCGAGGAGCTGGGCCGGATCCGACGGGTGCAGCGCGAGTTCAACCGGGAGCACGGCCGCGAACCCGAGCCCCAGGAGATCGCCGCCGAGCTGGGCTCCACCCCGGAGCGCGTCAGCGACGTCCTCGACTGGGCCCGCGACCCGGTCTCCCTGAACATGTCGGTGGACGACGAGGGCGAGACCCAGTTCGGCGACCTGCTGGAGGACACCTCCGCCGTCTCGCCCGAGCAGTCCGTGCTGACCCTGCTGCGCAGCGAGGAGCTCGACAGCCTCATCGGGCGCCTCGACCAGCGCACGGCCTCCATCATCAAGATGCGGTACGGCATCGAGGACGGCCGCGAGCGCACGCTCACCGAGGTCGGCAAGGAACACGGGCTCACCCGTGAGCGGATCCGCCAGATCGAGAAGCACGCGCTGCTCGAACTGAAGAAGCTCGCCCGCGACACGGGCTTCGACGCGGCGGCCTGACCCGCCCGGCCGGGCTACGACGCGGCGGCCCCATCGTGGCCGCCGCGCCCCGCCCGTCCCGCCGCCGGGAC
>NZ_LIRK01000533.1 GCF_001419765.1 Streptomyces torulosus
GTGGAGGGGGCGGACAGGTGCGTGGTGAGGCGGTCGCGCCAGTACCGCTGGTCCCGCTCGAACGCCGGGGAGTGCCGTTCCGCGGTGAGGGCGGCCACGTAGTCGTCGAACTCACCTGAGGTGGGTGGGAGTTCGTGGGTCGCTCCCTCTCCCCGCGCGAGTGCGGTGTACAGCGACCAGAGGTCCTCGCTCAGCACCTTGAGGCTGTAGCCGTCGGCGGCGGCGTGGTGGACGACCAGGAGCAGATGGATGAGGTGCGCGTCCTCCTGGTCGGGGACCAGCACGGCTCGTACGGGGTCCTCCGCGGTGAGGTCGAAGGGGCGGTTGCAGAGGGCCTGTTCGAGGTCGGCCAGGTCGCGGGGACCGGCCGGGACCCGCCGGATCTCGTACCAGGCGGGCCCGGAACCGTGGGCGGTGGGCACCTCGGCCGGCGCGGTGTACTGGCGCGGGCGGGAGCCGCCGTCCCTGGTCAACCGCATCCGCAGCAGGGGGTGACGAAGGGCCAGGTGGGCGAGCGCCCGGCCGAGGAGCGCGGGGTCGAGGGGGCCGCTGACGGTCTGGCGGACATAGCCGTACGCGGTGACGCCCTCGTGCAGCGATGCGCTGGTGTGGAAGGCGAGTTGGAGAGGGGTGAGGGGCAGGAGGCCGTCGTCGCGGCCGGACCCGATGGCGGGAGGCGCGGCTGGCAGGGCGGGCGGTGCCGCCTTGGGCGTCCCGGTGGCCAGATGGGCGGCCAGTTCGCCGATGGTGCGGTACTCGAAGAGCAGGGTGGCGGGCAGCGGCCGGCCCAGCTCCCGCTCCAGACGCCGGGCGAGGTCCACGGCACTGAGGGAGTCCAGCCCGAGCCCGAGGAAGGGGGCGTCCTCCGCGATGTCCTCGGGGGAGCGGTGGAGGGCTTCGGCGAGCAGACGGCGGAGGAGCGCGGTGATCTCGGGGGCGGTGCTGCTTGCGGCGGCAGTGCGGGTCGTGGATGTGGATGTGGGTGAGGGCTCGGGCGTTGGTGTGGGTGCGGGCGCGGAGGCAGGCGTGAGAGCGATGGGTGCCGGTGCCGGTGCCGGTGCCGGTGCCGGTGCGGGGCTCTGTGTGGGGTCCGGTGTCGGTGTCGGCGTCGGTTCCGTCGTGCCCGTCACCAGTACGTGGGGCGCGTCCAGGGTGAGGGCCGTGCGGAGGGCGGTGAGGGCGGCGCGTACGGGCATGGGGGTGAGGCCCCGGGCACGGAGTCGGTCCTCGGCGCGAGGGCCGCTCGCCAGGCCCGTGTCGGAGACCGGTCCGAGGGTGATCGCCCGCCAGGGGCGCCCCGCGGCGTGCTCGGCGGTGGTGAAGGCGTCGAGGAACGCGTTGGCGGCGGCGTAGTCGCCGAGGGCGCCGGACAGGCCGGGCAGGACCGAGGAGACGGAGGAGAAGGCGACGCGGACGGCGGTGTCGTGGCCGTACCGGCGCAGTGCCTCCGCGAGGAGGACCGTGCCGTGGACCTTGGCCGCGAGGGTCTCCTCGATCTCGTCGTCCGACTTGCCGCGCAGGCTGCCGGGGCGGGCCGTACCGGCCGCGTGGAAGACACCGTCCAGGGGCGGCAGCCCGGCGACGAGGTCGTCGATGGCGCCGGCGTCGCTCACGTCCGCCGCCTGGTAGCGGGCGCGGGCGCCGAGCGCGCGGAGTTCGGCGAGCAGGGCTCGGGGTGGAGTGGGGGTGCGGCCGGTGAGGACGAGGTCGGGGGCGCCGCGCTCCGCGAGGTCGCGGGCGAGCGCGGACCCGAGGCCGCCGGCACCGCCGGTGATGAG
>NZ_LIRK01000534.1 GCF_001419765.1 Streptomyces torulosus
CGTCGCCGTGTGGGAGCAACGCGCGGGCACCGTCGACAAGGCGTGCGGCGAAGGGTTGATGCCCGGCGCCGTCACCGCCCTGGCGGCGCTCGGTCTGCACCCGCCCGGCCATGCCCTGCGCGGCATCCGCTATGTGGCCGAACGGCACCGGGTCGACGCGGACTTCGCGGCGGGCCCCGGCCGGGGCGTCCGTCGTACGACGCTGCACGCGGCGCTGCGTGAGGCGGTGCTCGCCGCGAAGTCCGCGTCGACCCGGTGCCGTTCGGCCACATAGCGGATGCCGCGCAGGGCATGGCCGGGCGGGTGCAGACCGAGCGCCGCCAGGGCGGTGACGGCGCCGGGCATCAACCCTTCGCCGCACGCCTTGTCGACGGTGCCCGCGCGTTGCTCCCACACGGCGACGTCGAGCCCGGCGCGGGCCGCGTGCAGGGCGCTGGCCAGGCCCGCTGGGCCTCCGCCGACGACGAGCAGGTCCATGGGTGCTCTCCTTCAGGTCAGTTGGGCCAGGGCGGCGTCCTCGGTGCGGATGCGGGCGGCGAGCAGGAACCCGTTCAGCGCGGTGAAGGCGATCGCCGTGACCCAGGCCGAATGCACCAGGGGGAGTGCGAGCCCCTCAGCGACGACGGCGACGTAGTTGGGATGCGGAATCCAGCGGTAGGGGCCGTCCGCCACGCGCGCGGCGCCCGGCACGACGATCACCCGGGTGTTCCACTGCCGTCCCAGGGTGGTGATGCACCACCATCGCAACGCCTGCGAGGCCGCGACGACAGCGAGCATGGTCCAGGCGAGGACCGCCACAGCGTCCGGTCGGCGCAGCCACACCTCCGCGAGCGCGCCGACGAGCAGACCCGTGTGCAGGACCACCATGAACGGGTAGTGCCCCCGCCCGGCCTCCACGCCGCCCCGCGCGAAGCTCAGGGCGGCGTTGCGCCGGGAAACGACCAGCTCGGCGACCCGCTCCAGGCCGACCGCCAGCACCAGGACGGTGAACAGGGCCTCGCTGCTCACGGCGCACCCCCCGGAGCGCGCAGGAGTACGAACTCGGAGCAGAAGCCCGGCCCCATGGCGAGCATGAGCCCGTGGGAGCCCGGCGGGGGCGGACGCTCGGCCAGCGTGTCCGCCAGGACGTGCAGTACCGAGGACGAGGACAGGTTGCCGATCCTGCGCAACGAGTCCCAGGTCATGCGCAGCGCGTCCCGCTCGACCCCGAGGGCGTCCTGCAGCGCTTCCAGCACCTTGGGCCCGCCGGGGTGCGCCACGTACCAGCCGAGGTCGTCGCTGGCCAGCCCGTGGTCGGCGAGGAAGCCGCGGACGTCTTCTCCCACGTGGTGACGCACCAGGTCGGGGACGGAGGGATCGAGCACGATCTTCAGCCCTCCGGCACCCACGTCCCAGCCCATCATGCGTTCCGAGTCGGGGTAGAGGCGGCTGCGTGATGCGAGGACCTCCGGGCGGGCCGGGTCGTCGGACTGCGCGAGCGGGTGCTCCGTTCCCACGGCGACCACCGCCGCGGCGCCGTCCCCGAACAGCCCGCCGGCCACGATGTTGGCGGCCGAGGTGTCGGTGCGCTGCAGCGTGAGCGAGCACAGCTCGACCGACATCAGCACCGCGACCCCGTCCGGGCGACCGCGCAGCAGGTCGTGCAGACGGGCGACACCGGCGGCTCCCGCCACGCAGCCCAGGCCGACCAGGGGCAGGCGCACCACATCGGGACGCAGCCCGATCTCCGCCGCGACACGGGCCTCCAGCGAGGGGACGGCCAGGCCGGTCACCGTGCACGACACGATGTAGTCGACGTCGGCCGGTGTGAGGCCCACGCCCTTGAGCGCGTCCACGACCGCGCGAGCGCCGAGTTCGACGCCGGCTCGGATGAAGACGTCGTTCGACTGGCCGAAGTCCTCGAGCCGGGCGTACTCCTCCAGCGGCAGCACGGTGTGCCGGGTCTCGACGCACACATTGCGGTGCATCCGTTCGACGACGCCGTGTCTGGCGGCCTCCTCGGCCATCATGGTGGTGGTGACTAACTCGGTGATGTCCTCCTGCCGATGACGATGTTCCGGCAGGACGCCGCGAACGCTGACGATGCGCGTGCTCATGCTGTCTCCCGTTGCTCCCGTTGCTCCCGTTGCTCCTGTGGCCCTGTGGCCCTGTGGCCCTGTGGCCCTGTGGCCCTGTGGCCCTGTGGCTCCTGTAGGTCCTCTGAGTTCCTAAGACGTCGTGGACGGCTGCCGGGGTCATCCACCGGCCGCCAAGAGCAGGAAGACATCGAGGAGGGCGATGGCCACCGCGGCGCGGAAGGGAGTACGGGCCGGGGCGACCAGCGTGAGCAGTACCAGGACCGTCACCAGGGCGAGCACCGCCCAGGCCCAGGCCGGCGGCGTTCCCGCGGGGCCGAGCACGGCGAGCAGCGAGGCCGCGGACAGCAGCACGGCGGCAAGGATGCGTGAGCGGCGTTCCCCGATCCGGTGGGGGAGGCCGCGGACACCGGTCCGTTCGTCGTCGACGAGATCGGGCAGCGTGTTGAGCAGGTGCGCCCCCACTCCGAGCGTGGCGCTCGCGCCGGTCATCCACAGCGGGGCCCAGCCCCGGGTCGGGTCGGCGAGCGTGACGACCGAGGGCAGCGTCCCGAAAGCGCAGGCGTACGGTGCCCAGGACCACACGGTCGCCTTGAGCCCCAGGTTGTAGGCGTGGCCCGCACCGGTGGCGAGGGTCGCGTTGAGCAGCGCGCTCCGCCAGTCGGCCAGCACGGACAGCACCAGGCAGGCGCATGCCGCCACGACCAGGGCCGTCACCACCCGCCCGACCGGGAGGACTCCGGTGGCCAGCGGCTTGTCGGCGCGACCGACGGCGCGATCACGACGGAGATCCAGCAGATCGTTGCCCCAGCCGATGGTGAGCTGACCGGTGAACACCGCCGAGGTGACGGCGACGACGTCGAACGGGCGCAGCTCGGCACGCAGTGCGAGCAGGGCCGCGACAGCGGTGACCGCGAGGGCGGGCCCGCCGTGGGCGGCGACGAGCAGCGCGGGCGCGGACGGCGATCCGGGGCGCGCCGGAACCGTACGGGTGGTCACGGGCATCGCAGCACCTCGACCGGGCCGGCACGCGTGATCACCAGGGACATACAGGATCGCTGCCACGCCACCCGCCCGCTCACACGAGGCGGTCCGGCATTCGGCGGACGCCCCGACGAACACCGCCACCTGTTTTCTCGCCGACGACGACGCAGAATAGGACCATGGACAGGGACGTCCTCACGGTCTCGGGCGTGCGGGACAGGCTCGGCACTGCACTCTTCCGGCGCGTCGCGGGGCCGGACGGTCCCGCGAACCGTGCCCGCATCCACAACACTCCGGGCCCGCGCTGGTTCGGCCCGGAGCGGCCCATCCGCGTCGTGCACGGCGACGCCTCCATGTTCATCGGCGGACTGCGGGCCCTACTGCTGCAGTCCCTGCACCCGCTGGCCATGGCCGCCGTGGCCGCCCACTCCGGATATCGCGGCGACCCCTGGGGACGACTGCAACGCACCAGTACGTTCCTGGCCGTGACGACCTTCGGAACCGCCGACGACGCCCGCAGCGCGGTCGAACGGGTCCGCGCGATCCACGAGCGGGTCAGGGGGACGACGACGGAGGGCGAGCACTACCTGGCCGGCGACCCCCATCTGCTCGAATGGGTGCACATCACCGAGACGGACAGCTTCCTCCGCGCCCACGAACGCTTCGGGGCGCGGACCCTCTCCTCCGCCGACTACGACGCCTACGTGGCCGACACGGCGAAGGTGGCGACGGCCCTTGGAGTGCCGGACCCGCCCCGCACCCGGGCGGAACTCGACTCGCGCCTCGCCGCGTACCGTCCGGAACTCCGTGCCACACCGGAGAGCAGGGCGGCCGCGCGCTTCCTGCTGATCCACCCACCGCTGCCGCTCGCCGCCCGGCCCGCCTACGCCCTGCTCGCCGCCAACGCGGTGACCTCCCTCCCGGAGTGGGCCCGCACCCTGTTGGGCCTCCCTCACCTCCCCGGCCTGGAGGGCGTCGCGATACCGCTCACGGGCCACGCCCTGACCAGGGCGATCAGGTGGAGCATGCGGCCCCCGGCGTAGCCCGTAACGCTCGGCCTGAGCGCTACGCCGCCCCGGAGGCCACGCCGTCGTCGACGGGCACGCCCAGACAGTCGGCCACCGTGGTGAGGGCCGCTCCCAGGGGGAGGGCGACCCGGGTGACGGCGTGCCGGTCACCCCGAGTGGCGTCCCGGTTGACGATCAGTACGGGCGTCCCCGCCTCGGCCGCCTGGCGGACGAACCGGAGCCCCGACATCACCGTCAAAGAGGAGCCCAGGACCAGCAGGCACGTCGCCCGGCGGACCAGGGAGCGGCAGTGTTCGACCCGCTGCGGCGGAACGGCCTCCCCGAAGAACACCACGTCCGGCTTGAGGATGCCGCCGCAGGCGACACACGGCACGACACGGAAGTCCCCGACTTGTTCGTCGGTGAGATCGGCGTCGCCGTCCGGGTTGATCCCGGCGGCCACCGGCGCGAAGCCCTCGTTGGCCTCCTCCAGCCGCCGGGCGAGTTCCCGGCGCGGACTGAACGCGCCGCAGGAGAGGCAGACGACCCGGTCCAGGCTTCCGTGCAGTTCCACGACCGCCTCACTGCCGGCGGCCTGGTGCAGACCGTCGACGTTCTGGGTGATCACACCCGAGAGCAGGCCGTGCCGCCCGAACGCGGCCACGGCACGGTGTCCGGCGTTGGGGCGTGCGCGCCCGAAGGTGCGCCAGCCGAGGTGGCTGCGCGCCCAGTACCGGCGCCGCGCCTGGGCGCTCGCCGTGAAGTCCTGGTAGGTCATCGGGGTGTGCCGGCTCAGGCTGCCGCCCTCGCCGCGGTAGTCGGGGATGCCCGACTCCGTGGAGATGCCCGCCCCACTGAGCACCAGCACACCACCGGAACCCAGGGCGTCGGCGACGGGTCCGAGATCCGTGGTGCCCGGCGGAAGGTCCTCGGCGGGAGACCAGCTCAAGGTGGGGCGCATGCGCATGCCGCCCAGCGTACGAAACATGCCGCCGCCGACGTCTCCCCGTCGAATCCCCGGCGAACGCCTCGTCGTGTACCCGACCCGCCCGCACACCTGGCCGGAACCGCCCACCCCTCCCTCGTCGTCTAGTGCGCTGACTGTGCGCGAAGAGGACCATGGGGGACGTTGTGGCGCGGAACGTGACAAAGGCCGGACTTGTGGTGATGGCCATGCTGACGGTGCTCGGGGCCTCGGCCTGCGGCGGCGAAGCCGGTGCGGCGGCCGAGGGGGGCCGCGGGACGTCCCGCACGGGGGAGTCCTCGGCGCACACCGGGGACGGGGCGCCGTCCGGCGCGGCCTCGACCTCGCCCGACATCGAGGGAAAGTCGTCCGGGCTGGCGCAGACCGCGGCGTCGCCCCTCACCCGGAAGGTGCCGTGGAACCTGGACATCCTGGACCAGCGCGCGCGGCCCTTGAACGGCAAGTTCACCACCAAAGCCACGGGCAAGGGCGTTCACGTCTATGTGATCGACACGGGGATGGACATCTCCCACAAGGAGTTCGGCGGACGCGCTCACCGCGGAGCCGACTTCGTCGGTCCGAAGGACTCCGGTGACTGCTTCAGCGAAGAGGGCGTCGGCCACGGCACCTTCGTCGCGGGCGTCATCGGCGGGGCGAAGTACGGCGTGGCGCCCAAGGCGGAACTCGTACGCGTCCAGGGCATCCTGTGCGAGAGCGACGGCGGCGGCTCCCAGGCGGCGGCCGAGGCGGCCCTGGTGAAGTCGGTCAAGTGGGTCACCGCCCACGCGCAGAAGCCCGCGGTGGTGAACATGTCGCTCAACCTCGACCGCCGGTCGGCGGCCCTGGACGCCGCGGTGAAGAAGATGGTCGACGCGGGGATCCCGACGGTGGTGTCGGCCGGCAACTTCCGCGACGACGCCTGCAAGCACTCCCCGGCCGGCGTCCGCGGCACGATCGTCGTCGCGGCCTCCACCTCGAAGGACCGGGTCTGGAACGACACCGCCTCCCACGGATCGGGCTACGGGCGGTGCGTGGACCTGTACGCCCCCGGCCAGAAGGTCACCGCCGCCCTCGCCGGCGGCGGTACGGTCACCGAGGAGTTCGGCGCGACGTCCTGGGCCGCGCCGCACGCGACCGGCGTGATCGCGCTGTACCTGTCGGCCCACCCCCGCGCCACGGCCGACGAGGTGCACGTCTGGCTCGACCGTACGGCCACCCGTGGCGTCGTGCGGGGCGTCCGCGCCGACACCCCCAACCGACTGCTCAACACCGGCGGCATCTGACCCACCGCAGCTCGTCATCGTGCGGGCGGTACCGGTCGGCGGCTGGACCTCAGCCGCCGACGGCACCGTCCGGCGAGCCCGTCACAGGTCTGGGCGTGGGCGTGGGCCGGCGCGGAGCGGGAGGAACCACCGTGGGCGGCGAGGGACGAGTGGGCCCGACCAGATCGTTCAGGATCTGTCGGCGGACCTCCGCGATCCGCGGGTCGCGGCGGTATCCGTAGTGCCGCTCCAGGGGCCAGAAGACGGGCTGGGCAGGGGTACGGGCATGGGACCGCTCGTTGCTGGCATCCACCCCGTCCATCCACTTCAGCTCCCTCACACCACGGATCCCGGTCGGGCCGGCCAACGGGTCGGTCGGACGGTAGACGTTGGTCCAGGCGCGGAGCCGAGTCCTTCGTCCCCCTCTCCACCGCGGACGAGCGACTCGAGGGACTCGACGGTGACATAGCCGGGATAGTGGCGTTTGAACACCCTGCTGATCGGGCTTCCCGTGGTCAACAGGGCGATACGCGGGCGGAGTGCGGAGGGGATCTGCCACAGCGCGGCCACGGCGAACGCGGCCCCCATGGAGTGCGCGTGCACCAGGATCCGTGTGTCCGTGCCCGTGTCAGTGTCCGAGTCGAGCAGGTGCTTGATGCGGTGCGTGAGTTCGGGCACGGCCCGTGCGGTCCAGGCAGCCGGCGCGAAGGGGTGTGAGGCGCGCGGCCAGAAGACGCCGAAGGCCCAGGCGATGCTCGTGTTCCGGCGCATCTCGGGGCGGAGCACGACGGCTCGTACGGCGAGCACCGCCGCCGCCACCAGGGCGATCAGGGCGACTGTCCCGAGAGAGGTGAGCTGCTTGATCGTGCCGATGGTCGTCTCGCGTACGTTCCTCAGTTCGACCAGGACGATCTCCCCCGCCTGCGATCCGTTGTCCATGGCAGATCACAGTGCGGGACCGGAGCGTCAATCACAATGCGGCGTTGATACGAAACTTTGAGTGGTCGTCATGAGGTCGGAGCCATCAAGCGGAGCCATCAACTCGTCAGGTCAGGGGCGCGGCACTATAGTCGGGGAAACACGAGTAGGTGAAGCTGCTGTTCGCCGCGACGGGCGGGAAGTCCATGACGCCGAAGTGGTAGTGATCGAGCGTCGTCTCGCTGCGGTCCAGCCGGACGTTCACCGGGTACTCTTCCGCGCCGCCCCGGTTCAGGCACGAGGTGCGGGGGTCCCGAAGGTCTGTTCTTCCGGTGGAGGCGAACACCAGCTGGAGCCCGCGGGATGTGCGGTCCGTCGAGAGGATCACGGCGAAGTACTCGTCGCTGTAGCGGGAGATGCTGATGTGCGGCACACGAGCCGTGCCCAGGTCGACCGCCGAGTAGTCGCTCCGGCAGGAGTACCGCAGGGCGTACCTTCCCGACACGAGCAGGGGAAAGGTCAGGGTTCCGTCGAAGGCGCCGGGCCGGGCTGTCTCTGCGTTCTGCGCGAACGGATGCACGGTGAACGTCCCGTCTGAGCCGTGCACTTCGAGGCACGTGGTGTTCGCCTCCCGCAGGTCCGACTTACCCCTGGCGCGCAAGGCCACGGTCAGCTGGTGTCCTTGGGCGGCCACCGAGGTCACCGTGGCCGCGTACCCCGACTCCTGGTAGCGGGAGACGCCCAGTGTCCCTCGGGTGAACGTGGGCCGATGGGGCGGCGCGGCCGAGGGGGCCCGCACGGACTCCGCCGGAGTGCGGGCGCCCTCGGC
>NZ_LIRK01000535.1 GCF_001419765.1 Streptomyces torulosus
GCCGCCTGCGGCGGGGACGACGGCGGTGACGACGGCGACAACGGCAGCGGCGACAACGGCGGCAAGCCCACCGTCCAACTCCCCAAGCTCGACGGCCAGAAGCTGGAGGTCGCGGCCGTCTTCACCGGCCCGGAGCTGGACAACTTCCAGAAGGTGCTGGACGAGTTCGAGAAACGCACCGGCGCCACGGTGAGCTTCGTACCGACCGGCAACAACACCTCCACGTTCCTCGGTACGAAGATCGAGGGCGGCAAGCCACCGGACGTGGCGTTCCTGCCCCAGGTCGGCGTACTGCACCAGTTCGCCGAGAAGGGCTGGATCAAACCGCTCGGCAGTGAGGCCCTGGCCCAGCTCGACAAGAACTTCTCGGACGGCTGGAAGGACCTGGGCGCGTACGAGGGCAAGCAGTACGGCGTGTACGCGAAGGCCGCCAACAAGTCCCTCGTCTGGTACAACAGCACGGCCTTCGAGGCGGCCGGCGTCACCGAGGAGCCCAAGACCTGGGACGAGTTCCTCCAGACGGCGCAGACGCTGTCCGACGCCGGCTCCCCGGCCGTCTCCATCGGCGGCGCCGACGGCTGGACGCTCACCGACTGGTTCGAGAACGTCTATCTCTCCCAGGCCGGCCCCGAGAAGTACGACCAGCTGGCCAAGCACGAGATCAAGTGGACGGACCCCTCCGTCAAGGAGGCCCTCACCACCCTCGCCGAACTGTGGGGCAAGGACGAGCTGATCGCGGGCGGGGCGTCCGGCGCCCTGCAGACGGAGTACCCGAAGTCGATCACGCAGACGTTCAGCGGTGACACCCCGGCCGGCATGGTCTTCGAGGGCGACTTCGTGGCCGTCACCATCAACGGCGACACGGACGCGAAGATCGGCTCGGACGCCAAGGTCTTCCCGTTCCCGGCGGTCGGCGACGACTCCCCGGTGGTCACCGGCGGCGACGCGGCGGTGGCGCTGAAGGACGGCAAGGGCGCGCAGGCGCTGCTCACCTTCCTCGCCTCGACCGACGCGGCGGAGATCTGGGCGGCGCAGGGCGGCTTCCTCTCCCCCAACAAGGAGATGGACCAGGGGACGTACAAGGACGACGTCACCCGGGAGATCGCCAAGGCGCTGCTCGCGGCGGGCGACGACTTCCGCTTCGACATGTCCGACCAGGCGCCCGCGGCGTTCGGTGGCACACAGGGCGTCGGCGAGTGGAAGGACCTCCAGGACTTCCTGAAGAACCCCGACGACGTGTCCGGCGCCCAGAAGAAGCTGGAGACGGACGCGGCCAAGGCCTACGGGAACGGCTGACGCCCGTCATGTCGTCCGCCGTGGCGAAGACGGCGGGGGGTGCCGGCGCGCTGCCGACACCCCCCGCCGCACCGCGCAAGAGCGTGACGGGCACCCGGCTGTGGGTGGCGGTGCTGTTCCTGCTGCCCGCGCTGGTGCTGCTCGGCGCGCTCGTGGTCTACCCGATCGGGTACTCGGTCTGGCGGAGCCTGTTCGACGCGAGCGGCTCGGGCTTCGTCGGCCTCGACAACTACGCGGAGATCTTCACCGACGACGCCACCCTCGTCGCCGTCCGCAACACCGCGATCTGGGTGGCGGTGGCCCCGGCCCTGGTCACCGCGCTCGGTCTGATCTTCGCGGTGCTGACGGAACGGGTGCGCTGGGGAACGGCGTTCAAGCTGATCGTCTTCATGCCGATGGCGATCTCGATGCTGGCCGCGGGCATCATCTTCCGGCTGGTGTACGAGCAGGACCCGGACCAGGGCGTCGCGAACGCGGTCGTGACGTCCGTGCACGACGTGTTCGCCGACGAGTCCGTGTATCCGAAGGCGCGCCCCAACGCCCAGGTCAGCGATCTGCGGCCGTCCGGCGGCGGGTCGTTCACCACGGAGGGCGCCGTCCGCGCGGGCACCCCGGCGCTGCTGCCGCTCGTCGGTATCGCGCCGAACCGGCTGCCGGGCAACCCCGAGGACGCGAAGGCACCCACCGGGAACGGTGTCACGGGGACCGTCTGGCTGGACTTCCGGCTCGGCGGCGGCGGTGAGAAGGGCGCCGTCGACCGGGGCGAGAAGGCGCTGGAGGGCGTCAAGGTGGAGGCGGTGCAGGACGGGAAGGTCGTCGCCACCGCGACCAGCGGCGCCGACGGCACGTTCAGCCTTCCGGAGTCGGCCGACGGAGCGCGACTGCGGCTGCCGGGCTCGAACTTCGCGGCGCCGTACAACGGCATCGACTGGCTCGGTCCGGCCCTGGTGACACCGGCCGTCATCGGCTCGTACGTCTGGATGTGGGCCGGGTTCGCGATGGTGCTGATCGCGGCCGGGCTGGCCGGTGTCGACCGGAACCTGCTGGAGGCGGCGCGGGTGGACGGGGCGAACGAGTGGCAGGTGTTCCGCCGGATCACGGTGCCGCTGCTCGCGCCGGTCCTGGTCGTCGTCCTCGTCACGCTGATGATCAACGTGATGAAGATCTTCGACCTCGTCTACATCATCGCGCCGCAGCCGACCCAGGACGAGGCCAACGTCCTCGCCCTGCAGCTCTACTTGGCGTCGTACGGCGGCGGAGGCGACTTCGGGCTGGGCAGCGCCATCGGTGTGGTGCTGCTGCTGCTCGTGCTGCCGGTGATGTGGGTCAACATCCGGCGACTGCGGAAGGAGCGCCAGCGGTGACCGCCCTCGAAACCCCGGCCCCGGCGCCGGCCCCGAAGAACCCCGCGGGCGCGGCGCCCGTACGAGCCAGGCGTTCGGTCGCCGCCCGGGTGGCGAGCGGGGCGGCGGGGGGCGCGCTGCGGATCTTCCTGCTGCTGGTGGCGCTGTTCTGGCTGGTGCCGACGTTCGGTCTGCTGGTGTCGTCGTTCCGCGACCCGACGGACATCGCCGAGTCGGGCTGGTGGAAGGTGTTCTCGGCGCCCGCCCAACTCACCACGAAGAGTTACGAGTCGCTCCTGGAGAACGACGGGATCACCGACGCGCTGTTCAACACGGTCTGGATCACGGTCCCGGCGACGCTGCTCGTCGTCCTGATCGGCGCGATGGCCGGATACGCCTTCGCGTGGATGGACTTCAAGGGCCGGGACTGGTGGTTCATGGTCGTGGTCGGGCTGCTGGTGGTGCCGGTGCAGGTGGCGTTGATCCCGCTGTCGGGTCTCTTCCGGGACCTCGGGATCTTCGGCGACATCATCGGTGTCGTCCTGTTCCACGTGGGCTTCGGACTGCCGTTCGCGATCTTCCTGCTGCGGAACTTCTTCGCGGAGATCCCACGCGAGCTGCTGGAGGCGGCGCGGCTGGACGGGGCGGGCGAGGTACGGCTGTTCGCGACGGTGGTCCTGCCGCTGGCCGCCCCGGCGCTCGCGTCCCTCGGGATCTTCCAGTTCCTGTGGGTGTGGAACGACATGCTGGT
>NZ_LIRK01000536.1 GCF_001419765.1 Streptomyces torulosus
CCCATGCCCCCGCCGACCCCGCTGGACGACCTCCTCGCCCGCGCCCGCCTCCTCGAGACGCCGGTGATACCGCACGACATAGTGCCCGGCGCGCCCGGTCAGGACCCGCTCGTCGGCGGCGCCGCCCGCCAGCACGACCACACCCGCACGATGGCCGCCCGCGACCTGCGCACCCTGTGCGAGACGGTCCTCGCCCACACCACCTCCGACTCCCTCCAGGCGTTCGTCACCGAGCACCTGCCCGAGCCGCCCGGCGCCCGCGTCCTCGGCTGCGTCCTCCAGCTCGCCGACGCCGCGGACAGCGCCCGCTCCTGGTGGCAGTACGCGGCCGGCGCCGGCGACGACCTCGCCTCGTACTGCCTCTACCTCCAGCACCTGGTCCTCGGCGACGCGGAGGCGGCGGCGTGGTGGCGCGAACAGACCAACATCGGCACGCGCCCGTCGCCGGAACCCCTCACGGCGGTCCCCGACGCCGGCGTCCCCACCGCGTACGACGCCAGCTTCCCGACGGTGCTCCGGGCCCTGACCCACCTCGACCGCACGGCCCTGCCCCGCACGGAACTCGCCGACGCGGTCATGCACTACGTCCCCGGAGCGGTGACGCTCGGCTACGTCGACAACCCCGACTTCGAACTCCCCCTGCCACGCCACGACTTCGCCGAACACATGACGATCCTCCTGGCGGCGACCACGGCGACGACCACGTGGACCGGGCCCCCGACCCCCCACGCGCAACCGCGGCCACCACGACTGCCGCGACGGGGAGCGGGCAGGGAACGGCGCCCGGACGGGATCGGGTGAGCCCGCCCAGGCGGCGGCACTACCCTGGAACACCCTTCGCGGGGGTGGGACCGCGAAGACGACGGTGAAGGACGACGGGGGCCATGTCGGAACACGGGGTTTCGTCCAACGACGGGGTGTGGCTGAGTCAGGTGGTGGGACAGCCGCCGGGCAAGGACTGCGCGCGGTACGTAGCCTGGTCGCCTGACGGACGACTGCTCGCGGTACCCGCCGACCGCAGCCAGATACGAGTCCTGAACTCCGAGAACCACTCGGACGTCGCGATCCTCCGTGCGCGCGGCACGCGAGGTTACGTCAACCGGGTGAGCTGGTCGCCGGACGGCTCACGCCTCGCTGCCGCCTGCGGGCTCCACGGCGTCCGGGTGTGGGACATCGACCGCCCCACCCAGTCCCTGCGACTGACGGCGCACCAACGCTGGGTCGGCCATGTCACATGGTCGCACGCGACGGACCTGCTGGCATCCGGCGCGCAGGACAACACGGTGCGGCTGTGGGACACCCGTGGCGATCAGCCGTTGCGCACCATCGAAGCGCATGAAAACTACGTGAACCGCCTCGCCTGGTCGCCGGACGACACGATGCTGGCGACCGGCTCGGCGGACGAGACCGTCATGATCTGGAAGAACCCCAGGAACGGCGGACGCCCCGTCCACGTCTGGAGGCATCGGAACATCGTGACGTGCGTCGCCTGGTCCCCCGACGGCACGACGGTGGTCGCCAGCACCAACGCGGGCGAGGTCAGCTGCCTGGAGATCGCGACGGACGCCGTCATCAGCCTGGAGGGGCACACCGGGAGTGTCACCGACATGATGTTCTCCGCCGACGGCAGACTCCTGGGCACCGCGTCCAGCGACCACACGATCCGCCTGTGGCGCACGGACGACTGGACCACGGTCGCGGTCCTGCGGATGCCCGCGGCCGAGGCCGAGGGCGACGACCTCGACGACCGTGATCTCTCCTCCCTCGACGACTTCGACTACGACGGCGAACACGACCCCCTCTTCGAAGCTGAGTACGACCCGTTCATCGACGGCGTCATGGGAGGCGGCTCCCCCACACGTGAGCGCACCATGACCACCTTCGCCTTCCATCCCAAAGAGCCGCGGCTCGCCCTCTGGAACAACCAAACCGGCCTCTCCCTCTGGGACTACGACCTCGACCAGCTGCTCGGTCATCAGGCAGTCGGCGACTCCGTGCGGTACATGACCGCCAAGGTCGTCCTCGTGGGGGACTCGGGGGTCGGCAAGACAGGGCTCGGATGGCGGCTCGCGCACGACGAGTTCAAGGAACACGCCTCCACACACGGCCAGCAGTTCTGGCTCATCGACGACGTACGGACGCAGCGCGCCGACGGCACGGACTGCGAGGCCGTCCTCTGGGACCTCGCCGGTCAGCACGTCTACCGCCCCGTGCACGCGATATTCCTCGACAACGTCGATCTCGCCCTCGTGCTGTTCGACCCGACGAACCGCCAGGAGCCCCTGAAAGGGGTGCAGTTCTGGCTGCAGCAGCTCTCGGGGAGGAGGGCGCTGCCCCCGACCGTCCTGGTCGGGGCGCGCGTCGACCGGGGCGCCCCCGTGGTGTCGCAGGCGGAGCTGGACCAGTACTGCCAGGCCCAGGGCATCACCGGCGGCTACGTCAGCACCAGCGCGGCGACCGGCACCGGCGTCGGCGCGCTGATGGAGCTGCTGCGCGAGCAGATCCAGTGGGAGCGGATGACCACCACGGTCACGACCCTCACGTTCAAGCGGATCAAGGAGTTCGTGCTCGCGCTGAAGGAGCGGCCGGACCGCCGCGGCGTCCTTGTGGCGCCCGCCGATCTGCGCCGGCAGCTGCTGGAGACGGACCCCGAGTGGCGGTTCACCGACGCCGAGATGATGACGGCGGTCGGACACCTGGAGAACCACGGCTATGTCTCCGTGCTGCGGACCTCCTCCGGTGCGCAGACCGTCCTGCTGGCCCCGGAGCTGCTGGTCGACCTCGCCTCGTCCGTCTTCCTCCAGGCCGACAAGCATCCGCAGGAACTGGGCGCGCTCAGCGAGTCCACGCTGCTCGGCGGCGACTACCCGCTGCCCGAGGTCGACGCCCTGGACCCCGCCGAGCAGCAGGTGCTGCTGGACGCCGCCGTCGTGCGGTTCCTGGAGCACAACCTGTGCTTCCGCGACACGCTCGGGGCGGAGACCCTGCTGATCTTCCCCGGTCTGATCAAGCAGAAGCGCCCGCTGTTCGACGCGATCGAGACGGTCGACGACGTGTCGTACGTGGTCCGCGGCCAGGTCGAGAACGTCTACCCCGCGCTGGTGGTGCTGCTCGGCCACACCCAGACGTTCACCCGCGTCAACTACTGGCAGAGCCAGGCCCAGTTCGACATGGGCAGCGGGCAGATCTGCGGGTTCCGGCTCTTCCAGGAGCGCGAGGGCGAGATCGAGCTCGTCCTGCACTACAGCGCGGCGGTGCCCCCGTACGGGCGCCGTATGTTCCAGGGGCTGTTCGAGCGGTTCCTGTACCAGCGCGAGGTGACGGTGACCGTCTTCCCGCCGGTGTCCTGCGCCGACGGGCACCGGCAGGAGCGCTCGGCGGTGATGGGCTCCCTGCGCGACGGCGTACGGGTCATGTTCTGCTTCCGCTGCGGCGACCGCATCGACCTCCCCGACACTGAGCAGCCGGTCGCGCTCGGCGCCGAGGACACCCGGCTCGTCGAACGGGACGAGGCGGCGGCCCGGCTGCGCAGCACGTACGAGTCGCTCCTCGTGCGGGTGAAGAGTTTCCGCAGCGACCGCGCGGTGCCCCGCTGCTATCTCAGCCGACAGCCCGGCGACGCCGCCTGGGCGTCCCGGCTCGCCCGCGACCTGCGCGAGGCCGGGGTGCTCATGGTGGACGACCCGGCCGACGTACGCCCCGACGACGTCGTCCTGGTCGTGGTGACCCCCGACCACCTGCGGGCCCTGACCCAGCCCGAGGACGCGGCGGCCGTCGACGCGGGCCTGATCCGCGCCCGGCGCGGCGCCGGCGCCGGCGCGTGGCCGCGGGTGATCCCGTTGCTGCGGGCCGGCACGGCCGACAGCCTCCAGCCCGTCGAACTCCTCCGCGGCCTCGCGCCCGGCAGGTTCCAGGACGAGACCCGCCATGTGGTCGGCCTGTTCGACCTGGTGCTGACGCTGTACGCCATCCCCTTCAACCATCCGGCCTTCCAGCCGCTGCGCGTGACGTTGCGGCGCGAGTGGGAACGACAGAGGCGTGAGGAGCGTGCAGTGGTGGTGCGACCGTCGGCCCCGTCCGACACGGAGGTCTACCTGTCGTATTCCTGGAGCAAGGAGAGCAACGCGCTCGCCGACGAACTGGACGAGGCGTTCCAGGCCAGGGGCGTCACCGTGGTGCGCGACCGGCGGGACATCGGCTACAAGGCGTCCATCAAGGACTTCATGGCCCGCCTCGGGCAGGGCAAGTGCGTGGTCCTGGTGATCAGCGACGCCTATCTGAAGTCGCAGAACTGCCTGTTCGAACTCCTGGAGACCGCCCGCCACGGCGAGTTCA
The DNA here is from genome assembly GCF_001419765.1 of Streptomyces torulosus. Lineage (GTDB taxonomy): Bacteria > Actinomycetota > Actinomycetes > Streptomycetales > Streptomycetaceae > Streptomyces > Streptomyces torulosus. Next base: position 4,336 of record NZ_LIRK01000536.1, read on the forward strand.
CCGACCGGGTCTTCCCCGTGGTCCTCCCCGACGCCCGGATCTACCGGCCGCAGGACCGCATCGGCTACGTACGGTACTGGGAGGAGCAGATCAACGAGCTGGACGAGGCCATGCGGAGCGTCTCGGCCGCCAACCTCCAGGGCTTCCGCGAGGACATCGACCTCTACACGGAGATCCGCGCCCAGCTGCCCCGGCTGGCCGACATCCTGCGCGACATGAACACCCTCTCGCCCGAACTGCACCGCGCCTCCGGGTTCTCGGAGGTCTTCGAGGCGGTGATGAGCCGCCTGTCCTCCTGAGAGCCGGGTGTCAGGACTGGTACGGCTGCTGCTGGCTCTGGCCCTGGTGGTGACCGCTCGGGCTGGCCGCGCCCTGCGCCTGGAGCTGTTCCGCCTGCTCGGCGGTCACCTTCTGCTCCGCCCCGCAGAACGTGCACTGCGTCTGGTACTTCGTCGACACCGGGAACAGCGGCACGAAGAACAACGTGAACTTCGTGACCCGCTTCCGCAGCGTGTGCGCGGAGGGGTTTCCGCACTGCCCGCACACCAGCGTGAGTATCGCGAGCTGGTACAGGTAACCCTTGGTGCCAAAGATGATCAGCATGTCGATCCTTCCCGGTGGTGCCTACCGGCACTCTGCCCCCAGTGTGCACGCACCGGGCCGATCGTCCTAGAAATTCCTGCGGCCACCTCCGCCTCCCCCTCCACCGCGCCCTCCCTCTTCACTGTGCTTTTCACCTGGGCGGGGACCGGTCACGACGGCGCGCCCGCTCCGCCGCGCCGTCTCGCGGCCCGGGAACGCCGTCACACGGCCCGGGCGCGGCGGGCCAGGAACCTGCCGAGTTCCCACAGGAGCAGGAGGGCGAGGGCCGCCAGCACGGCCCAACCGACTGGCTACGAAGTCAGGCTCGGCGTTCACCACGGCGATCCCGACCTCCGCCGGAGCCAGTCGCCGCGCCAGCGTCCCGGCCACGTACGCCCCGGCATATCCGGCGCCGAGAACGACGATGCGGTGCTTCATGCCACTCCTGCCACTCCTGGGAGACATGGCTTGCTCCTCTGTCTCAAGGCGTTCGGCCTCAAGACACCGGGGGACCGACGCCTGTGACATGAAGTGACGCAGGTCACTTAACGCGCGCTTGGGGCGTGGGATGGGTCCGTGATCCGAGCCGCTCCGGGCGCGTACCGCGCTCTCGCCGTCGCCCGTCGCCCCGCATCCCGGCGCGTCCCGCCCTCGCTTGTCGGCACCCCCTGTTACTCACTTTCGGGTGTTGCCCGGGTCCTTCCGGGGCGGCGCACGGTGCTGAGGGGGCGCCGCACCCCAACGCCCGTAAGGGGTCCCCACCTCCCGTCGAGGTGATACGGGGCGTAAAACGCATTGATGGATGTTGCATGCGAGAGTCATAGAAATATGGACAACAAGTAACAGAGGGGGATGTTGCACCACGATTTCTCCACGACGTGGACAGAGTGTGCGTGTGGCCAACCGGCCGCCAACACACACTTCCCTGTGGCCCGCATCGGCGACCCGGGGAAGGCATCCGCACCACGAAGGAGCCCTCTTGTCCGCTACCGCTTCTGTCGGCGCCCGCCGTCTCGCCGCTGCCACGCTCGCGGCCGGCGCTCTGATCTCGGTCGTCACACTGCCGGCGTCCGCCGCCGACCACGCCCGTCACGAGCGGCCGAGGGTGACGATCTCGGAGGTCCAGTACGACGCCCCGGGCCGCGACGACCGCTCGAACCGCTCCCTGAACCGGGAGTGGGTCGAAATCACCAACACCGCCAGGCACGGCGTCAACCTCGACGGCTGGACCCTCGAGAACGAGGACGGCCGCACCTACACCTTCGACGACTACCGCCTCCGGGGCCGTACGACGGTCCGCATCCACACCGGCTTCGGCCGTGACACCGCCAGCGACCTGTTCCAGGGCAGCCGCCACCAGATCTGGGGCAACCGCTCCGACACCGCCACCCTCCGCAACGACCGCGGCCGCTTCATCGACAGCGAATCCTGGGGCCACCACCGCCACGGCGACCACGGCCAGGGCGACCACCGCAACGGCGACCACCGTCACGGCGACCACCGTCACGGCGACGGCGGCCACCACCACGGCGACCACCACCACATCGACAACGGCCACCACCACCGCTGACCCCACCACCCGCATGACCTGAACGCGTCGTTCCCCACACACGACAACCCCCAGGCGCGCCCGGCACCCCACAGCCGGGCGCGCCTCCCTCATGACCGGCGATCGGACACAACTCGACATCTGCGTACGGGACTCAAAGCCCCTCGCAGGCGCCTGAGTCCCAGTTGTCACTCGCATGACCCGCTGGGGTCGCCGTGATTCTTGCTCCACACCGGGCGGCCGACGTCACCGGCACGTGCATGGCGGCTTCCTCTTTCTGCCCAGATCCATGAGATTCCGGACCGGGACCGCCTGGATCAGGACAACTTGAGGACGGAGGCATGTCTTCCGACCTCCAAATTCACGGATCATTTACGTGATGATCAACAACATCAGACTCAGGCGCACCGGCTGGATACCCACCCTCGGCGTACTCACCGTGGTCGCAGTGGCATCCGTTACGGCGCCCGCGTACGCCGCCGACTCCGACGGCCCGGCCGATCCCGACATCACCGTGGCACCTATGCGTACAGGTTCCGCGTGCATTGGCTCAGCCCGCGACTCGACCTCGCGTTCCCCCGTAGATGGTGGCGAGATCCGTTGGACTCAGTCCAGCAAGTACGACGACGCCCGCAAGAAGGCCAACAAAGCCTGGACCAGCAATGGCCTCGGGCAGGTGGAGATCAAGGGCGACTCCTGGGCCACCAGTAATGACCTGCACTGGAAGGACAAGAACAAAAAGGACGGCGCGCTGGCCACCTGGACCATGTACGGAAGTTTCGGTGCGACCGACACCATTGAGATGAACGACTACTACCTCAAGTCCGGACGGCCTGGGCCCTTCGACAAGCCGTACTACCGGCGAGGCGCCGCAGCGCATGAACTCGGCCACGCGCTCGGCCTGTGCCACAAGGATCAGAACTACGGTCTCTCCATCATGGGGCCTAGCGGGCGCTATCTGCCCGACACCAAACCCACGCGCCGTGACCGCAACGACTACCACAAGCTTTGGGGGAACTGATCTCTGTGAAGAGGACCCGAGTCCTTGCCGTCGGCGTTGCCGCAGCTGCCGTTCTTGGGGCGGCCGCCTTCACCGTGTGGACCAGTGACAGCGGCAATAAGAGCTACGTATCGGAGCCGACGGTCCAGGAGGATCTGCTCGCTCCTGATCTTTCCAAGGACGAGTACCTCTCCTATGCCTCCACCGACGTCTTTCACGCCCGAGTCGTGAAAAAGGTAAGCCAGAACGAGACCGACCAGGCCGGCGAACTGGAACAGCAGTGGCAGGTCAAGGTGACCAAGGCGTTCAAGGGAAACGCCGAAGGCACGGTGATCGTCAACGCCATCGCGTACGTGGACAGCGAGGGTAATGAGACGGCCGGCGAAGGGGGCGTCGCGCTCGTGCCTGGCCGAGGTTATGTTTTCGCCGGGCACTACGACGCCGAAAACGAGCGGTACGAACCGTTCGGCGGCATGACCGGCGCCCGGTTGTCCCAGGACCTGGACAGCCCCGCCAAGTCCGCTGCGCGCGGCGCCGCGAGTGAGAGCGGCGAGACGGTCGAGGAGCACTGGGAACGGGTCGTCACGAACGAGCGCCCGGGTCCTCCGGTCGATGACGCGACGCCGGGCAGTGACATGGTGGAGGCGCCCGGAGGCGGTCAGTAGCGCACGGTCGACAGCAGGCCGTTCGTGGTCGAGTTTCGACAGCCGTCCGTCACGGGTCCGGCTGCCCTCTTCGTGGCCGCCGATGCAGGGTCGCGGGTGGTGCGACGCTGCTCACGGCGTCCGGCGTCGCGCCGGGCGTCTCTCCATGCAGAATCCAGCGCCCGTGCTAGTCGCTTCCGGCGATCGCGTTCAGTGCGAGAACTACCCTCTCCACGGCCCCGAAGACAGCTTCGCCGGACGGTTCCCGCAACACGCGCACCTCTCCCTCAAACCACTCCAAGGCGGCGTTCGTCACCCGCAGCAACGACTCCGGGTGGGAGCCGCCCCGCCGACGGATCCCGGCCGCCACTTCGCGGGCTGTCTCGGCCATTTAGGCACGCCAGTTGTCAGCGGGTCTGTTCGCCATGAACGGACGGTATACCTCGTACTGGCAGCGCACCGTCCCACATGTTCGTCTGCGAGTTCGGGGCGGAACGGGGCAGTTCGGCGTCCGGCTCCGGATACTCGCCCGGCGAAGGCATTGCGGTAAGGGGCGGGGCGAGGGGTAGTAATTTCAGAGCTCGTCTTCATCGACGACTTCAGGTTCGCGGCTGTAGGCGAGGTCGAGGGCATAGCGTTCGGTGACGGGACAGTTGTTCCATGCCTGGGTCAGGTGGTCTTCGAAGGTGTCGTCGGTGGGGTGACTGAGAGTCGCCTCGTAGTAGTCGGCTGTCGCTTGTCGGTTCTCCCACCAGGCGTAGCCTTCGTAGACCCCAGGGCGGGGCAGGGTCATCTCTCCTGCGGGTCCGTATTCGAGCTGATTGACCACGAGGACCCCGGTCTCGGATTCGATGCTGGTGGGCACATGCCCTTCGGCGTCGGTGGGCGGAGCAGGCGGTGTTTCCCAGAGGCGGATCGTCACCTGGACGTCGATGTCCGGTTGCAGGCTGAGGAGGTACAGGTGGTAGCCGTTGCCGGCAACCACCTGCCTGCGAGCGGCTGCCATTGCGTCGTCGTCACTGAGGTAGGCGTCCGCGTCGTACACCTCTACGA
>NZ_LIRK01000537.1 GCF_001419765.1 Streptomyces torulosus
GAGCACGGGGGCATCGCCCTGGCGCGCACCGCGCGGTACCGCGCGAACGCCTCTCGGGCGTCCGGCACGAACGCCGGATCCCCCACCAGCTCGGCCAGCTCCGCCTCACCCACCCAGCGGTACGAGGCGATCTCGGCGGGGTCCGGCCGCGGCGGGCCCGTGACGACCAGCTCGTGCAGGCCCAGCCAGTAGGGACTGATCGCCCCCGCGCACCGGAACTTCAGCACGAACCGCGGACGCCCCCGGACCCCCAGTTCCTCCCACAGCTCCCGCGCGGCGGCCTCCTCGTACGACTCGCCGACCTCGGTGGCGCCGCCGAGCAGCCAGTTGAGGTGGCCGGGGAAGCGGGACACGTCGTCGGGGCGGCGGTGGACCAGGTACCGGCCGGCGGGGTCACGGCACACGACCGTCGCCACCCGGTGCGGCCACCCCCGGCGGATCGCCTCCCCCCGGTCGACGACACCGATCACCTCGTCCTCGTCGCCGACCCGCTCCACCAGCTCGCCCATGCGCCCCACCCTCGCAGAGGGCACCGACAACGGTCCGCCGACGGCGGGCTCGCCCTCCTGCTCCGCCCCACCTCGCAGGGGGTGCCGCTCACCGTTCCGCAGGCCGCTCACCGCTCCGCGAGGCGCTCCTCGACCTCCGGCGGCAGATCCTCGCCGAGGCGCGTCATGAAGACGGGCTCCTCGTCCGCCGAGCGGCGGACCGCGATGACGTCGGCCGGGTCCAGCCCCTTGATCTCGTACGCCTCGTACACCTCAGGTTCGGGGGTGGGGTCGGCGCTGCCGGGGGTGTCGGCGCAGTGCGTCGTGCGGGCCGTGCCCACCTTCGCCCCCAGTTCGAAGTCCTCGGCGCCGCGGCCGACGTAGCTCTCACCCTCGTACTCCAGGAGGAGCGCGCACTTCGCCGTGCTCGCCCCGCTGTCACCGGGGCCGCCGTCGCCGGAGTCGCCGTCACCGTCCGTGTCGCCGTCCTCGTCGTTCCGTCCGAAGATCCGGTCCGCCGCGTCCGGGATGGGCTCGTCCTCCCTCGGGTCCACCATGACGGACAGCTCGCCGTCGGGTGACTCCCGGACGGCGATCGCGTCGGCGGGGTCGATGCCCTTGATGGCGTACGCCGTGTAGACGGTCCGGTCCTCCTCGGCCGGGGCGTCGGCGGCGTCCTCCTCGCCGCCGCCCTGGTCCTCGCAGATCGCCTGCCGGGCGGTGCCCACCGTCGCACCGAGTTCGTACTCGACGCGGCCCACGTCGACGTACTGGCTGTCGCGGTAGTCCACCACGAACGCACAGGACGCCGAGGACTCCCCGCCACCGCCCAACGCGGCGCAGCCGACGGCGAGGGGGGTCAGTACGACGGCGGCCAGGGCGGTTCGCGCACAGGCGACGAGCATGGTCACGTCTCCTTCGTCAGGGGTCGCTTCGCTCCCTGGACGCACGGCTCGCGTCGAACGTTCGGTTCACTTCCCGGCCACCCGCGCACAACCCTTCGTACGCCCCACGCGTCACACCGACGAGTCACACCCACGAACCGCCCTACGTCGTCCTCCTGGAGGTCACCCGTGGTTGCAAGGAAGCTCGTCGTGGCCGCCTGTGCGGGAGCGCTCGCGATGGCGGGGCTCGCCCTGCCGATGGCCGGGAGCGCGGTCGCCGCGCCGGGGGCGAAGGACGACTTCAACGGCGACGGCTACCGGGACCTCGTCATCGGCACCCCCAAGGCCAACGCCGTGACCGTCACGTTCGGGTCCTCCTCCGGTGTCGGCACCGGCTCCGCCAGGTCGGTGACCCTCACGCAGAACTCCCCGGGCGTGCCCGGCGCCCTGGAGCCCGAGGACGAGTTCGGCGAGAACGTGACCGGCGGAGACGTGAACAACGACGGCTACGCGGACCTGATCGTCGGCGCGCCCGGGGAGAAGGTCGACGGCAGGGCGGACGGCTCCCTCACCATCCTCTGGGGCGGCGCCCGGGGCTTCCGCACCGGCGGCATGGTCCTCAACGCCCCCACCGCCGAGGACGTCCGCTTCGGCGAGGGTGCCTCCTTCGTCGACCTCGACGGCGACGACTAAGGGAACCTGGTGGTGGTCTCCGAGAACCGCTTCTGGTGGTACGCCGACGGCGTGCCGGACAAGCCCGCGATCGCCCCGGAGGTCGACTTCCTGCCCGCCGGCGTACGCCTCGACGGCGTCCTCGGCGCGCACTTCTCCAACGGCTCGGGCAGCGACTACGTCCTGCACGGCACCGACGCCGCCGGCCACGGCTTCGCGGGCTACCTGCGGGGCGGCGCCGGCGACATCGGCTACTACTACCGACCCCTCCACCAGGGCGCCGTGTCCGACGTGATCACCGAGCCGCGGGTCGCCGCCGGTGACGTCGACGGGAACGGCTACAGCGACCTCGTCCTCGGCGAGCCGGGGGCCGGTACCGGCGGACGGATCACCGTGTGGCCCGGCAACGACCGCGGGCTCGGCGTCGACGGGTGGCCCTCGCGGTCGTACAGCCAGGCGAGCACGGGCGTCCCGGGCGCCGACGAGCCGGGCGACGGCTTCGGCGGCTCGGTCGCCGCGGGCGACGTCACCGGCGACGGCTACGCGGACGTGGCCGTCGGCGCGCCCGGCGAGACCGTCGACGGGGTGCAGGGGGTGGGCGACGTCGTCCTGCTGAAGGGGTCCGCGAGCGGCCTGGGCCGGGGCACGTCATGGCACCAGGCCACCCCCGGCGTGCCCGGCGCGGCCGAGACCGACGACGCGTTCGGCTCCGCCGTCCGGCTCAAGGACGTCAACGGCAACGGTCGCGCCGACCTGGCGATCGGCGCGACCGGCGAGGACATCGGCACGGCACGGGACACGGGCGCCGTCTGGGTCCTGCGCGGGACCTCCTCCGGCCTCACGACGTCCTACGCCGCGTCCTTCAACGCCCTCGACTTCGGCCTGGGCGGCACCGCGTACCCCGCCTTCGGCAGCCTCCTCCGCTAGGGCCTTCCCGAAGGACCCCCGTGGGAGGAGGCACGGCGTCCGGTGGGCAACGTCCGGTGCGCGGCCTCCGGTGCGCGGCGCCGCGCGGTGTCTCCTCCAGTCCTGTGCGGCGAGAGGTGCGCCGGGCGCCGCGACGCCGTGACGCCCTGACGCCCTGACGCCGTGGGGATGTCTCAAGTAGGGCCCCGGGTCTGTCGTTCGGCTCGCGCCGGTTGCAGGATCGGTGCCGTCGGGTCGGCGAGTCCCGCCGCCCGGGGGCGACCCGAACGGCCGGCTTGGCCTCCGTCCGACCCGACGCCGCGACTCCCGCCGCCCCCCGACCAGTTGGAGCCCTCGTGTCC
>NZ_LIRK01000538.1 GCF_001419765.1 Streptomyces torulosus
GCGGCCCCGGTGACGGCCACGACGAGCACGAGGGCACCGCCGGCAGACATGACAGCACCCTCAGCGGACCCGGCCTCAGCGGTGGACCCGGCCTCCCCGGCGGAGCCGCCCGGCTCCCCGTCCGCCCCGGTGTCGGTCGCTTTCTCGTGCTCGCCGGTGTCTTCGTCTGCGCGGCCTGCGGACTCGTCTACGAACTCGAACTCGTCGCCCTCGCCTCGTACTTGATCGGCGACTCCGTCACCCAGGCCTCCGTCGTCCTCTCCGTCATGGTCTTCGCCATGGGCATCGGCTCCCTCGCAGCCAAACGCCTCCGCCCCCGCGCGGCCTTCGGATTCGGCGCCATCGAGGCAGCCCTCGCCCTCGTCGGCGGCTCCAGCGCCCTCGCGCTGTACGCCGCGTTCGCGTGGACCGGCGACTGGGGCGGCGTCTGGGCCTCCGGCTCCCGCTATCTCCTCGTCGCCTTCTCCCTGGCNNGCCGCCAGGACGCGGGCGGCGCGGTCGCCGACCTGTTCGCCGCGGACTACGTCGGCGCGCTGGTCGGCGGCCTCGCCTTCCCCTTCCTCCTGCTGCCCTGGCTCGGCCAGCTGACCGGCGCCCTGCTCACCGGCACGGTCAACGCCCTGGTCGGCGGCACCCTCGTCCTCGGCCTGTTCCGCCACGACCTGAGCCGCCGCGCCCGCTGGCTGCTGCTCGGCGCCAACGCCGCCGTCCTCGCCCTGCTCGCCTCGGCCGCCGTACACGTCGACGACTTCGAACGCGCCGCCCGGCGCGCGGTGTACGGCAAGGACGTCCGCGTCGCCGTGCAGACCGGCGTCCAGGAGATCGTCCTCACCGGCGGCCGCCACGGCCGGCCCCTCTCCCTCTTCCTAGACGGCCGTCTGCGTATCAGCGGCCGCGACGAGCACCGCTATCACCGGGCCCTCGTCCATCCCGTGATCGACGCGGGCCCGCACGCCCGTGTCCTCGTCCTGGGCGGCGGCGACGGCCTCGCCGCCCGCGAGGTCCTGCGCCACGACGGCGTCCGGCGGGTGGACGTCGTGGAACTCGACCCAGGTGTGCTCCGCCTCGCCCGCACCGACCCGGCGCTCTCCGCCCTCAACGGCCACGCCTACGACGACGCCCGCGTCCACGCCGTCACGGCCGACTCCTTCACCTGGCTGCGGCACACCCGCCCGGCCGCCCCGTACGACGTCGTGATCGCCGACCTCCCCGACCCCGGCATCACGGACAGCGCGAAGCTGTACTCGCAGGAGTTCTACGGCCTCGCCCGCGAGGTCCTCGCCGAGGACGGCCGGCTGGTCGTCCACGCGGGCCCCGTGGCGTCCCGCCGCGAGGTCTTCTGGACGGTCGACGCCACCCTGCGCGCCGCCGGCCTGCGCACCACGCCCTACCGGGTGGCCGCCCACGCCCCCGGTTACGTCACCCGCCACGACCGCACGGCCCACACCGACCGCGTCCCGCACGACTGGGGCCTCGTCATCGCCACGCGTGGCACGGCGGGAGCGGGCCGTGCGGTGGACCTCGGCGGCACGGGCACCCGTCTCGGGGACGCCGCCCGCGTCGAAGGGCTGCCGCCGTCGACGCTGGTGCATCCGAGGTACGCCCACTGAACCCGGCACGACCCGCCCCGGTACCACGGGGTCGGTACGTCCGCCGGGGGCGGAACGCGAGCAATCACGCGTTTGTGCGGGTGCGGTGCGGCGACTCGTGGGTAGGCTCCCCTGCCATGGAGCATGAGGTGTTCGTTCCGGTTCATGTCGACCGCCTCCGGGAGGCGCTGTCCGACCCCGAGCGTGTGGCCCGAGCGGTCCCCGGGCTCCAGCACGACGCGGGCACCCCACCCGTCGCCGGCCGCCTCAAGGTGCGCGCCGCCGGCCACACCATCACCTATCGCGGCGCCCTGCGGGTGTCCGGCGCCGACGACGGCTCGTACGTGGTCGAGGGCGACGCCACGGAGGTCCGCGGCACCGGCACCGTACGACTCTCCCTGACCATCCGTCTCACCTCCACCCCCGAGGGCACGACGCTCCACTTCACCGGCACGGCCACCGCCGACGGCCGCATCACCGAACTCCCCACCGACGCGGTCACCGCCGCCACGAGCCGCCTCCTGACCCGCTTCGCGGAGAAGTTGGGCAAGACGACGAGGGCCGACGAGGGCGGGGACGGGGGCGGAAAGAAGCGGGCCGCCGGGAAGGAGCAGCGGGGCCCGGCGGCTGAGGAAACGGATCAGGGTGGTCGGGGCCCGGAGGCGGAGGAAGCGACCGCCGCCGAGCCGTCGGAGAAGGGAGCCGCTCCCGAGGGTGCGGACGGTGGAGTGCCTGAGCCCGCGCCTGCCGAGGGACGCGGTGACGACCTCGACGACGCCGGCGCCCGTACGGATGCTGAGGCCGAAGCCCCCGCTGACGCCGACACCGGGGCCGATGAGGAGGACGACTCCGATGTCGGGGCCGGGGTCGGGGAGGTGCCGCCGGCCTCCGTGTTCGAGGCCGAGGTGCCGCCGCCCTCGCTGGATCCGTTCGCCGAGGACGACTTCGTGGCCGGGGGTGAGCCGCCGGCCGAGGCCGCGCACGCCCGGCGCACGATGATCGGCCGCAGCGCGGAAGAGGTCGACCACGCGCCACCGCGCGGCCGCTACGCCCCCGTCCCGGCCCCGGAGAGCGGCTCCGTCGGCACGGCCGCCCTCCGCTGGGCGGCCCCGGCGGCGGCCCTCGCCGTGGCCTCCGCCGTCATCGTGGCCCGGGCCCTGCGCCGACGCCGCTGAGGCGCTCGGCCTACGCGCCCAGGCCGAGCAGTGCTATCTCCAGCGGGAGCACCGGGCGCTCGGGCAGGGCGGGCGGCTCCTCGCCGCGACCCGTGTGCGTGGGCGGAACCGGACGCAGTCCCTTGATGCCCCCGGCGGCCCATCCCGCGTCCGTCGGTGGCAGCGACAACGTCAGGCGCCGCCCGTCCGCCAGTGTGGTCTCGAGCTTGGTCGTGTCGTCCGCCTGCATGGCAAACCGCCTCTCGTCGCGTACCACGAACATCGAGCCTCACCGGGTAAGACGCCCACGTGGGGCCAGGAGTTCCGAGGCCCGAGCCGCCGCGACCCCGCACCTCGGAGGTCCCGTACTGCCGGGGTCCCGGACCTCGGAGGTCCCGTAGCGCCGGAATTCCGGACCTCGAAGGTCCCGTAGCGCCGGAGTCCCGCGCCTCCGAGACCTCGTACTGCCGGAACTCGTGCCTCCATGGCCCCGCGTCTCCGAGGCTCCCGCTCCCTCAACCCCGAACAGGCTCAGCCTCTTCCCTCCACGCCCTCGCTCCGCCACCCACGGCCTTTCGCTCCTTTTCGGCCCCGTTCCTTCACGGCTCCGTTCTTCCAAGGCCCCCGTTCTTCGCAGGCCCCCGTTCTTCCTCGGACCTCGTTCTTCCTCGGCCTGCGTCCCTCAACGGCGCGCCGCTTCCTCCCCGGTGGTCGATCAAGTCCCTTTCCCGCCCTGCCCCTTGGTCTGCGTGGCCATGTCGGCGGGGCCCGTGGCGGCAACCCCCAGTAGGGTCGACAACGTGAGTAGCGAAGAGATCACGTTGGCCGCGGCCGACGCGCAGGCGGTGCTGGCCCCGGCCAACGGCGGACGTGTGGCGGGGCTACGGATCGACGGGCTCGAACTCCTGCGCCAGGGCGACCGGTTCGGCTGCTTCCCGATGGTCCCCTGGTGCGGCCGGGTCCGCGACGGCCGCTTCCTCAGCGGCGGCGCCGTCCAGCAGATGCCCCTCAACGCCCCGCCCCACGCCATCCACGGCACCACGCGCGAGAGCCCCTGGCGGGTCGCGAGCCGCACCGACACCGAGGCCGTCCTCACGTACGACCTCGTCGACCCATGGCCTTACCCCGGCCGCGTCACCCAGGTGTTCACGCTCACCCCGGACGCCCTCACCCTCACCATGTCGGTGGAGACGTACGAGTCGTCCTTCCCGGCCCAGATCGGCTGGCACCCCTGGTTCAACCGCACCCTGGGCGACGGCGGCGAGGACGTACGGCTCGACTTCGCCCCCGCCTGGCAGGAGGAGCGCGGCGCCGACCACCTCCCCACCGGCAACCGGATCGATCCGAGGCCAGGCCCCTGGGACGACTGCTTCGGCATGCCCGACGGCGTCGACGTCACCCTCACCTGGCCCGGCCGGCTGGAGCTGAAGGTGGCCTCGAGGGAGGAGTGGGTCGTCGTCTACGACGAGCAGGCGGAGGCCGTGTGCGTCGAACCGCAGACCGGCCCGCCCAACGGCCTCAACACCCACCCCCGGCTGGTCACGCCCATCGACCCGCTGGAGGCGACCACGACCTGGAGCTGGCGCAGGCTGTGAGGGCGGGCGGAACGGCCCCCTTAAGCTGGCTGCCATGACTGACGTGGACGTTCGCGGCTCGCTGCTGCAGCAGATCAAGGACAAGGCCGTGGTGCACGGCAAGGTGACCCTGTCGTCGGGCCTGGAGGCGGACTACTACGTCGACCTGCGCCGCGTCACCCTCGACGGCGAGGCCGCCCCGCTGGTCGGGCAGGTGCTGCTCGACCTGACCGCCGACCTCGACTTCGACGCGGTCGGCGGTCTCACCATGGGCGCCGACCCGGTGGCCGCCGCGATGCTGCACGCCGCCGCCGCGCGGGGCCGCCGCCTCGACGCGTTCGTGGTCCGCAAGGCCGCCAAGGCGCACGGGCTGCAGCGCCGGGTCGAGGGGCCGGACATCGCGGGCCGCCGCGTCCTGGTCGTCGAGGACACCTCCACCACCGGCGGCTCCCCGCTGACCGCCGTCGAGGCCGTCCGGGAGGCCGGGGCCGAGGTCGTCGCCGTCGCCACCATCGTGGACCGCGCGACCGGCGCCGCCGAGAAGATCGAGCAGGGCGCCGGGGTCCCGTACCGGTTCGCGTTCTCGAAGGACGAGCTGGGTCTCGACTGAGACCGGTCCGTCGTGTCCGTCGTATAAACACCAAGGTCAGGGGTTACCGCACAGTTTCGGACACCCTGGCCGGAGCATCCGGTCAAGTCTGGAAAGATGGGGCCGACGATGATGTCGCAACCCTAGGTCAGGGCTCGTAAGCACAACGCCACCCGCACATACAAGGAGCGGACCATGCCCATCGCAACCCCCGAGGTCTACAACGAGATGCTCGACCGGGCGAAGGCAGGAAAGTTCGCCTACCCGGCCATCAACGTGACCTCGTCCCAGACCTTGCACGCCGCGCTGCGCGGCTTCGCGGAGGCGGAGAGCGACGGCATCATCCAGATCTCGACCGGCGGTGCCGAGTTCCTGGGCGGCCAGCACAACAAGGACATGGTCACCGGCGCCGTCGCCCTGGCCGAGTTCGCCCACATCGTCGCCAAGAAGTACGACATCACGGTCGCGCTGCACACGGACCACTGCCCGAAGGACAAGCTCGACGGCTACGTGCGTCCGCTGCTGTCGGTGTCGGAGGAGCGCGTCGCCCGCGGCGAGAACCCCCTCTTCCAGTCCCACATGTGGGACGGCTCCGCGGAGACCCTCGCCGACAACCTGGAGATCGCCCAGGAGCTCCTCGCCCGCGCCGCCGCCGCGAAGATCGTCCTCGAGGTCGAGATCACCCCGACCGGCGGTGAGGAGGACGGTGTCTCCCACGAGATCAACGACTCCCTCTACACGACGGTCGACGACGCGATCCGCACCGCCGAGGCCCTCGGCCTGGGCGAGAAAGGCCGCTACCTGCTGGCCGCGTCCTTCGGCAACGTGCACGGCGTGTACAAGCCGGGCAACGTCGTGCTGCGCCCCGACCTCCTGAAGGAGCTGAACGAGGGCGTCGCCGCCCGCTTCGGCAAGGAGTCCCCGTTCGACTTCGTCTTCCACGGCGGCTCCGGCTCCACGGAGGACGAGATCCGCACGGCCCTGGAGAACGGCGTCGTCAAGATGAACATCGACACCGACACCCAGTACGCCTTCACGCGTCCGGTCGCCGCGCACATGTTCCAGAACTACGACGGCGTCCTGAAGGTCGACGGCGAGGTCGGCAACAAGAAGACCTACGACCCGCGCACCTGGGGCAAGCTCGCGGAGGCCGGCATGGCCGCCCGCATCGTCGAGGCCTGCAACAACCTCCGCTCCGCGGGCACGAAGATCAAGTAACCCGTCGTCCGACGGTTGCTCCGCGACTGCCCGCAGCCCGCAAGGCTGCGGGCAGCCGCCGTTTCCGCCCGCCTTTCCGGCCCGCGTGTCCGGCCGGGTGTCCGGCCCGCCTCGGCCTCGGGGGGCGCTGCTCCCGCCCGTGCATCCGGCTCGGCGTGGGCCGCGTGCCGCCGCCCCCTGGCCCGAAGAGTTCCCGCGCGGGATGATCCCTCCATGGCCGACGTACGGCTCGCCTCCGCTCAGGGCAAGTGGATCCTGCTCACCACGGTCCTCGGGTCGAGCATGGCCATGGTGGACTCGACGGTCGTCAACGTCGCCCTACCCCGGATGGGGCGCGACCTGGACGCGGATCTCGCCGCCCTCCAGTGGACCGTCAACGCGTACATGCTCACCCTCGCCGGTCTCATCCTCCTCGGCGGTGCCCTCGGCGACCGTTTCGGCCGCCGCAGGATCTTCGTGCTGGGCGTGGTGTGGTTCGCCTCCGCGTCCCTCCTGTGCGGCATCGCCCCCGACGCGGCCGTACTGATCGCCGCCCGAGCCCTCCAGGGCGTCGGCGGCGCCCTCCTCACCCCCGGCTCCCTCGCCCTCATCCAGGCCTCCTTCCACCCGGACGACCGGGCGCGGGCGGTGGGCCTGTGGTCCGGGTTCGGCGGCATCGGCGCGGCCGTCGGCCCCTTCCTCGGCGGCTGGCTCGTGGACGGCCCCGGCTGGCGCTGGGTCTTCCTCCTGAACGTCCCCCTCGCCCTGCTCTGCGTCCCGATCGCCCTGCGCCACGTACCGGAGTCCGGCGACGGCCGCACCCACGGCCGGGGCTTCGACGTCCTCGGCGCGGCCCTCGGCGCCCTGTCCCTCGCCTTCGTCACCTACGCGCTGATCGAGGCGACGACGGGCTCGGTCCCGGTCGTCGTCACGGCCGTGGCCGGAGTCGCGACGGGCGTGGCCTTCGTCCAGGTCGAGCGCCGCCGCACCGACCCGATGATGCCGCCGGAGATCTTCGCGTCCCGCCAGTTCACGGCGGTCAACATCGTCACCCTGTTCGTGTACGCGGCGTTCAGCGGCTTCTTCTTCCTCGCCGCGCTCCAGCTCCAGGTGGTCTCCGGGTACTCGGCGCTCGCCGCCGGCACGGCCCTGCTCCCCATCACCGTCCTGATGCTGCTGCTGTCCTCCCGGGCGGGCGCCCTCGGCGAACGCATCGGCCCGCGCATCCCCCTCACCGTCGGCCCCGTGCTGTGCGCGGCGGGCGTCCTGCTGATGCTGCGGGTGGGCCCCGACGCCTCGTACCCGACGGACGTGCTGCCCGCGCTCCTCGTCATGGGTCTGGGCATGGTCACCCTCGTGGCGCCGCTGACGGCCACGGTGCTCGCCTCCGTCTCCACCGAGCACGCGGGCCTCGCCAGCGGCATCAACAACGCCGCCGCCCGCGCCGCCGGCCTCATCGCCGTGGCCGCGCTCCCGTTGATCGCCGGGATGGGCCCGGAGGCGTACCGGGACCCGGCCCAGTTCGACGACGCGTTCACCACGGCCATGCCGATCTGCGCGGCCCTGCTCCTGGCCGCGGCGGCCCTGGCCTTCACGACGGTCCGCCGCCCGCCCGCCGACTGCACCCACCCCGAATGCCGCACCCACGCCTCGGTGACGGCGCCGCCGCTGGAGGGGGAACAGAGCGGGTCGGACCCCTCCGGGACGGACGAGCTGCGCGGTCCGGGCCTCGCCGGGCAGGGCGAACCGGGCAGGCCGCACCCCTCCGGGGAGTGAGAGCCCTACATCGGTTCACGAGAGCCCGAGCGGTCCCGTGGGAGAAGGGTGCCCCCTGTGATCGTGCGCTTCGTGCCGCCGCCGCCTCCCGGTGACGGCGGCACAGTCGTGCTGGTCCTCGCCGTGGCGACTACCGCTTCAGTTCGTCGTACGCCTCGGTGCTGCTGTCCTTGAGGAACTGCCAGCAGCGCTCCGTCTCGTCCTTCTCCTCGATCTCACCGGCGGCACGGGCGAGGGCGGCGAGGCAGCGCAGGAACCCGCGATTGGCGCGGTGGTCCCACGGGATGGGCCCGTGGCCCTTCCAGCCGGCCCGACGAAGTGCGTCCAGACCGCGGTGATAGCCGGTGCGCGCGTACGCGTACGACTCGACCACTCGCCCGGCCTCGAACGCGTCGTCGGCGAGCATGGCCCAGGCGAGCGAGAACGTGGGGTACTTCGCCACGACCTCGGCCGGAGGCTGTGACTCCTCGCCCAGGAGGCGGTACGCCTCTTCGTTCTCCGGGAGGTACGTCGGCTCCGGGCCGCCGAGCAGGTTCTTGTGAGTCGTCATGGATGCAGTCTGCCACTCACGCCGTGGAGTTCGGGAAGCCGACGACGTGGGACGGGTACGGCGTGCGGGGGGCTCGGAACAGCGGGAGAGACGTTCTCGCGGCGCCTCACTCCGACGGCTCCCGTCCGCGTCCGGTATCGGTGAGGATCTGCTCCGCCTGGCTGAGGTTGTCGGCCCGGACCGCCTGGGCCATCGTAGGCCGCGGTGTCCAGCCCGACGCGGGTGACGGGGCGGAGGTGCCTGGTGAGGGCGCTCAGCAGCTCGGGCAGCGCGGCGGCGATGTCGTGCGACCGCGGCCACCACGCACCGTCCAGCACACCTTCCCGCGACTCCGTCGTCTCCAGCCGCAGGAGCGCGCACCCCGGCCGCACGGTCCGGTGAACGTCGCTCGGCAGACACAGACGCAGGGAAGCAGGGGGTCGGAGCCGGTCATGAGGACCACCGTCTTCGGGAGGCGGTGCGACCACGGCACTCGCCTCGCCGCGGCCACCGGTCGCCGCGCACGTCGCGATGGATGTGACCTTTATTTCCCACGGGAGCCCCGGGCGCCGGCGCGGCTGTGCCATTCGCCGACGACGGTGGCAGCGGCACATCTCCCTGTCGAGGGAGGTCACAGGGCTGCGGGCGGGCGTGCACGGCAGGAAAGCCGCGCCCGCGGAGAGCAATATCTGTGCCCGTGAAATGAGAAATAGGTGCGGGATACGGCGAGCATCCCTCGACCGCCCGGCGGAGCGGAATTATCCACCGCCCAAGGTCGATCGCGCCGTGCTACTGTCGATCTCAGTTGCAGGTGTGGTTGCCAGAAGGTTTTTCCTACGGCTGATCATCACGGCGACACGGAATGCGCACAGGGTGTATTCCTGACACCGTCTCCGAAGGAGAAACAAAATGGCTACTGGCACCGTGAAGTGGTTCAACGCGGAAAAGGGCTTCGGCTTCATCGAGCAGGACGGCGGCGGCGCCGACGTCTTCGCCCACTACTCCAACATCGCCACCCAGGGCTTCCGCGAGCTGCTGGAAGGCCAGAAGGTGTCCTTCGACATCGCGCAGGGCCAGAAGGGCCCGACGGCCGAGAACATCGTTCCCGCGTGACGAAGCGGCACTGACGCATACTTCGCAGCTGGGGCCCGCACCTTGGGGTGCGGGCCCCAGCTCGCTTCATTCCCAGGGTGATACGGCCCTGTTTTCCGGCCCGTTCTCGCGATTCTCTGCGTCGCTCATTCTGCTGCGGAAATTCCTTGATACGTGCCCGCATCGAGGAAGGTTCCGAATGAACCGCGCACGCACCCATCACGCATATGACCGCCCCGGAGGGAGCGCCACCGCGCGCCGCTCCAGCGGATACGGAAAACGACAGCCGGCACGGGGCGAGTTCGCCCTGCCGAAGACGGTCACACCCGCCTTGCCCGCCGTGGAATCGTTCGCCGATCTCTCCATGCCGGCGCCGCTGCTGGCCACACTCGGCCGTGAAGGCGTGACCGTACCGTTCCCGATCCAGGCGGCGACCCTGCCGAACTCCCTGGCCGGTCGTGACGTCCTTGGTCGCGGCCGCACCGGCACGGGCAAGACCCTCGCCTTCGGCCTCGCGGTACTGGCCCGTACGGCGGGCCGGCGCGCCGAGCCGCGCCGGCCACTGGCCCTGATCCTCGTCCCCACCCGTGAGCTGGCCCAGCAGGTCACCGACGCGCTCGCTTCCTACGCCCGCTCGGTGGGCCTGCGGCTCGCCACCGTCGTCGGTGGAATGTCCACCAGCCGGCAGGCCGGTGCGCTGCGTTCCGGCGCGGAGGTGGTCGTCGCGACACCCGGTCGGCTCAAGGACCTCATCGACCGGGGCGACTGCCGGCTCGTCGACGTCGGCATCACGGTGCTCGACGAGGCCGACCAGATGACCGACATGGGCTTCATGCCCCAGGTCACCGCCCTGCTCGACCAGGTGCACCCCGAGGGCCAGCGGATGTTGTTCTCGGCCACCCTGGACCGCAACGTCGACCTGCTGGTCCGCCGCTACCTGACCGACCCGGTGGTCCACTCCGTCGACCCGTCCGCCGGTGCCGTCACCACGATGGAGCACCACGTACTCCACGTGCACGAGTCGGACAAGCACCGCACGACCACCGAGATCGCGGCCCGGGACGGCCGGGTCATCATGTTCCTGGACACCAAGCACGCCGTGGACCGGCTGACCAAGCACCTGCTGAACAGCGGTGTCCGCGCCGCGGCCCTGCACGGTGGTCGGTCCCAGCCGCAGCGCACCCGGACCCTGGCGCAGTTCAAGGACGGTCACGTCACCGTCCTGGTGGCCACCAACGTCGCGGCCCGCGGCATCCACGTCGACAGCCTGGACCTGGTCGTCAACGTGGATCCGCCCAGCGACCACAAGGACTACCTGCACCGTGGCGGCCGTACGGCCCGCGCCGGGGAGTCCGGCAGCGTCGTCACCCTGGTGACCCCCGGCCAGCGCCGCGGCATGAGCCGGCTGATGGCCTCGGCCGGCATCACCCCGCACATCACCCCGGTCCGCTCGGGCGAGGCGGAGCTGAGCCGCATCACCGGCGCCCAGGCGCCCTCCGGGGCCCCCGTGGTCATCACCGCGCCGGTCGTGGAACGCACCCGCCGCGCGCCCTCGACGTTCCGGGACCGGCGAGGCCGCGCCGGCCAGGGCCGACCCGGTGGCGCGGGGATGCGCCGCAGGGCACAGCGGCGGCCCGGGAACGACTCCGCTGCCTAGGCCGGCGCAGTACCCGGAGCCCCCTGTGGCCTTCCGGGGCCGTACGGGCAGCCAAGCCGACCATCCCTCATCGAAGGAGACACCCGTGACGCCAGCGCGGACGCCGTACCGTACGCCGTTTCCCGCTCCCTCGACCACGGTCGAGGACATCGAGGGGCACGGGCCCCGGGTAGGCGACGACATGACCGTCGAGGTGGCTCTGGCCGTCATGGCGGGTGCCCGGGTCGAGTACCTGACCGTGTGCGACGGCGACGACCAGAGCACCGGTTTGATCACCCTGGTCCGGCTCGCCGTTCTCCGCGACAGTTCCGCGTACACGGACCGGATCCGTCTGCGGGACATCCTCGACGGACCTCTGCCCTCGCCCGGCGCCCGCTCCGGCGGCGTCGGTGAGTACGGCCGGATTCAGGGCGTACCCGCCCTGCCGTGCTGATCCGTCTCACCCTGGGGCGGCCCGCCCTCGTTCTCCCGCGACTTCTCCCCTGTGAGGCATCATGCGCTGTGTCATCGCCCGGTACCCGTTCGACCTGACCAGAACCGGGGTGCTGGACTCGATGAAGGGCGTCAGGCCCGAACTCGTCACGAGTGCGTCCGTGACCATCGGCCGCCGCCGCTACCCCGTCAAGCAGGTGGGCCGGGTCATCACCCGACAGGACCCGCGCGACTTCACCGCCGGTGAGGTCACACGGGCCATGACGCGCCTCGGCTTCACCTGCCACGAACGGCCCGAGGCCGCGCCCGTGGGTGTGGGCGGGCCCGCGGGTGCGCCTGTGGGTGTGGGCGGACCCACTGTCCTGCGAACCGCGTCTGGCGGCACCGGACCTGTGGCTGTGTGACCACGGGCGGGAGACCGCCCTCAGGATCCCGGTGGGGGCCCTGCCGACGC
>NZ_LIRK01000539.1 GCF_001419765.1 Streptomyces torulosus
CCACCGGAGGAATGATCCGATGGTTCACAGCGTCCTCGCTGTGTTTTGTTTCAAAGGAACCTCGTCCCGACCGAACCGGCCGGAGACGGGGTATCAACATATCTGGCGTTGATTTTTGGCACGCTGTTGAGTTCTCAAGGAACGGACGCTTCCTTTGTACTCACCCGAGTATCTTCTCGGGCTTTCCTCCGGGCGCTTCCCTTCGGTGTTTCCAACACTATCAGTGTTTTTCCGTCCCCCTGACCACTCTCCCGCAGACATGCGGAAGCGGACCCCGAGATAGGATCTGACAAGTTGGTTGCCGCTTGAGGCGGGACGCTCAGTGGCGCCGCTCGGCCCCGAGCAGGTCTACGACTGTACAGCGGGCTCCGGAGCGCGTGCAAATCCACTGGACTGGTGGTCTAGACCACTAGGCGGTATCTTCCGTGGGGAACCCCGCATCTGACATACGCTGCTGGGCAGAGCCGCCCGTGGCAAGCGGTGCCGGCTCGTACGCGCAGCTCCACCCCTGGGAGGCTTCCCATGACCACCGTGACGTCCCCGCTCGCAGGACGCGCCATCGGACTGGCCGCAGTACCGGACCCCGTCTTCTCGGGAGCGATGGTCGGCCCCGGAACGGCGATCGACCCCGCGCTTGACGTGACCGAGGCCGTCTCCCCCGTGGACGGAGTCATCGTCTCGCTGCACCCGCACGCTTTCGTCGTGGTCGACGGCGAGGGGCACGGCGTGCTGACGCATCTCGGGATCGACACGGTGCAGCTGAACGGCGAAGGGTTCGAGCTGCTCGTCAACAAGGGCGACACCGTGCAGCGCGGACAGGCCGTGGTCCGCTGGGACCCTGCCGCGGTCGTGGCCGCGGGCAAGTCGCCGATCTGTCCTGTCGTGGCGCTGGAGGCCACGGCCGACGCCCTCTCCGATCTCCGCCTCGACGGAGACGTGAAGACCGGTGACGCGCTCTTCGGCTGGCAGTGAGGCCAGGTCCGTACCGCACGGGAAGTTCCACAACCACCGCGGCGGCGGGGCCCGCCGCACTACCGGAGACGGGTGAGATGGAGACAACGCTGCGAGGCGTCGGTGTCAGCCATGGTGTGGCGATCGGCGAGGTTCGGCACATGGGCACGGCGGTACTGGAGCCGCCTGCCAAGCAGATACCGGCGGAGGACGCGGAGCGCGAGCAGGGACGGGCCCGCAAGGCCGTGGACGCCGTCGCGGCCGATCTGATGGCGCGGGGCAATCTGGCGGGCGGCGAGGCCCAGGCGGTCCTCGAGGCCCAGGCGCTGATGGCCCAGGACCCGGAACTGATGGCGGACGTGGAGCGACGAATCACCGTGGGGAGCACGGCGGAGCGGGCGGTCTACGACGCGTTCGCCTCGTACCGGGCCCTGCTGGCGGGCGCCGGCGAGTACCTCGCGGGCCGGGTCGCCGACCTCGACGACGTGCGGAACCGTATCGTCGCCCGGCTGCTCGGGGTGCCCATGCCGGGTGTGCCGGACAGTGACGAGCCGTATGTCCTCATCGCCCGCGATCTGGCTCCTGCGGACACCGCGCTGCTCGACCCGACGCTCGTGCTCGGTTTCGTCACCGAGGAAGGCGGGCCGACCAGTCACAGCGCGATTCTGGCGCGGGCGCTCGGTGTGCCGGCCGTCGTCGCGCTGCCGGGCGCCGGGGAACTCGCCGAGGGCACGGTCATCGCCGTGGACGGCAGCACCGGTGAGATCTTCGTGAACCCGAGCGCGGACAAGAAGGCCGAACTGGAGGCCGCCGCCGCGGAGCGCAGGGCCGCGCTGGCCGCGTCCAGTGGGCCGGGAGCCACCTCCGACGGCCACAAGGTGCCGCTGCTCGCCAATGTCGGCGGTCCCGCCGACGTGCCGGCGGCCGTGGAGGCCGGGGCCGAGGGCGTCGGACTGTTCCGCACCGAGTTCCTATTCCTGGACGACAGCAAGCAGGCGCCGTCGGAGGAGAAGCAGGTCGAGGCGTACCGGAAGGTACTGGAGGCGTTCCCCGAGGGGCGTGTGGTCGTCCGCGTGCTCGACGCGGGCGCCGACAAGCCGCTGGACTTCCTGACTCCGGCCGACGAGCCGAACCCCGCGCTCGGTGTGCGAGGTCTGCGGACGCTGCTGGATCACCCCGAGGTGCTGCGCACGCAGCTGACGGCGCTCGCCGAGGCCGCCGAGGGGCTGCCCGTGTACCTCGAGGTCATGGCGCCGATGGTGGCTGACCGCACGGACGCGAAGGCGTTCGCCGACGCCTGCCGCGAGGCCGGGCTGCGGGCCAAGTTCGGGGCCATGGTCGAGATCCCGTCGGCGGCTCTGCGGGCGCGGTCGATCCTGCAGGAGGTCGAGTTCCTGTCGCTGGGGACCAATGACCTCGCTCAGTACACGTTCGCGGCCGACCGGCAGGTGGGTGCGGTGTCACGACTGCAGGATCCGTGGCAGCCCGCGCTGCTCGACCTGGTCGCGCTGTCCGCGGAGGCGGCGAAGGCCGAGGGCAAGAGCTGCGGTGTGTGCGGTGAGGCGGCTTCGGATCCGCTGCTCGCGTGTGTGCTGACGGGTCTGGGTGTCACCTCCCTGTCCATGGGTGCGGCGTCGATCCCCTACGTGCGGGCGACGCTGGCGAAGTACACGCTGGCGCAGTGCGAGCGTGCGGCGGCTGCCGCTCGGGCGGCGGACACGGCCGAGGAGGCACGCGGCGCGGCTCAGGCGGTGCTGTCGGGCGAATGACCTCGCGCTGATTTCGTGCTGATCGGTTGCGGTCGAGGGGCGCTCCACCTGCGGGTGGGGCGCCCCTCGCGCGTTCAGTGGAGGTGTCCGTCCGAGGCGGTGCCTCCGTGGCCGAGGTCGTCCCCGAGGTCGGGCGGGGTGCAGTAGTCGACGCCGGACTCCGGGGAGACGAGGTCGCCGGACATCACGTCGGTGCAGTAGGCGTCGAAGACCTCTCCCGCGGTGAGGGGTTCGAGGCCGTCGCCGCGCAGACGCCAGCCGTAGACCCGGTCGATGGTGTCGGGGGCGCTGGTGCGCATGACGAGTCCGCCGGGGCTTCGGGTGGCGATCCCGAGGGCGAGGACGGTGGCGAACTCCAGGGCCTCGGTCTCGTCCAGGCGGGTGGCTCCGTCGGGGTCCTGTTCCGCGCGGATGACGGCGACGAGTGCCTGGGGCTTGGAGGCGACGCTGCACACGAGGTGGCGTTCGCCCGGGGCGGCCGTGTCGAGGATGCGGGTGAGGAGGTCCGTGGCCCGGGCGAACGATGTGCGGCCGATGTCCTCGCCGCAGCAGGCGCAGGTGCCGATCTGGGCGAGGAGCGTGGTGGCGTACTCCCAGGTGGCCTTGCGGACCGCTTCGTCGATCAGTTCGGGGACGAGTTCGGTGAGGGGTTGTCCTTCGTAGGGGACGGCGGCGCCCGTCGCGGCCAGTTCGGCGGTGAAACGGGTTCGGCTGGAGGGGATGTCCGGTTCCAGGCCCGTCTCGGTGCAGAACTCCGCGTACTCCTCGGGGTCGAAGAGGGCGACGGTGGTGTGGTTGCCCTGCTCGGCGCGGGTGCGGAGCAGGGCTTCCACTTGGTCGAGGTAGGTCGTGTGGTCGTCGAAGGTGAAGCTGCGGTAGCGCCGCATGGCCGTGAAGTCGTGCTCGTCCGCGAGCAAGCCGATGGTGCCCGCGATCTCGCGGCGCAGGACCCTTCGCATGCTCTGGTGGCCGGTGTGTGCCATGGTTTCCCCCTGTGCGAGCAGTCGATCAATGCTCACTCACAGTAACCGGGGGCACTGACAACGGGTGCCGACCCGGTGTGCGGCCCGCGACGCCCGGCGCCCGATGCCCGATGCCCTGTGCCCTGTGCCCTGTGCCCTGTGCCGGTCAGGCTCTATCGCGGGCTCGTTCGCGGGCCAGGCCCTCGTAGAAGTGCAGCAGGTCGAGGTTGTCGATGGAGCCGGGGTTGACCGCCTTCTCCATGGGGGTGCCCTGGAGGAGGCGCTTGACGGGGACCTCGATGCGTTTGCCGGTGAGGGTGTGGGGGATGCCGGGGACCTCGATGATCTCGTCGGGGACGTGGCGTGGGGAGAGCTGTTCGCGGATGGTGCGCTTGATGCGGTTCAGGAGGGCTTCGTCGAGGGTCGCTCCCGGGGCGAGGTGGACGAAGAGGGGCATCCAGTAGCCGCCGTCGGGCTGTTCGATGCCGATGACGAGGGATTCCTTGACCTCCGGGAGCCGTTCGACCGCTTCGTAGATGTCGGCCGAGCCCATGCGGACGCCCTGGCGGTTGAGTGTGGAGTCGGAGCGGCCGTGGATGACGACGGAGCCTCGTGAGGTGACGGTGATCCAGTCGCCGTGGCGCCAGACGCCGGGGTAGGTGTCGAAGTAGCTGTCGTGGTAGCGGGTGCCGTCGGGGTCGTTCCAGAAGTGGATCGGCATGGACGGCATGGGGCTGGTGACGACGAGTTCGCCGACCTCGTCGGTGAGGGGCTTGCCGCTGGGGTCCCAGGACTGGAGGTCGGTGCCGAGGCAGGGGGCCTGGAGTTCGCCGATGTGGACGGGGAGGGTGGGGACGGCTCCGGCGAAGCAGGAGCAGACGTCGGTGCCGCCGCTGACGGAGGCGATCCACAGGTCCTCGCGGACCTCGTCGTGGAGCCAGCGGAAGCCGTCGGGCGGGAGCGGGGAGCCGGTGGTGCCGACGCACTGGACGCGGGAGAGGTCGTAGTCGCGGCCGGGGTGGACGCCGGCCTTGCCGCAGGCCATGACGTAGGCGGCGGAGGTGCCGAAGAGGGTGGCGCCGGTGCGTTCGGCGACGCTCCACTGTGCGCCGGTGTCCGGGTACCCCGGGCTGCCGTCGTAGAGGACGATCGTGGTGCCGGTGAGGAGGCCGGAGACGAGGAAGTTCCACATCATCCAGCCGGTGGAGGTGTACCAGAAGAAGCGGTCCTCGGGGCCGAGGTCGCAGTGCAGGCCGAGTTGTTTGAGGTGCTCGACCAGGATGCCGCCCTGGGACTGGACGAGGGCCTTGGGCAGGCCGGTGGTGCCGGACGAGTAGAGCACCCACAGGGGGTGGTCGAAGGGGACCTGTTCGAAGGTCGGCTCGGTGTCCGCGGCGGTGAGGGCGGACCATTCCAGGGCGCCGTCGGGGGCGTCGGTGCCGAGCAGGGGGATGTGGACGACGGCGCGGAGGGTGGGCAGTTCGCGGCGGAGTTCGGCGACGGTGTCACGGCGGTCGTGTTCCTTTCCGCCGTAGCGGTAGCCGTCGACGGTGAACAGGACGACCGGTTCGACCTGCTGGAAGCGGTCGAGGACGCTGCGGGCGCCGAAGTCGGGGGCGCAGGAGGTCCAGACGCCGCCGACGGCGGCCGTGGCGAGGAGGGCGACGACGGCCTGGGGGATGTTCGGGAGGTAGCCGCTGACGCGGTCTCCCGGGCGTACGCCGAGGGCGCGCAGGGCGTCGGCGAGCGAGCCGACCTGCCGGCGTAGTTCGGCCCAGGTCACGGGGCGTGGTGCGTGGGTCTCGTCGACGTGGAGGAGGGCCGGTTCGTCGGCGCGGGTGGCGGCGGCGCGCAGGGCGTGTTCGGCGTAGTTGAGGGTGGCTCCGGGGAACCACTGGGCGCCGGGCATGGCGCGGTCGCCGAGCACGCGCGCGTAGGGGGTGGAGAACCGTACGTCGAACCACTCGGTGACGGCTTTCCAGAAGGTCTCGAGTTCGTCGACGGACCAGCGGTGCAGGGCCGCGTATCCGCCGTCGGCCGGGGCTCCGTGGTGCTCGGCCGCCCAGGTGTGGAACTGGGTGATCCGGGCCCGGGCGATGCGGTCCGCGTCGGGCTGCCAGAGCGGCGAGGGGTTCGCTGAGGTCATGGGTCGGCTCCCGGACTGTGCGCGTCGTGTGCGTCGGGCGCGCACGAGCGGGGTGTGCGCGTGACGCGGCCACCACGGACGATGCCATGTGATCGACTTCGACACCAGAGTGTGCCGTGGTTGGTCGGCGACATGAAGTGTGCCGTCACCATGGGTGAACGGAAGTTGAACGACTCACACAAACGGGCCGGTCAATGGCAGGGTGAGCCGCATGGACGGTCGTGACCTGGTGCGTTCGGTGAAGGCGATCGGTTCGGCGGGGGCGGTTCAAGGGCTGCGCACCGTGCGGGCCGCGTGGCGCAGGAGGCGTTCCGACGCCACCGGGCTGGTGGCGCGGGGCGCCGAGCGGGCGCGGGTGCCGGGGCCGGTGCGGGACGTGGAGCCGGGGCCGGGCGGCGGGGTCGTGCGGTTCGACCGGACGGAGTTGCGGATCACCCTGCCATTGACCGGCC
>NZ_LIRK01000054.1 GCF_001419765.1 Streptomyces torulosus
GGGCCGCCGAAAGGCCGCGCCCCCCGACTTCCGCCTCTACGAGATCCCGCTGACCCGGGCGGGGGAGCCCACCACCCCGCACCACATGCTCGCGCTCCTCCGCGCGGCCCACCGAGGCACCCGCCTCTACTCGTCGAGCCGCGTCGAGGAGACGATGGGCATGACGGTGATCCACCTGGACCCGTCGGAAGACCCGACGGCGAAGGAGCCCGCCGCCCACCGCCGGCTCTCCCTCCTCACAGCCCTGACCTGCCCCGCAACGGACGACCTGCCCTTCCTGCCCCTGGTCGGCTTCCTCCCCACGGCCCCCGGCACCGTCCGCCTCTACCTGGCCCCGCCCTCGGCACCGGGCATCGTGGCAGCGGACGTACGCCTCTCCGGCCCCCTGACGGCGATCGAGGCGGTGCTCCCTTCCGTGCTCCGCGAGAAGGAACGCCGACGGAAGGACAAGGGGGACCCGCACTGTTGGCGTCGGGTGGACTTGAGGGACTGGTAAGGGCCGTTCCCTCGCGGGAGCCAGGGAGGGACGCCGAATGGTCACGTATGCCGCGGCTCGGCGGGCCGAAGGTGGTAGGGACGAGGATGGTCCGGTCAAAGATGGTCGGGACGAAGGTGGTCGGGTCGAAGGTCGGCGACGAGCCGGAACCGTTCCAGGACGGCCGGCGTGGTGTCGTCCACGGCGAAGCCGGGATCCCCCAACGCGGCACGCATCTCCTCGCTGTGCCAGAACCGCTCGTGCCCCTCACGCCACTCGGCGACGCTGGTGTGCCCCTCCCCTTCGTCCACGACATGGGCGAGGTCCACCTCCGCCAGCGGGACGACACGCACACCGGTCACTTCGATCACGGCGACGGGCCGCTCGTCGGAGTCCACGACCACGGAACGGTCCCCGACGGCCGGCAGAGCCTCCCCCTCGTGCTCGTAGTCGACGACGAGCCCGGTGGTGGAGGTCTTGGCCCCGTCGAGGATGGCGGCGACGAGCCGATCCCGCAACGGACCGGGAAAGGCGAACTCGGCGGTGGGCAAAGAGCCGAACTCCGCGGCCGCCCTGTGTTCCGGACGAGCAGCCGACCCCCCTTCCTCCTCCACGAAACCACCCTCGCTCATAGCGGCGCGCTCGGACGCACTACGAAGGACACAGAACTCATTGCCTTCGGGATCGGCGAGGACGGCCCAGCCGGCCCCGTCCGGCTGCCGTTGATCGGCGACGAGCGTGGCGCCGAGCCCCAACAGCCGCTCGACCTCCTCTTCCCGTGAGGTCGTGGGACGCAGGCACAGATGGAGCCGGTTCTTGACGGTCTTGGGCTCCGGCACCTGGTTGAAGTAGAGGACCGGCCCCTCGGACAGCATCACTTGGGTCTCGTGGTCGCCGGGCCGTGCGTCGGGATGCACGGGGCAACCGGTCACCGCGCTCCAGAACCGAGCCAACTCGTAGGCGTCCGCACAGTCGATCGCCACGTTCTGCAGTACCGAGGTCATACGGGTGAGCCTGGCGGAGCGGAGACGCGCCCCGCCACCGAATTCGGCTGGGCCGTACCGCAGTCGACCGGATGGGTACCGCACGCCCGCCAACTGAGTAGGAGCACTCAGGCCCGCGGACGGGGACCGCACCGACGATGAGGATCACCCTTCACACCACTCATCTCGCTCATCGAAGTGCAAGTCCGGGAGACCCGCATGCTCAGCCGCCTCGCCGACGTCCTGGTGCCGACCGTAGGACGCCTCACGGTGACCGCCGACGCGGACGCCGTGCTGGCGCCGGGCAGCATCATCGCCGCGAACCACACGTCGCTCGCGGACCCGGCCATAGTCCTGGCCGCGCTGCACCGCTTGGACGTCCACCCGGTGGTCATGGCGGCGGCGGGCCTGTGGCGCATCCCGCTGCTGGGCCGCGCCCTCACCCGCGAGGGCCACATACCGGTCCACCGCAACGACCCCCGCGCCTCCCACGCCCTGGACCTGGCGGCAGCCGCGCTGCGGGAAGGCCGCCTGATCCTCATCTACGCCGAGGGCGGCATCCCCACCCGCAAGGACGCGTCCGAAGCGGCCCCGGCCCCCTTCCGCACGGGCCTCTCCCGCCTGGCCCAACGCACCGGCGCCCCGGTCATCCCGGTAGGCCAGGCAGGAGCCCGCCGCGTCACGTCGGGCAACCCGGCCAAGCAACTGGCGGGCCTGGCGACGGCCCCACTCCGCCGCCCGGACCTCCACGTCCACGTGGGGGCACCGGTCAGGCTGTCCGGCGACAGCGCCGCCACGAGCACGAGGCAGGCGCACGGCGCGGTCACGGCAGCTTGGCGGACGGCGGCGGCGCAACTCGGAGAGTCGGCGGCGCTGGCGGCGTAGGGCGTTTCGGGGGTGTATCCGTGGTGGGGCTGGCGTGGGAATGAGGCCCGCGTTCAGCTTCTGACCGATAGGGACGCCCGGCCGCGCCCGCCCGCCCGGCGGAGCACGGTCGCCATCGACCCGAGGCACCCTGGAAAAATTTCCCGGATTCCTGTCACATCTCCGTACGCCCATCCGTCAGTGCTGTGAGGACGCCAACCAG
This sequence comes from Streptomyces torulosus, assembly GCF_001419765.1. Classification (GTDB taxonomy): domain Bacteria; phylum Actinomycetota; class Actinomycetes; order Streptomycetales; family Streptomycetaceae; genus Streptomyces; species Streptomyces torulosus. The sequence continues at coordinate 2,546 of NZ_LIRK01000054.1, forward strand.
GCGGATCCATGCCGGTGCAAAACCGATGAAAAGCCCGATGCGAAGGAGAGCAGTCGTGACGAACACCTCCATCTCCCGGATGCCCAACCCGGCCGAGTTCGTGCCCGAGTTGAACGACATCAGCGCCGCCCTCTTCCGGGCCACGGGCAACCGCTCGGTGCCGCGCACGACGATGAGCCTCGTCCACCTGCGCGCCGGGCAGATCGTCGGCAACACCTACCTGACCATCCTGAACACCGGTTTCCTGCGCAAGGCCGGGGTGTCCGAGGAGCGCATCACCGCCGTCTCCTCCTGGCAGGACGCTCCGTACTTCACCGACGCCGAGCGCGCCGCCCTCGCCCTTGTGGAGGCCACCCTCCAGCCGGCCCCGCACGGCAAGGAGCGCGTCTCCGACGAGCTGTACGCCGAGGTGGCGAAGCACTACGACGAGAAGGCGCTGGCCACCCTCACCATCGCGATCGGCCAGATCAACTTTTTCATCGCCCTGGCCGTCATCGGCAAGCCGCAGCCGGTCACGTCCCTCGCGGACGAGCAGTGGGACTGATAGGGGCCACCCCTCAGCCAGGCCCCGCTGACGGACACACCAAGCCGCCGGGGCGCCGCCCATGGGCGCTTCGACTCCGTCGGACCGCAATGGCTTCGCCCCGGGGCACGCGGGATTCGTATCCTGAAGCGCGTCCGCAGAGAGCAGACCGGTCCGCATCGGAGGCGTCCCCCGTTGACCACGGATCTCAGTTCCGTCACCGGCGTCCGTCAGAGCCTCGCAGTCATCCTGCCCGTGCGTCTCACGGTCCCTCCCACGTGGCCGACCGGACCGATCCCCTTCGACCTGGGCAGCCGTCATACCGATGTCTCCACACGGCAGACGTACTTCAACGCGGCTGCCGCCCGCGCCCTCTACGGCACCACCGAACGGCCGTGCCGCTGGCACCGGTTCATGGACATACGGCACGAGGCGCTGTGGCTGCGTGGGATCGAGCTACTTCTCACCGCCACCGCGCGACACCCGCACCAGGCACTCGCCGTGCTGCACTTCGACGTCGAGGGGCCCGCACTCCTGGAGACGCTGCGCGCCATCACCAACCGTCGGCCCGCAGATCCGAACCCTCTCGAAGGACCGCTGTCCCCGGCAGTGCTCCTCGACGGCGTCGCGGAGACACGCGTGGTCACGGCCCCGTTCGCTCTCGCCCACCCCTACACGGTCGCCTTCCTCACCCCGGACGCGCACCACACGCCCGCGCTTCGCAGTGCCGACCGGCTCCCCGAGACCGCCGACCGGTGGCTGTGGTCCCTCGCATCCCGCTCCACAGAGACCGATTTCCCCGTACCGCTGGAGGCATGGCCGGACCGGACCGCTCAGACGCTTCGACTCTCCGCCGACTGGAGCGCCCTGGTACTGCGCCACGGAGCCGCCTTCCTCGGCCATCGCGCCGATTCGGGGGACGGCGACTTCTACGCCTTCGCGGAACTGCACTGCCGTACCGTGTATCTCGATGCCCTGCTGCTCGGCACCATCCAGCGTGACCACATCGACGAGCTGACGGACAGTCTGTCCGGCATCTTCGACGGCCCGAAACTCGCTCGCCGGGTCTCCGCTCTGGAACGGCACATCGCGGGCTTCCGCAGTACGTACTGGCGTCAGCACCTCACGGCTCACGGCCCGGCCAACGACCTGTTGCTGTCGTTTCAGGCGCAGTACCGTCTGCCGGCCCGATTCGGCGAGATCCTCGCGGAGGCGGCCGAGTACGCCCGGCTGGTGCAGACGCAGGAGAGCCAGCAGATCGCGGGAGCTCTGGGCGTTCTGACCATCCTGGGTCTTCCCTTGGGCACTGCGTTGAGCATTCTCCAAGTACTCGACATGAAGGGCTTCACCGCCCTTGTCGTGGCGCTCGTCGCCGCCCTGGCGACTACAGCCCTGGCCCTCACCACCCGCTACGGCCGCCTGGTCGTGTCCTCGCTGCGGGGCAGAAGCCCCGGCGACGTCCGCTGACAGTACGACGGACGGTACGGCCGGTCCGACAGGCGCCTCCACCCACTTCGGGTACCTCGAGAGCGCCGGTCGCGTACAAGATCTACTGGATACCGTCTGTACCGACTGCTCAGCATCCTGTTACTTTTCGACCTGCGGACCAGGGAGAGAAGAGGATGCGGGCAACGGGGTGACGGACAACGAGGGCGAGCCGCTCCGGCTGTACAGAAAAGCTCTGAGGTACGCGGAATCGGACCCCGAGGTCTTCCTCGGCACTGCGAGGAGAGCAGCGGAGTCGATCCTCTTGGACATTGCCCTTCGCGAGGCCGTTGGCTCCAAGCCGACGCTCGAGGCCCTTCTGACGGTGCTCACGGCCAATGGGCTGGTACCTGCCAAGGTGGTTCTGGCCGTTCGTACGATCCAGAACTACGGCAACTACGGCAGTCACGCCCAGGACTCCTCGGCCGAGGAGATCTCCGCCGAAGACGTCCGACCGTGCCTCGACGCCCTGACACAACTGGCCGTGTGGTACGGGCAGACCAGCAGCTCTCTGGCGGAGGAGGCGGCCAGGCACAGGCTCGCGGATCGCCGACGCGGTACCGGAACGACTCGTCTCGCTGACTCGACCCTGATTGTGGTCAAGGCGGTGCTGTTGGGCTGCGGTCTTGAGAAGGCGGTGGCCCAGCGCAACCATCGAGTGCTGCCGGTCCAACTCCCGTGGTCGGACAGCCTTGTACGGGACGTGTCCACTCGGCTGCTCGACGTCGCGGTCTACAACGAGCAGCGGTCGCTCCGTCTGCTCGAATCGGACCAGGAGATCAGGGACCGGGTGGTGACAGTGGGGCGGGTCGGCTACTCGATGGGTGGCCGCAACTTCTATCTCCTCGCAGCCCGCGACGGGCGCTGGGGCGGAGTGACGGCCGAGGAGTTCCTGGAGAGTCCCGCCGGTGCTCAGATCGCGGTGCCCAAGCACAGCGACATGTTCGACAACCTGCTGTCGGCGCTGTCGACGGACGAGGCGGGCCTGGCCGACATGGGGGTGAGCATTCTCGACGTTCCTCATCACCTCGGCCTGGAACTGTTCCACCTGAACCGCGACGTTCTCGCGGTGGGCGGGCAGAATCTACGGATGCACGCGCACGATGACGACGCGTATTTCGAGCTGCTCAACTCCGAGATTCTTCCGGCCTCTACCCAGGCGCGTTTGCGTTCCGCGGCTGCAAACGTGCTCGTCGCGAACCGGACGTGGCTGGAAGAGCTGGATCTGCGCCCCGTGGAGCTGCACAGGCAACTGATGCGGTCCTTTCACGACGTCGGATCGGACGACGAGAGCTACGAGCGCCTGGTCCGCGACCTGGTCACGCACGCTTCGTTCCCACTGGAGAGCCCGCCCGACAGCCGCGAACGGCTGGTACGCCATGTGCTGTTCGAGAGTTATCGCTGGGGTCGGCCGTCATGACCGCCGTGAGGCGTGTGCTGGTCGTCGGAGGAACGAACTTCGACATCATCGCCCAGTCGGACCGGGTCCCCGCCGAGCATGAGAAGCTGCGCGGCAACGCGTGCACCACACTGCCGGGGGGTGCCGCGGCGAACACCGCTGTGGGGCTGGTGCATCAGGGATGCTTGGTCCGGCTGGTATCCGCCGTGGGTGACGACACCGCCGGCGCGATGTGTCTGGAGGTGCTGCGGGCGCGTGGCATCGACACCTCGCTGGTGCGGGTGCAGGCCGGAGCCCGGACAAGCATGGCGATCGTGATCGCGTCGCCCGACAGCAAGAGAATGCTGACCTTCCAGGGCGCGGACCGGGACCTTGCCTTCAGCGCCGTCACGGAAGAGGACGTCCGTGGCTCGGATCACGTCCATGTGGTCGGTGACCCCACTCCGGCCCTCCAGCGCGTCGTCGGTCTCGCACAGCAGACCGGGTGCGGAGTCTCCGTCGAGTGGAACGGCAGAGACATGAGCGCGCTGGCGCCGAAACGGTCACTGAACTTCATGAACGCCGACGAAGCCGCCCGCCTTCCACTGGCTCACGGCCCCGACGTCACCTCCACCGCACGGCGCTACGCCGAGCTCGTTTCGGGAGACGTGATAGTGACCTTGGGAGCCGAGGGCGCCCTGTGGGCCACGGCAGACGGGGAACTGTTCCACCAACCAACCGTTCCGGTGGAACCGGTCGACAGGACGGGGGGCGGTGACGCGTTCGACGCCGGAGTCATCGCGGGCCGACTCAAGGGGGAGCCGGCCGCGGCCTGTTTGCGACGAGGTCTCGACGCGGCACTTCAAGTGATCACGAAAGTAGGAGCTCACCCGTGACGAGATGGCTTGGTGTTGCACTGCTCCCGCGTGCGGATCATCTGCGTGCGGCCGTACGACTGCAGAAGGACGTCGGCGGTGCCGTGGCCCTTGAGCCTCCACTGCATCCGGACGGCAACCTGCCCCATGTCACGGTCTTCCAAGGACCGTTCACCGGCTCCCTCGACCCGGCTGAGGCTCTGGAGAGTATCGGTACGTCGGCGGCGGGCGCCGGCCTGCGGGGCGAGGTCCCCCTGTGCAGCGAAGGAGTGGTGTACCAGCCCACAGGCTGGCTGTTCCTCGCCCTCGAACGCCCGCCTCTGATCGAAGACCTGCAGAAGACCGCGCTCGCCACGCTGGCACCTCACCTCGACCGCTCGGCCTTCGACGGAACCAAGGACCTCTCCCGTTTCACGGACGACGAGCGTGCCAGTTTCAAGAAATACGGTTACCGCTACACGGGAGACGCCTACGCGCCGCACATGACGTTGGGCCGGGCCTCGGAGGACGTCGCCCTGGACCTGGTCCGCACCGCGTCACAGCGGGTCGCCCTGCCCAAGGAATGGGTCTTCGACCGGCTCAGCCTCTACGTCATGGGCCAGCACGGCGCCCATGCCGAGACGTTGTTCGAAAGGCCACTGGCCGCGACATGACCAAGGTGCCTGAGCCTCACCGGCGGCAGGGACCGTCCGCACTGCTCGAGTTGCTCGCGGTCGCCGAAGAGGCCGTGGACGAGGCCGTCGGCTGGTTGGCGTCAGCCGGGGAGGAGTGGTCCGCGACGCGCTTCAAAGCCTCCGGCGAGGAGGTGACGGACGCCGACGTCGAGGTGGAGGCACGGGTGACGCGGGTACTTCAGGCGCGTACGCCCGAGATCCCGGTCGTCGGCGAGGAGTCGGCGACGGCGCCCGATGCCCCGCTGCCGCAGTGCTGCTGGTTGCTGGACCCGATCGACGGCACGATGAACTACACGCGCGGCGCACCGATGTACGCCATCTCCCTGGCCTACGCGGAGGAAGGCATCCCTCTGCTGGGGCTGGTGCACGCTCCATCCCTGCGCCGACGCTGGTCGACCGGGCCGGCTGCCTCCAGCTCGGTGACGGAGGCCGCTGTGGCCGGCCAGTTGCCGCGCGCAGTCGTCGGTGTCTCGGGCACCGGCTCGGGCAGCGCACACACCCGACGGTTCCTCAGCCGCGTCCAGGACGAGGCATACCGACTCCGCATGCAGGGCTCCATGGCCCTGGACCTGGTCGGCGTCGCGGAGGGCTGGCTCGACGCCTGCGTATGCGTCGCACCCAAACCCTGGGACGTCGCGGCCGGGGTGGCCCTCTGCCGCGAACGGGGATACGCGGTCCTCGGGGCGGAGGGGCGGACATTCTCCTTCGACTCGCCGGTACTCGTGGCGGGGGACCCCGCGCTCGCGCTGGCCGATCTGTGGGGAGGGCGCTGACGAGCCGGGGCGCCACGCGCCGCGCAGCGGCGGGCATGGAAGACGGCTCGCGAGACCAGCAGTGCACACATGTGCTCGGCGCTGTGGCCGGAGGGTGGTCACTGTTACGGTCGCGTGTATGACGCTCTCCGTCTCCATGGGTCAGGCAGTCCGACGGCCGAGTCCTGACCTTTTGGCGCCGGTTGCTGGACGGCTGATCCGCACCCCGGCGCAGGACCTGGACAGGGGCCAGGGGCTTACTTCAGCGCAGTCGTAACGAGCCTGCCCCACAGACGCACCTCGGTCTCAGCCGAAGTGGGTAGGCTCAGCCTGCCATCGCCTGAACAAAAGATCGCCAGGCCTCGCTGCCGATGGCGAGCACGGGGCCTTCCGCGATCTTGGAGTCCCGCACCAGAGCACAGTTATCGGTTGTCGCGCACTCGACGCACTCGCCTCCCGCGCCGTTGCTGTACGACGACGTGAACCATACGAGACGTCCGTCGTGGTCGGACTCTGCCATGCTCACCCTGCGTACTCCTTCAGAACGGATTTGATCAACTGACTGGACCGTTGAGGACTCAGAGCCGCGGCTCGCAGGCCGTCGAACGCCCTGGTGTAATCACGAACATGATGCTCGCCTTCCAGGTAGACAGCATCGGTGATGCCGTCCCGGTAGACCAGGTCCGGATCCTCCGGTGCGGGAAAGCCGAGCATCGTGAACGAGCCTGTGGCCGGACATGTGCCTGAGTCGAAAGGGAGGACTTGCAGGGTTACGGTCGGCAACTCGGCCATATCCACAACGCGTTCGAGTTGCTCCCGCATCAGCGCTCGATCGCCGATGACATTGCGCACGGCGCCCTCGTTCATGATGAACCAGGCATCGGGGGCATCAGGGCCGGTCAGCATGCTCTGTCGTTCCATGCGTACGCGTACGGCTCGGTCGATGTCCTCTGCTGACATGTGTGCGCCGGTCGTGTGCAGTTCACGGGCGTACGCATCGATCTGCATGAGTCCGGGTACCAGTTCGCACTGGTACTGGCGGAGCGTGGAGGCATCCTGCTCCAGGCCGATGTAGATGTTGAACCACTCGGGGACGCCCGCGCCGTGCACCTGCCACCAGCCGCGGGTCTTGGCCTGCCGGGCCAGCGACTTGAGGAATTCGCGCAGTTCGTCGGTCGTTCCGTAGAAGCGACACAGCGCGTCGATGTCGGACGGCTGGACCCGGCCACTACCCGTCTCCATCCGATTGACCTTCGAGCCGCTCCAGTCCAGCGCCACTCCGACTTGGGCACAGGTGTGCCCGCTGTTCTCGCGAAGCTTCTTCAGCTCGATGGAGAGACGGCGACGCCGCGCCGTGGGTGAACCGGCCATCGAAATCCTTCTCAACAACTTGTCGAATAACGGGTGTTCAGTCTTGCGCCAAGACGCCTGCCTGCCAATCACTCAAAAGTGGGAATCCCCTTGTGCACATTGCATGAGGGGATGAGTGGAGGTCATTCTTGCCAGCGATGCAACTCACCGTGAGTGCGCGTAACCCTCCGCTGATGAACAGAGCTCGGAGGAGCTGACGTGCGACGAGAGAGAGGCCCCGTGATCCAGGAACCCTGTATGTTGCGAGCGCCGTGGGACTTGGCCTTCACAGCTGATCCCGAGGAAGTCGCCGCCCTGCGACGCATCATGCGACTTCATCTCGGCGTCTGGGGTCTGCACGAGGTCGGCGACGACGCCCAACTCTGCGTCAGCGAACTCGTGTCCAACGTCATCACCCACGTCGGCCCGGGGACCCCGGTCACACTCGCGGTCTCCATGAACGGCACCTACCTGCGCATCGAGGTCCACGACCCCGACACGCGTGCGCTTCCCACGCTGAATGCCGCGGGTCCCGAATCTGAGGGTGGCCGTGGCATGGCTATGGTCGACGCCCTGGCCGACCGCTGGGGCGTTCAACTCCAGGGCGACCGCAAGGTGACCTGGTGCGAGCTGGCTACGCCCCTGCCCTCACCGACCGGTCACATCGAAAGCCCCGGCGTCCTGCGGGCGGAAGCATTGCTCGGCCTGTACGCCGCGACAAAGCTGCCCTGTGGTTCGAGCCAGGGACGGCTGAGCACGGCCGTCGCCGAGGAAGCGGTGATCGACGTCATCGCCGATTTCCTCCACTGGCTTCGGGCTCATGGCTGTGACGGGGATGAGGTCCTCGACCGGGCTCAGGTCCATTTTGAGGCGGAACTGTCCGACAGCGTGCCGTAAGTGTCTTGAGTGTCACCACAAGTCGGAAGATCCTCAAAGAGGAATTCTTTCTTGTGTCTGTCGGCAGTGGCCGTTCGAGCGGAGGGTGAACTCCACACAACTGGGTTCGGTGCCGAGCAGCAGGTGCCATGATGGCGCCTTCGATGCACTGTAGGGGCTCGTTGCATGCGAGCTCTCCTGATCTGGTCCCTCACATGTTCCGACTGTCTGCCTCTGCATCCGAACAGGAGGCGGGCACCACATCGTGTTAGCTAGCGGAGGCGGCCGTTCCTCGCTCCAGGCGTAACCTGCCGGACCACGGAACGGTCACTCCAGGTTGTCACGTGGGCCGCCGGATTTCCGCCAGAACTCCGTCCAGCAGTCCTGTCACGTTCCTTCCGCCGAGTACCAACTGCCGATCCAGCAGCCGGTTGCCTGATTCACACGACGTCTCACTTACGAGCGAACAACCATGGCAGGCTGAAAGGTTGAGCTGTGAGGCTCCCTGCCGGTCACTCTCGATGCACACAGGGTCGTTGGAGCAGAAGTCAGCATCCTCCAATGCGGCCACCAAAAGGGGGACCAGCTTGTTTGGATCACCAAGTCTGACTAGCCCGCCCAATGTTCCCTGCGCGTCCCCTGCCGCGGTGTAGATCAGGATCCCCGCAGTCTTGTCGGTACGGTCGGAGTTGGCGTAGATGCGCTCCTGCAACGCGGCAGACGCATAGCCACTCGCGAACGCCAATCGACGGATGAGCAGGTGTGCCAGCGTGTGAAGGGCCACGAACCTGGGCTCCGGCACGTCGAGGCGGCCGGCCAGCGGAGAGTCGGCCCTGCGCGCCCTCAGGATGCCGGCACGTGCCTGCACCCCCGTCTGTGCCTCCCAAGCGGCCAGCTCCGCCTCGTCGAACCGTAGGAAGATGCCCTCTCCGAACAGCTCGATCGCCGGATAGACGGGCTCATACTTCTGGTTCGCCCCCAGGTCGACACCGATCAACGCCGCTTCCGCGTCATGGCGTCGGAAGCCTCGCAGAGCACGGACTTCCCGCACCCGACGTACCTGTCCGATTCCGCTGATCCTGCTGATCAGACTCGTGGGCCCCGGCACGCCCTCGAGGCTTCGTCCGTCGACGACGAAGTTGCTGCCGCTGCCGTCGCGTCCTGCGTCGAGTTTCTTCAGGAATGCCGCCCACTCACCGTCCTTGAGGTCGAGCAACATCTCGCCGGCGGTGTTCTCCTCTCCCGCCGCGACGGCCAGGACGGTCTCCGGTGTCACGCCGAGATCTTGGGCAATCCACTGAGCCCCTGTCTCCGCCAAGGGGCCGCCGTTGTCGGCCACGACCTTTGCGAACAAGGCATGCCCACGGATCTTGTCGGCCGCTTCCACGGACGGCGGGCGTTCCTCCGGTATGTCGAGCGCCGAGATGGTCTGGGCGATGTAGTTGCCCGTGGCACCGCGCTGCACGGCGACCAGGTCGTGGGGGCAGGGCTCCTTGACCGAACTCTTCGGCTCCCAGGGCTGACGTCCCTCACAGAGGATTCCGTCTCTTTTCAGGGCCCCCTTGGCCACCAGTTCCGCGAAGGAGCGTGAATTGCCGCACCCGTAGCACTTGACCACCAGTGACGCGAGGCCTTCGCCGCGCTTGGCCAACTTGTGGAACCTGAGCGCCTTGTAGTCACGACAGAAGCGAACTGCTTCGCTCTTACTGGCCGCAGGTCCCCGGTGCGCCCACTTGAACCAAGGGATGTCCCGAACGTGGCTGCCCTTCTCGCAGACGGCGATGTATCGCATCGGCACGAGCATGCCGCCGCACTCGCAGGTGTTGCTCCACTTGCCCTTCTTCTGCCCGGTCAGCTTCGTGAGCTTGTCGCAGCGCTCACAGAACCTCCATGCCGGAAAACGCCAGTAGGGCAACGCAGGTGTTTCCTTGCTGGCACGGCCCGCATGCGCCGGAGGTTGCCTCAGCTTTCCGGCTCCGAGCCTCGCCATAAGGCGCTCACAGCTGATCTCCGGGGCAAATTTGGTGTCCCACCAGGATGTGTCCGGTGCCATGAGGGACTCGCCTCGGATGTCGACAATCGCACCTACACCGAAGGGCGAGATCGTCTCGGAGAGCCGCAGGTCATGCCTGATCTTCTCCATCGAGCACCTCCTCCTGCGGTTCCTGGACCTCAACTGCCACGCTGGGCTCGACCGACCTCATCGAATCTGCGACGGGCCATCCTTCTCCGGGCTGTCCGAACCTCTTCAACAGAGCTGCCTGTTCCTTCTTCGTCCGTTGGTAGTACAGGGGCTCGTCCGAGTCTCGTGACAGTTCCGCTCGACGATCCCAGTCCTTCAGAAGGCTCCACACCGCATGCCTCGTGTCGGTCGCTTCCGACCCATCGGAACGGTGTACGTAGCCCAGGAACCGGTCCACGAGTCCTTCGACCGCATTGCGATGCCTGACGTCGTCCAGGTCGAGTCGACCTGCCTCGTCATTCCGGGCGAGCGGAGTGAACGACTGCCTCAGCAGCGCGACGAGTGCGCCGGCGAGGGACCTGTCGCGTGAGGACAACGACCACGGGGTGACACTCGTGGGCTCCACGCTGCGGTACAGAGCCTCGTGATAGCCACGGAAGGTCTCGAAGTGGGACCGGTCGCGGGCTCGACTCGACCTGAACAGCGTGACGACGACCCCGTTGATGTCGCCACGTCCGACCCGGCTGGTGGCCTGGATGTACTCGGCTGTGGTCTTCGGCTGGCCCACCATGAGCATCAACGCGAGCCTCGGGATGTCGATGCCGACGGAGAGCATGTTCGACGAGAGAACCACATCGACGGCGTCCGGCGACTCGTCGACCCTGACACGCAGCGCACGGAGGTCGTTCGGCAGTTCCTCCGCTCCGCGGCGACTTGTTAGCTCAAGAACTTTCCCCTGCCTGACAGACCGCAGGGGGAAACCGAGTCGCTCCGCGCGAGGCTGGAGCCGGCCGTTGACGTCGTCAACGACCAGCGTCCCTGTACGCCCGAGCTCACGAAGACTGTTGTGGTACATGACCAGCGTCCAGTAGGCGTCCCGCGAGGCGGCGGACGGAGCACGAGCGGCCAGCGCTTGCGGCATCTCCACCATGGGGGTGGCCGCAGCGATGACGGCCGACGGCTGCGAGACCGACTGGGGCATCAGGCCAACGTAGAGGCGTCCTTCTTCGCTCTCCACCGGGCGAGAGAAGAAGGTCCGATCGTCATCGAGTCCGGAGGGGGGATACAGGGCGACGCCCCGGCCGTAGAGCCCTTGTACCTGTTCCTCGGACGCACGAATAGTGGCCGTCGACGCGACGATCTTGGGACTGGATCCCGTCCGGCTGAGCAGGAGCTGGATCACCGCGTCGAACACGGCGACGGTGGTACCGAGAGGCCCAGAGAGTAGGTGCAGCTCGTCCTGGATGACCATGGACGGCTGCTTGTAGTTGGTTCCCAGGCCCAGAAGCCTTCCTGCTTCGGGCCTGAACTGCAGGCGCGCGAACTTGTCGACCGTCGCCAGGAGTATCGTCGGCGGTTCCTCGTACAACACTTCGTCGACGACGGCGAGCGGCAGTTCGCCGGCGAACGCGCACGACTCGTCGACGCAATGGAGCACGACGTCCTTGCCCAGCAGACGCATGCCGTAGTCCTGCGACTTGTCGCTCCTGAGCTCCGGCACCATCGGCGTCAAGCACCAGGGGCAGCTCTCGACCTGGAACTCGTTCGCCTCCTCCGGACGTGCGGCCTTCTGCAGCCGCTTGAGGGCGTCCTGTGCGTCTCCACGCGTGCGGGGCGTGACTTCGTTGCCTACCCAGAGGCCGATCGAGAACGGGGCCATCCCCTTCACACGTTGGTCCATGGCGCGCAGTCTCTCCATGGCGCAGATCAACGCGGCTGCGCGTTGGAACTGCTGCGCGGTCAGCAGTCGCAACGTGTACCGAGTGATGACGGCGGTCCCTCCGCCGGTGAGACCGTGGACGAGCCTTCGTCGGAAGATCTCAATCGCGGCAAGGCCCAGGTACGCCTCGGTCTTGCCACCGCCCGTCGGGAACCAAATGAGGTCCACGAGCTCCCGGTGCTCGTGCTCGGAGTCCACGGTGGACGCCAACGACACAAGGAGAAAGCCGAGTTGGAACGGGCGCCATTCCGGCTCCGGCACCTCGTCCTCGGGTTCTCCACGGTTGATCTTGGCCTGACGCATCTGGAGGCGCATAGCGGCCATGCCGAGCGAGAATGCTCTTCGGATTTTCTGCCCATCTGGTGCTCGGAGGAGATCCAAGCCCTCCCTCATCCTGTCGACCGCGTCCAGGGAACGCCTGGCGATTCGGACAGCCACGTCCTCGTCGTCGCCGCCGAAGGTCCTTGCTCGTTCCATCTGGCGGTCTGCCCAGTCGGCGAAGGCATCGACAAAGGAGTCCAAGGACCGAAACACCGCGTCAGGGTCGGAGTCGAGCTGCTCGAGGTGAGCCAACTCCAGAGACTTGGCCTCTGCCGTCCCTTTGCCGAAGCCCGTGGTCTCTACGGCAGGAACCACGAATGCGGGCACGGGATCCAGGAAAACCTTGGTGCAACGGCCCTCTGTGAAGTCCCAGTCCGCAGCCATTCCGTGCCCGACCGCGTACACCTTCCTCTTTCGATACCGCAGGCGTAGCTCGGCGGCCTCGCCATCGGAATCGAAGGAATGCGTCGTGTCGTACTCCAGGATCTGCGCTTCGGCGGGCGGCGTGACTTTCAACTGAACCTGAAAGAGTGTCAGAGGAACATCGAGCCGGTCGTCACCGGTGGACTCGGCCAGGTTGCGAACATGCACGGTGACCAACGAGTTTGTTCCGAAGGGCCGCCAACGTGCTCCGACCTCGACCTTGACACCACCGACAACCATGGGAACAGGCGCGCCCTCTCGAGGGAGCGCGATATCGTCCTTGGAAAACCGACTGCGCTGCCACCTCGGCGGACCGTCCCCGCTGACGGAGGCATATGTGCCGCACGAGAAGTCGACGTGGACGGAGTCGCCGTCGGTGACGAAGGAGATCGCGACGGAGGACGGCTTCCAGTCCTCGGCCAGGGGCACCTGGGCAGCGTTCTCCTCAACGTCACCCTCGGGCACGTCCGGAGCGATTTCCTCGTCGTCCGTGTCCTTGCCGCCAGAGTGCTCAGCAGACTCCTCGACGGGAAAGAGCATGCCGACGGCGTACTGCCGGTGGGGGAGGTTCATCGTGACCTCCTCGTCTCCCCCCTCCGGCCCGACGTAGGACGCCCGGAGGTGTCGCAGGGCCTCCTTCTGGGCCGTGGTGAGGTTCACTTGCCAACCTGCTCTCGTAGAAGGTCCTGGAGCCGCTTCTTGTCGTCCTTGGAGGCGACCATGTGGAGCGTGACGCGGGCTCTTGTAATGGCCACGTAGAAGGCGGCCACTGCACGGTCGTCGTATTCCTGAGGCAGGTCGCACACGATGACGTGTTCTGCTTCCAGCCCTTTGGCGAACCGTGGGTTCGTCACCAGAAATCCCGCCCTGCTCCTGAACGGTTCGCCGTCCGACGAGACACTGATGATCCAGATGTCGTTCCGACCGGCCCCATTCGCTACCAGTTCCCGGGCCACGGCCTCGGCCTCGGAGACATCGGCCGGGCCGACCGACCACCGCCATGCCACCCGCTCGCCACTGACTATGGCCGGGTCCCCGACATCTGCGCCCAGATACTCCTGCACGACATGGACGATCGCCCGGGTGTTGCGCACGTTGCGATCCAAGTCGTACTGCAGAGCCTCCTGCTGCACCAGCTCGCAGACATCCGGATCGAATTCGCCGTCCACACGGGCCTGGTTGTTGGGGTCGAGGAACATTCTCCACCGACCGCGTTCGCGGCCACCGCGGATCACGGAGTCGAGAGCGTCCATGCCTTCGGCGTTCATGAGGTCCTGCGCCTCGTCGACGAAGACGACGTCGTACTGCTTGTCACCGGACAGATCGGCGAAGGGAAGGAGATCGATGTCCCTTCCCTCGATCCGCGGCCCGAAGAAGTCGACGAGCGCGGGCGAGTGGAAGGTTATGAGAACCGACCTCCCCTGCCCGGCCTCCTGCTTCGCGCCTTCCGCGAGCACCAGGGACTTTCCAGTCCCCGCGCCGCCGAAGACGAGCATCCTCGGATTGCGGGAAAGCGCCGCCAAAACCCGGGCCTGGCCCTCCGTCGCCAGGTTCTGCTCCTCTATCACCGCTCCCCGCTGCGCATCGATCACCGGCATGCGCGTGAACTCACCGAAGAGCCGGTCCCGTAGAACCTCGGGAGTCGCGATTCTGGCCCCCCGAGGAGCGGTCCTGGCAGTGCCGGCGACTGTGTTAAGGGCCTCTGCCATCCCGGCGACGCTCATCCGGTCCTTGGCCCACCAATGACTCTCCTGCCACCCGACGGCTGAGGGAGGGGAATCAATGTCCGGAGTGAGAGCAACCGCCTCGGCCGCGAACCAACCGACCCGTTCTTCCTGAAGAATCTTGCGCAGTGCGTACATGGCCGATTGCGCCTGGTCCATCGGCGACTCGCGCAACCTGTTCCAGTCGCCGCGGCGGTCGATCGTGTACCAGACTCCGTTGTGCTTCCCGACGCCCCCGCCCTTGACCTCGATGAGAATCACGACGCCGCCCCAGAGCACGACAAAGTCGGCCTCGGCCTGCTGCTTGACCTCGTGACTGCGCAGCTTGACGGAGTAGAAGGCGACCGCGTCCTGTGGTCCCTCGACAGCTCGCAGGAGCCGGGCCACCCGTCGTTCGGCGTTGCTGGTGGCCGTCTTTTCTATGTCGGAGAGATCCGGTATGAGGATCACGCGCCCTGCTTTCGCCAGAGGTCTTCGTAGGCCTTGTATCCGAGGAAGTCAGTGACCGCGCCGAAGTTGTCCTCGACATCCACGATCAGGCACTCGGGCTTGCCACCGTTCTCTTTACCGCGCAGGCCACGGCCAGCCATCTGGATGTAGGCGCTGGGGCTGAACGTCGGCCTCGCGATGTACAGGGCCCGGACACCGGGGGCGTCGAAGCCCTGGATCAACAGGTCGCAGTTCGCGAGAACCCGGATCTCACCATCCTTGAACCTTTGGATGACGTCCCGCCGCTCCTGACGTCCTGTCTGGCCGCTGACTGCTGCGGCTGAGACGTCTCGATAGCGAAGCGTCGCCGCAAGCACTTGGGCGGACAACACATTGGGGGTGAAGACGAGGATGGGCCACTTGGGGTCCCGGCTCAGAATGTGGTCGACGAGAATCCTCATGCGCGCCTGGTCACGCCCGATGCGGTCGAGCACTTTGGGCTCAAGCTTGCGCATGGACTTCACCTGGGCGAGCTCGTCCGGCTCCAGCGTCACCTTAACGCCGTCGAGTACCTGGTGCTCGACTCGAGCGAGTACGCCGATTTTCGACAGCTCGTCGTAAGGATTGCCGTCGAACGCCGCCATCTTGTGCGTGCCGAAGCGGGCCACCAAGTCGTCCGTCTGCCCAGAGTGGACATCGGGCCTGCCCTTGAACGGCGTTGCCGAGATGCCCACGAGCGGGCGCTTCCAATTACGGCCGTCGACCCCGAGCCACCGGAAGATCTTCGTGTACATCGTCGACCCGCCGGCTCGATGTGCCTCATCGACGAAGACGGCGGTGGCCCGACTCAGCCACTCGTACTCAGCTGAGTCGACCAGTACGTTGAGCTTTGCGTCCGTGGCCACGACCACACTGAACTCGGTGTCGGGCTCGTGAACGACGTTCGAGTGCCACAGTCTCCCGATCGTCAAGGGACGCTCGTCACCGAGCCCACGCCAAACAGTGCTGAACGTCTGCACCGCCTGCTCGCAGAGTTCCTCGGACTGCGCGATCCACAGGACGGTTCCGCGCATCGCGTCCTCAATGAAGAGCCGCAGTACGGTTTCGGTGGCGACGCGGGTCTTTCCCGCTCCCGTCGGCAGTTCCACCATGCCTTTGCGGTGGCGCCCCTTCGCGTCTTGAGAAGTCAAAACCTCTCGCAGTTGACGACTGATGTCCTTCTGGAAGTCGTGCAGTGAGTTCAGCTTCACAGCGCCGGGCACGACGAATTCCTCGTCCTGGCGGTAGGTCCGGCGCCCGGCGTACTTGGCCTCGAACCCCATCTTGCGAAGCCAAGAGATCGTCGACGCCCCGCCTGCCCATGTCGTGGGAACGTCCGGGTACCCTTCGGCCCTGAATTCGGCTGCGAGGTGCTTGATGGAGTCACTTCCATAGACGGTCAGAAAGAGGTCGCCGACGGATGTCGTCCTGTCCACCAAGCCCTGACTCTTCAGCGCCTGCCAGAGTCCCTTCGGCAAGTTGTCTCTCAACGTGTCGTCGCCGAGAAGGATCTCGAGACGTTCCGCATCACTGGACGCCGCACGTGCCGACTGCCGATCCTCCTCGAGTCGCTGCTCGATGCCTTCTTGAAGGACATTGCTGATTTCGGCGTTCGTGAGCTGGAGACCGAATGCCGCGTTGAGGATGTCCAGGACATGTCGTTCATCGAGGTCCGCACGAACGACCAGCGTCAACCCGTCGAGATGCCAGTCGAGCGACTCGTCCTCGACTCCGTCTTCCGTGGTCACGCGCTTTGCAATGTGCACAGCCTTGGCCACTGACGCGTTCATCACCTTGTCGTCGACAAACATCGAACGGAGCCCGGTGTACACGTCGATGACGCGCTCCGCGTCCTGCCGACCGTCGACCAACAACGAGAAAGAGAAGCTGTCCTCGAAACGGCGACATCCGACCGTCTCGACCAGCAACTCCACCTCGTCCTGAGCCGCCCACAGAAACGGCTTGTGCTTCTCACGGAGGAGTTCGCGCTCCTCCTCGGTCGTCGCCAGATACACCGCGTCGGGCCGCTTCGCCTCGACGGCGCGTCCCACTCGGGCAGGGATCAGCGGAGGATGAGCGTTGGGGTAACCGATCTCGCTGGCGGTGAGGACGAAAGTCGTCAGTGTCGGATCCTTGATCGCTGGATTGACAAACTCAGCGTTGAGCGCCTCACGCAGCACCTCGGCCGGGACGTCCTTCAGCACCTTCGGCAGTTCCAGGAGATCCTCGACGCGCCGCGGTCCCCGGAACAGGGGCAGCAGGGCATCGAATGTGACGAGTGAGGCCGACACCACCTTGCGAGGTTCTCGGTGGCCGCGAGTCGAATTGAGGAGACCCGCCCGTTCCACGGCCCACCGGACAGGGGAAATCACTCGGTACCTGTTGCCCGTGTCGCTGTCTTCACAGGTCCAGTAGCCGTCCTCCTCGAACCCGAGCAGCTGGGTCGACCACGTCTCCCGAATGCTGGGGGATGCCTGCGCCTCCTCCAACATGAGGAGCACCGAGAACGGGCCGGGTCCGTCGTTCTTGTCGAACTCCACCCGTTCGATGGCGCGTTCGCCCGGTCCGAGTCGCCTGTTGAGCTCGTCCAGGACGTATTCGCCGTACTCCTGGAAGTAGATCTCGTCGTCGACCGAATAGGACTTCCGCGGCGCGTGGACAACTCCAGCCTCGTGCGCAACCTGCACAACACATCGCGACCGGTCCAGCGTCCGCTCGGGAATGCTGTTGCCAAGACCGTCAATGTCCAGCACCTGCTCGGGTGGCGCATACCCACCGTCGCAGGTCGGAACCGGGGGCCTGAAGCCTCCCGCCTTGCTGCCGGCGACAACCTTCTGCGCCTGTGTCACGGGCACTTCCTTGGCGGCCTCCCAGAACTTGGGGAGTTCGTCAGCTTCCGACTCCGGCGTCAGCTTGGCCATCCTGGCCTCGAGGATCGCCACCGGATCGAGCTCCCGGAATCCCCTCTCGGTGAGCTTCTTCTCAACACCGGGAAGTGCGAGGAAATCCGGGCGGACGAAGCTTGCCCCTTCGATACCTTCCTCAAGGCCCCTGAGGAAGACGTTGCCACGGTCCTTGATGGAGCACATACCGGCTGTCGTCGGAATGACCTTCGCGGAGTTGATGCCCTCTACCTTTGGATTCTGCACGACAAACTCGAACGCCTGCGCAGCCGACCGCGCGTCGTTTCCATCGGCCCACTCACGCAGCCACGACAGGATTCCCCTTTTGGGGATCTGCCCCAGGGCTTTCATCTCGTCCCTGGATCGCCGATCCGTGAAATGGGGGTCGACGCTGTTGATGTACAGCTGCCGTAGACGCGTCACACGCTGGTTGTTGGTGTAACAGCGCCAATGCGGCACCTCCGCACCGGTGTTGGGTGACTTGATCCACTCTTCGTGGTCAGCCTCGGACGCGCTGACTCCGAAGTCCAAGGGACGGAGGTCCAGAGCCATGCGCAGGGTGCCGGTCGCGTCGGGTACCAGCGCTTCCTTGGCTCCGAGGTGCGGAACATGAGCGCAGAGAACGTCGTCGCCCAACGAATGGGTCTCACGACCACGCGCCGGCATGTAGTCCAGGTGCGCGGCAGGGTCGTCACCGGAGGAGACCTTGGGCAACATGTCGACGAACATCTTCGAGAGAGCCACAAGGATCTCCCGGTTGTAGTCGTTCTCCAGCAGTGTGGTGCGGTCGTCGTTCACGCTCCAGGGCGCATTGAAGAGGGCGGACGCAGAAGTCCTGTCCTGGAGCGGGAAGTATGACCAGAACTCGCCCAGCCGCAGCTGAGTGATGCGCGCGGGCATGGCAACCGTGACCTTTACCTGGCCACGAGACACCGCCTCACCGACCTCGGTCCGGGCCTCGGGACTCGGGGTGTGCATCCGGTCCTCGACGTACCAGTCGTCGTGGCTGCCCTCCGGACGCTCGATGCGGAAACGGCCGTCGCCCAGGCGGCGTGACACGTGGCTCGTATCGAAGTCGTCGTCCGCCCCGATCACTCGGAGCCGGACCTCGCGGACCGCCTTGACGAAGAGGAGAAACTCGGAGCGGAACTCCTCGATCTCCTTCCTGAGGCTCTCCAACTTCGAGGCACGCGGCAACCTGATGATCGTCGTCGCCCACTGAGCGAGCTCTGCGAGAATCGGATCCTTGTCGAACTCGGACTCGGCGTCGATTCGCGTAATGGTCCGCAGAATCGGCAATCTCTTGGCCGTCGATCCGGTCGAGGCGAACGCCACCTTCGCCTTGGCGGAGTTGAATTCGAAGGAGATCGATCGGCTGAAGACCTGAGGGGCGTCGGTGACGGCCAGCACCGACTTGAACCCGAGCCCGAACCGCCCGATCTCGTCGCCCCTCTTGCCACTGAGGTGTGCGTGAGCGATCGCCGTGAGGCCACTTTGCGAGAAAGGGCGACCGGCGTTCGCGCAGTACAGAGTCTGGTGATTGAGGTCGAGGACGATTTCGACACGTCCGGCCCCCTCCTCGTGCTCGGCAGCCCCCGACATCGCGTCGGCCGCGTTCTGCACCAGCTCCAGAAGTGTGCGGTTGGAGTAACCACCGACGCGTATGGACTCCTCGTGGTTGGCGTGCTCCGTGATCAGGTTCGGATTTGCGCGATACGACTCGATCGCCCGCCTGAAGAGGTCGTCAACCTCACGAGCCAACCCCGCGTCGGGGACCCACTCGGCACGCTTCATCGTCACAACTGCACCGCCTCGGCTGCCGACACCGCAACGCCCCACTGCCAGACCTGCACTTACGTGGCTCCTGAACGTCGATCACCCTTGTTCTCGACGGCGCATCACGGCACGCACCATCGACCTGCCACGGACTGTAGACGCAGTCACCGACAGATCGACTTCTTATCATCAGATCGGTTCTTCGAGGCAGTGGGTAGGAACTTACGACGAAGGTCCACATTTTGTCATGACTTCAGTCGTGCGGCTGTGCTCCGTTTTTGGAGTGACCACGTCTTGGTGCTCTGTGTCGACTTCACGGCCGCGAAGCATAGTGAGTCCGGGTTCTGTCACAGTGCACCGGCTTACAGTCAGCGACGAGCGGCCCCGAGGCGACTGCTGCAGATGTCGGAGTCGAGTCGGTGCACGCGCGCTGGAGGAAACTGCGAGTACCGCCAAGCGATGTGCTCGAGCAGCTGGGCACGGTCAAGTGAGCGGAGCGGCAGGGACTGCGGTGCAGGTGGCCCGTCTGCCTGTACTCGGCGACGGCTGAAGCCGATGTCCGGACGCAGTTGGACGCACTCGTCTCGGCGGCGGAGCGCTTCCTTGTCGATTGCATGGGCACATGTGGCCATGCAAGAAGCGCGACAGCCGCTACCTCGGCCAAGGGGCGCGTCCAGCCCTTAGAGGTCCTAACAGA
>NZ_LIRK01000540.1 GCF_001419765.1 Streptomyces torulosus
GGCGCATGGTAAGCGCGGGTCGGGCGGGGGCGACACGCGGGGCGCGGACCCAGAGGGCCCGGCACCGGTGGTGCCACTCCCGCCCGCCCCGCGGTGAGGCCGGACCAGGAAGCCGTGCGACCGGTATCCGGAATCTCGGCCCTGGGACGAGAAGCCCGGGGCCAGGTGGTCAGAAGCCAGGGTCCGGGGTCAGAACTGGAGGGCCCATGAGTCGATGCGGCCCGTGTCCAGCGCAGCGTTGTCGCTCACCCGGAGCTTCCACACGCCGTTGGCGACCTCCGAGGAGGCGTTCACCGTGTACGTGGTGTTGATGTTGTCCGCGCTGCCGCCGGCTCCGTACGCCTTCAGCGTGTACGCGGTGCCATCGGGGGCGACCAACTGCACCTGGAGGTCACCGATATAGGTGTGGACAATGTTCACAGGCACGCTGAGTGCCGACGGCGCGTTGCCGGTGACACCGCTGACGGTGATCGGCGACTCCGCGGTGGCATTGTCGTTGACCGCGTAGTCGGCCGTGTTCTCGAAGCGCGGCCCGGTCGGCGGCGGTGTGGTCCCCCCGCCGCCCACGTTCAGCAGACGGTTGGGCGAGCCCGTGCCGGGGCTGGTGACGACACCGGTGGTGGCGGCGTTCACCAGGGCCGTCTGGACGGCCGCCGGGGTGGCCGTGGGGTTGTCCGCCAGGTACAGCGCGGCGGCTCCGGCGACATGCGGGCTCGCCATCGACGTACCGGAGATGGTGTTGGTCGCGGTGTCGCTGGTGCGCCAGGCCGAGGTGATGGAGGATCCGGGGGCGAACAGGTCCAGGACGGTGCCGTAGTTGGAGTAGCTCGCCTTGGCGTCGGAGCTGGTGGTGGCGCCGACGGTGATGGCCTCCGCCACACGGGCGGGGGAACGGGTGGAGGCGTTGGTCGTCTCGTTGCCGGCGGCGACGGCGAAGGTGACGCCGGAGGCGACGGCGTTGCGTACGGCGGTGTCGATCGCGGTGTCGCCCGGGCCACCGAGGCTCATGTTGGCGACGGCCGGCTTGACGGCGTTGGCGGTCACCCAGTCGATGCCCGCGACGACCTGCGCGGTGGTGCCCTGGCCCGAGTTGTTCAGGACGCGCACGCCGACGATCTTGGCCTTCTTGGCGACGCCGTACGCCGAGCCCGCGACGGTTCCGGCGACATGCGTGCCGTGGCCGTGGCCGTCCTGGGCGGTGTTGTCGTTGTCGACGGCGTCGTAGCCGTCCACGGCGCGGCCGCCGAAGTCGCTGTGCGAGACACGCACACCGGTGTCGATGACGTACACGGTGACGCCCTCGCCCGCGGTGTCGTCGTAGCTGTAGCTCTGGTTGAGCGGCAGCGCCGACTGGTCGATGCGGTCCAGGCCCCAGGAGGGCGGGTTGGGCTGCGTCGCCGTGATGCGGAAGGTGCGGTTCTGGACGACGGAGACGACGTTCGAGTCCCCGGCGAATCGTTTCGCCTCGGTCTCGGTGGCCTCGACCTCATAGCCGTTGAGCGCCTTGGTGTACGTGCGCTCGATCTCGGCGCCGTACCGCTCGGCCAGGGCCCTGCCCTTGGTGGAGCCGGCCTTGGCCTCCGCTTTCAGGGTGACGATGTAGCTGTCCTTCACGGCACCGGCCGCGCCGGCGTACTGGATCCGGCCGTCCGCCGCGGCGGTGGCGGGGAGGGCGGAGACGAGCCCGGAGGTGAGCGCCGCGGTGGCCGCCGCGCTGATCAGGGCCAGTCTTCGCCGGTTCTGACGCATCACTGCCATCTGAGGATCCTCCTCAATCGGTGGTGCGCTGGTGGGGGACGACGCACACACGCGGACGCGTGAGAGGGCACCATGGAAGATCATGCCCATGTCAAAACTCTGTGGGGTTCCTGTGCGTCAGCCGAAAGATTGAGGCCTCTGAAGGAATTGCACAAGGCCCCTGCACACACGGAACGGCGGCCGCGACACGATCGTCATGCCACTGCCATGACACACCGTCATACGTCACCGTCGCCGACACCCCCACTTACCCTGCGTGCATGACACCACTGCCGGATCGCTTCTGCCCGACGGACGGCACCCGCGTCCCCGCCGCCTCCCTCGCCTGGTGCTGCCCGGCCTGCCGCGGCCCCCTGGACCTCGACTTCGCGCCCACCCCCGCACCCCTCAAGTCCCTGGCCGGCCGGGTGAACTCGCTCTGGCGGTACGCCGAGTGCCTTCCCCTCGCCACACCGTCGGTCTCGCTCGGCGAGGGCCGCACCCCGCTCGTCGAGCTCACGGACGGCATCTCCGCGAAGCTCGACTATCTGATGCCGACGCTGTCCTTCAAGGACCGGGGCGCGGTGCTCCTGGCCGAACTGGCCCTGCGGCTCGGGCCGAGCCGGGTCGTCGCCGACAGCAGCGGCAACGCGGGCACGGCGGTCGCCGCGTACTGCGCGCGCGCCGCGCTGCCCTGCACGGTCTACGTCCCCGTCGGCACCTCGGCCAAGAAGCTGGAGCAGATCGACGTGCACGGCGCGCGGCTCCGGATCGTCGAGGGGGACCGCGAGGCGGCGGCGGCCGCGGCCCGCGAGGCGGCGGACGAGGAGGGCGTCTTCTACGCCTCGCACGTCTACAACCCTTACTTCCTCCACGGCACGAAGACCTACGTCCACGAACTGTGGGAGGACCTCGGCGGCCGCCTCCCGGACGTCCTGGTCGTCCCCGTGGGCAACGGCACACTGCTGCTCGGCGCCGCTCTCGCCGTCGCCGAACTCCACGCGGCGGGTCTGATCGACCGCCGCC
>NZ_LIRK01000541.1:0-242 GCF_001419765.1 Streptomyces torulosus
GCGGGTTCGCGGCGGCGCAGCAGACGGGCGACGAGGTAGCCGCAGACCAGGGACAGCACGACGAGCATCCCCAGGTCGAGCAGCCACACACCGGCGGAGTGCTCGAACAGCGGGTCGGACTTGTCGGGGACGATCCGTTCGAGGTCGATGGTGCCGGCCATGGCGGCGAACGCCCACCGCGAGGGCACCAGCCAGGCCAGCTGTTCGAGGACGATCGTGCCCTTCACATCCAGCAGTGCTCC
>NZ_LIRK01000541.1:259-30683 GCF_001419765.1 Streptomyces torulosus
GTGATCTCGACGAGCGGCGGCAGCAGGACGCCTTCGCCGCCGGGGGCGTTGAGGTCGACGCCGAGGAGGGCCACCAGGGTGAGGACGACGGCCTGGAGCACCGTGATCGTGCCGAGGACGACGACCTTGGACATCAGATACGCGGATCTGGACAGGCCGACGGCGCGTTCCCGCTGGTAGATGACGCGTTCCTTGACCAGTTCCCGTACGGCGTTGGCCGCGCCGGTCAGGACGCCGCCGACGCACAGGATGAGCAGGGCGTTCATGGCGGTCTCGCGGTCCAGTTCGCTGCCCGCGAGGGCTCGGGCCATGGCGCCCATGACGAAGGGCAGCGCGATCATGATGGCGAGGAAGGTGCGGTCGGCGCTGAGCGCGGCGGTGTACCGGCGCACCAGTGTGCCGAGCTGGGCGCCCCAGCTCTGCGGTTTGGGCGGCGGGGCCACGTCGACGGGCGCCGCCTCCGGCAGATACGGGCGGCTCATGGACGCGGTGACGTACTGGCGGTGGAACGGAGAGTCGCGGTACTCCCCCGCCCAGTCCCGGTCCTGGTCCCGTTCGAACGCCTCGAAGGCCTCGGGCCACTGTTCGAAGCCGAAGAAGGCGAGGGTGTCGTCCGGGGGCCCGTAGTAGGCGACCTTGCCGCCGGGCGCGAGGACGAGGAGGCGGTCGCAGACGTCGAGGCTGAGGACGCTGTGGGTGACGACGATGACCGTGCGGCCGTCGTCGGCGAGGCCGCGCAGCATGTGCATCACGGAGCGGTCCATGCCGGGGTCGAGGCCGGAGGTCGGCTCGTCGAGGAAGAGCAGGGAGGGCTTCGTCAGCAGTTCCAGGGCGACGCTGACGCGCTTGCGCTGGCCGCCGGAGAGGCTGTGGATCGGCTGGTCGGCGCGCTGTTCGAGGCCCAGTTCGTGGATCACCTCGTCGACGCGTGCCTGTCGCTCGGCCTTCGCGGTGTCCTGGGGGAAGCGCAGTTCGGCGGCGTAGACGAGGGCCCTGCGGACGGTCAGCTGGGCGTGCAGGATGTCGTCCTGCGGGACGAGGCCGATGCGCTGGCGCAGCTCCGCGTAGTCGCGGTAGAGGTCACGGCCGTCGTACAGGACGGTGCCGCTGTCGGCGGGGCGCTGGCCGGTGAGGGCGTTGAGGAGGGTGGACTTCCCGGCGCCGCTCGGGCCGACGACGGCGAGGAGGCATTTCTCGCCGACCGGAAAGGCCACCTTGTCGAGCAGTGTCCTGCGGCCGCGGTCGACGGCGACGGTCAGCTCCTGCACGTCGAGGGAGACCTCACCGGTGTCGACGTACTCCTGCAGCTCGTCCCCGACCAGGCAGAACGCGGAGTGACCGATACCGACGATGTCACCGGGAGTGACCGGCGCGCTGTCGACGGGACGGCCGTTGAGGTAGGTGCCGTTGTGGCTGCCGAGGTCGGCGATCTCGTAGGTGCCGTCCGGGCGGGCCCGCAGTTCGGCGTGCCGGCGGGAGACCACGAGGTCGTCGATGACCAGGTCGTTGTCGGCGGCGCGGCCGATGCGGACGGTCCGCGCCGGCAGGGGGCGGACGCTGGTCGGCTGGCGGAAGGTGCCGGTCGAGGCGGGCTGGAAGACGCCGGAGGGGCGGACGGGGGCCAGTCCGGTGAGAACGGCCCGCGGCCCGTCCTCGATGCTGCCGAAGCGGATGACGGTGCCGGGACCCACGTCCCATTCGCGGACGCGGTGGCCGTCGGCGTAGGTGCCGTTGGTGCTGTTCTCGTCCTCGATGGTCCAGTGGCCGTCGTGTGCCCTGAGCACCGCGTGGTGCCACGAGACCCGGTCGTCGTCGAGCACGATCTCGCTGAGCGGGTCGCGTCCGACGTGGTACTCGTGGCTCGGGGTCATCACCGTGGAGCCCGACTCGGTCTCCAGCACGAGTGCGGGCGCAGTCGGTGCGATCGACCGCTCTGCCATGCCGAAAATTCTACCGATTCGCCCTCATATGCGCGCCCGATAGATCGACGGCGGAGGCGCTCAGGGGACGGGGGCCGCGCGCCGCAGGGGCGTTCGAGAGGCCGGGTCCGGGCCGCACGGGGAGAGGTCAGGCGGCGGGGGTGGCGATCCGCTGGGCGATCCGTTGCATACGGACGGCGTCGACGGACTCGGCGAGCAGCTCGTACTCGGTGGTGTCGTCGTTGGTGGCGATGCGGACCAGGTTCCCGGCGGCCAACTCCTCGGCGACCAGTTCCTGTTGGACGCCGTCGGCGGACCAGGCACGCAGCATGCTCGGCACGTCGGGGACGGTGTCGGCCACGGGGACCACGGAGTTGGGCGGGAAGGTCGGGTTCTCGGGGCGCGGGTCGAGGCGTTCGGCGATCCATAACGCGCGGTCGCGCATCCACCAGAGCGCCAGCGCCAGGGTGGGGGCACGGTAGGTCCCCAGAGGCACTCCGACGCGCTGTCCGCCGCACATCCCGTACGCGGTGACATGGCACAGGAATTCGTCGTGCACCCTCAGCTCCCCCGATCGCACCGCCGTCGACCGCCGCCCGGCCCCGCTCGCCGTACGGACCCGTTCTCGCCTCACAGACTTGCTGGTCGTGCGCGCCAGGCAATCGAATGTCACGCACGGTGACGTCATGGACGCGCACAGAGGCCCGCTTTGTTCATGACTCAATCGCCTGTCACTCGAGTATCGCCACTCCTGACGCTCTGTCACCATGCCAATTCAGCCAGTCTCCTGGCATATGCGAGCGCGCGAATGGCCGAAACGATACGACGAGCCCTCCGACCGGGGCTCTCTCGGCATGGCCTCCGAGGTCTCGGCATGACCTCCGGAGCAATCGACACCCTCCCGTACGGCGGGGCATCGTCGCGGTGCCGGATCAGGAGCGGGGCCGCGAAGGCTCCGGATCCGTCCCCCGTCCCATACGGATGTCCTCGATGAACGGTTCAACGATCATGCCCACGAAGTCCGACCGGTACGAGACCGCCGTGGCCCGCTGCTTCGAGGCCCGGAACGCCGATGGCCAGGAGCCGCCGGGCAAGGCGGTCGACGGCCACCACGACACCGCCCGTTCGGGGGTGGAGCCGGTCGACGAGGCCACCGGATCCGCCCCCGTCGCCGGGTTCGACGTGATCACGCTCGTCAGGCCTCGGCCGGAGCCGGGACCGGCCGACGGTAGGGGCGCACCGCGCGGCGCGCGATGGCGAAACGGTGGGTTTCCGAAGGGCCGTCGTAGATACGGAACGGCCGTACCTCCCTGAGCAGGCGGGCCAGGGGGGCGTCGGCGGTCGAGATGCCCAGCGCGCCGCAGATCTGCACCGCCCGGTCGACCACCCGGTACACGGCCTCCGCGACGAACGTCTTGGAGACCGAGGTGAGTTGTGCGGCGGACGCCGAGCCGGTGTCCAGCTCCCAGGCCGTACGCAGGATCAGCGCGCGACTCGCCTCGATGTCGATCTCGGAGTCGGCCAGCATCTGCTGCACCATTCCGAGGTCGCCGAGGACGGCACCGAAGGCGAGGCGGCTGCCCGCCCGTTCCAGTGCGACGTCCTGGGCGCGGCGCGCGGCTCCCAGCCAGCGCATGCAGTGGGTCAGCCGGGCGGGGCCGAGCCGCACCTGGGCACCGGCGAAGCCCTGCCCGACCGCGCCGAGCACCTGCTCGTCCCCCACCACGCACCCGTCGAAGACGATCTCACTGTGTCCCGCGAAGAGCCCTTCGTCGAGCGTCTCGATGTCCCGGACGATGCGCATGCCGGGAGTCCCGGCGTCGACCAGGAACATGGTGGCCCCGCCCGGATCGCCGGGATCGCCGGAGGTGCGGGCCATGACGATGGCGAAGCCGGCGCCGCGGGCCCCGCTGATGAACCACTTGTGCCCGTCGATGCGCCATCCTCCGGGGACCCTGGTCGCGACGGTCCGCAGGGCGCGGGGATCGGCGCCGGCGCCCGGTGCCGGTTCGGTCATGGCGAAGCAGGACCGGGTCTCGCCGGCGGCGAGCGGGCGCAGATAGCGCTGCTTCTGGTCGTCGGTGGCCACCTGCTCCAGCAGGTGGGTGTTCCCCTCGTCCGGGGCCGCGCAGTTCAGCGCCAGGGGGCCGAGCAGCGAGTAGCCCGCGGCTTCGAAGACGGTCGCCTGTCCGCGCAGGTCGAGACCGTGGCCGCCCCATCGCGTCGGCACGTGGGGAGCGAAGACACCGGCCTCACGGGCGGCTTTCTGCAGGGTCTGCCGCAGATCCTCCGGGCCGTCGTGGACGGACCCGCCGCAGGCCAGCTCCGCCGGGATCACCACCTCGCGTACGAACGCGGACGTGGTCGCGGCGAGTCGGGCGACAGTCGGATCGACATCGAACTGGATGGGCACGGGACCTCCCGCCGACGGGCTACGGGCATCGGGTCCCGTCGCGTCCTAGAAACTGTATAGCGTCTTCAGTATCTTGCCGGGAGGCCCCGGCGACGGGAAGACGACAGGAGACGTGTCATGAGCCACCCGTTGAGCACCGGACCGGTCCGGGTGGTCCGCCACCCCGACGGAGTCGTCGAGCTGGCACTGGACGCGCCCGGGCGGGCCAACGCCCTGGATCTGGGGATGGCCGAGGCGCTGCGGGACGCGACGGCCCGGGTGGCACGGGACCCCGGCGGCGCGGTCCTGCTGCGGTCCACGGGCGGCGCCTTCTGCGTGGGCGGTGACCTGCGCGCCTTCGCGGGTCTCGACGAGGGGACGGGTGCCTATGTGCACGCCGTGGCGACCGCCGCACACGCCGCGATTCTCACCCTGCACGAGCTGGCCGTGCCGGTGGTGACGGCCGTACGCGGTGCCGCCGCGGGTGGCGGTGTCGGCCTCGCCCTCGTGGGCGACATCGCCCTGGCGGCCCGGTCCGCACGGTTCCGGCTGGCGTACACCGATGTCGGGCTCACACCGGACTGCGGGGCCTCCTGGTTCCTGCCGCGCCTGGTGGGCCTCCGGCGGACGGCGGACCTGATCCTCACCAACCGGGTCCTGACCGGGGACGACGCCGAACGGTGGGGCCTGGTCTCCCGGTCCGTCGACGACGAGGAGCTGGACTCGGCCGCGTACGGGGCCGCGGCCGGGCTCGCCGCCGGCGCCGGTGACGCGCTGCGCGCCGCGAAGCGCCTGCTGCGCCAGGGCACCGGGGAGGACCTGGGCCGCCGGCTCGCCGAGGAGGCGCGGCAGATCGCCGCCCTGGCGGACGGCCGGGACGCCCAGGACCGCATGGCGGCGTTCCTCGCCGCCCGGGAGCGGGCCGCCGGGGACCGCCCCCGGGACCGCCCCCGGGACCGCCCCGAGGACGGCGCCGGGACGGACGAGAGCCTCGGCAGGGCCAGGGAACCCGAAAGTGTTTCTTGAATCCCTCTTCACTAACAGGCTGCCCTGAGCGTAACCTCCGGGCAACACAGAACCGAGGAACCGGTCACCACAGAACCGGGGAAAAGGTGTGGCGATGCATTCTCCTGCCGTGGACCTTCCCGACGCTCCCGACGAGACGCTCACCGACGCGGTCGTCGACCTCGTTCTGCGTGGCATGTGGCGCGGCAGGCCCGAAGCGGAGTACCGGCCCCTGGCGGACGCCGGACTCGCGATGGTGAAGGGCCCGCTCGTGCTCCCCACCGAGCGGGCCAAGGCCGTCGCCTCCCAGGCTCTGCGGGTCGCGCCGGGATCGCCCCAGGAGGAACGGATCACCGCCGCGTACGAAGCCTTCCTGCCCGTCAACAGGAAGATCCGGGAGGTGTGCACGGCCTGGCAGTGCCGCCCGGACGGCACGGCCAACGACCACTCCGACAGCGTCTACGACGCCGGGGTGCGCGAGTCGCTGGAGGACGTGCACGAGGCCATCCAGCCGGTGCTGCGCCGCCTGGAGCAGGTGCTCGAGGGCGGCGGACGGTATCTGGGCGAGCTGGAGGAGGCCCTCGACCGGTTCGACGACGGCGAGGTGAAGTGGCTGGCCTCGCCGTTGTGCGACTCGTACCACACGGTGTGGATGAGGCTGCACCAGGAGTTGCTGCTCGTGCTCGGGATCAGCCGGGCCGAGGACGAGGCCCGGGAAGAGGAACTGGTGACGGGGAGCCGGGGTTGAGCGTCACCGACCGCGAGGCGGGTCCGCTCGCCCATCCGCACACGCCTCCCACGGCCCCCGGGGCTCCCCCCGCACCGACCGAGGCGTCCCTCGCCCGGCCCCCGGCTTCCCCGGTGGCCGGGCGAGGTCCCCGGCCGGATCCTGGTGCCCTACGGGCACGGGCGGATCCGAGGGCTCGGCGCCGACGAGCTGGGAGCGCACGGTGCGGCGATGGACCGGCTGGTGGCTCTGGGGCTGCCGGTCGTGCCGGGGCTCACCGTGCCGGCCGGGACCTCCGCGTCGCTGGGCGAGCCCGGCACCGCGGAAGCCGCCGTCGACCTGGTCGAACAGCTCTCGGGACGGCGGATCGGCGACGCGGCCCGCCCGCTGCTGCTGCGCCTGTCGGCCAGTGCCCCGACCGAGATCGCCGGGCTGCCGCCCGACCTCGCCTGCCTCGGCGTCACCGTCGCGAGCATGGACGCCCTGTGCGCCGTCATCGGCCGCGCGGACGCGCTGCACGAGGTGGCGGCCGCCGCCGTTCGGATGATCGCCGAGTACGCCCTCGACGTGCCCGCCGCGATGCTCGACGACGCCGTCCTCGACGCGCCCGACCCGCGAACGCGGATCGAAGCGCTGCTGGACGTGACCGCGCGGCACGGCTCGCGGCCCTTCCCCGACGACCCGGCCCAACAGCTCGCGCTGGCCGCCCGAGCCGTGCTCCGCCGGTGGGACTCACCGCGCGCGAGGAGATCCCGCAAGGCGCAGCGGCTTCCCGCCGATCTCGGCATCGCCCTGCACGTACAGGCGCTGCGGATCGGCCCGGCCGACCGCTCCGGCTACGGCACGGCGGTCAGCCGCCATCCCGAGACCGGCCTTCCTACTCCACAGGGATCGTTCTTCCGGGGGGTGCGGCGCAGCGCCCCGCCGCCGCACACCAGTGAACCGCTGGACCGGCTCTCGGGCGGCAGGGCTCTGCTGGAGCATGCCCTGCTCACTCTCGAACGGCATCTGCACGCGCCCGTCTCCGTCGACTTCGAGGTGCGTGACGACGAGATCTCCCTGCTCGCCGCCTCCGCGCAGCAACGGCCGCCGCTGCGGGCCTCGGTGTGCCTCGCCGCCGACCTGGCACGCGACGGGGTGCTCGGCCCCGAAGAGGCCGTCCTGCGGATCGGCCCCGCACAGGTGCAGGAGCTGCTGCACCCCCGGCTCCGGCTGACCGGCGAGGAGGAGCTCCTGGTGAAGGGGCTGGCCGCCTCCCCGGGCGCGGCGGCCGGGGCGATCGTGCTGTCGAGCGAGCGCGCCCTGGAAGTGGGCGCGGACGGTACCCCCGTGGTGCTCGTGGCCCATGAGACGACCCCGGCGGACGTCCCCGGCATGCTGGCGTCCGCCGCCGTGCTGACCGGCAGCGGCGGTATCGCCTCGCACGCCGCGGTGGTGGCACGGGGCGCCGGCCGGCCTGCGGTGTGCGGCGCCGACGGGCTGCGCGTGGACCGGGCCGCCGGGACCGTGTGGTTCGGGGACCGGGCGCTGCGCGAGGGCGACGCCGTCTCCCTGGACGGCCGTACCGGCGCCGTCTACGCGGGACGTCTGAGCGTCAGCGTCGCCGCACCGCCACCCGAACTGTCCACCCTGCTGGACTGGGCGGACGGCATGCGCCGACTGGGCGTGCGGGCCAACGCCGACAGTGCGGCGGAGGTGAGCACCGCCGTCGCCCTGGGGGCTGAGGGGGTCGGGCTGTGCCGTACGGAGCACCAGTTCCTCGGTGAGCGGTTGCCGCTGATCCGCCGGGTGCTCCTGGCCGCCGATCCGGCCGCCCGCGACGAGGCGCTGACGGCGCTGGAGCACGCTCAGCACGACGACTTCCGGGCGCTGCTGGCCGCGGTCGGGAACCGGCCGGTGACCGTGCGCCTGCTGGACGCTCCGCTGCACGAGTTCCTGCCCGCCCCCGGGGACGCCTCGGACGCGGGTGAGGAACAGCGGGCCGCCGCGCTGCGCGAGGCGAATCCGATGCTCGGGCTGCGAGGGGTGCGGCTGGCGCTGTTGCACGAGCGGCTCTACCCGGCGCAGGCCGAGGCGCTCTTCGCCGCCTGGGCGGACGTCGCCGCCACCGGGGTCCGGCCCGAGCTGGAGGTGATGATCCCGCTGGTCAGCATGGCGGAGGAACTTGCGGTCGCCGCCGCGTACGTGCGGGAGGCCGCCGACGCGGTCGCCGCCCGCACCGGTGTGGTCGTTCCGTACCGGCTCGGCACGATGATCGAGACTCCGCGGGCCGCGCTGCTCGCCGGTGAACTCGCCGAACACGCCGAGTTCTTCTCCTTCGGCACCAACGACCTCACCCAGCTGACCTACGGATTCTCCCGGGACGACGTGGAGCGCCAGGTCCTCGCCGGGTACCAGGAGCGGGGCCTGCTGACGGCCAGCCCCTTCGCCCGGCTCGACCCGCACGGGGTGGGCGCCCTCATCGCGCTGGCCGCCGAGCGGGCGCGCGGCGTACGGCCCGGCATCAAGCTCGGTGTGTGCGGGGAGCACGGCGGGGACGCCGAGTCGATCGCGTTCTGCGACGGCCTCGGCCTCGACTACGTGTCCTGTTCCCCGCACCGGGTGCCGGTGGCCCGGATGGCAGCGGCGCACAGTGCCCCGCGCGAGCGGCACGACGAGAGCGGGAGCACACGATGACGAGCACCGTGACCGGTGGGCCGGCCCTGTCGGACACCGAACTGGACGACCTGCGCACAACCGTACGGTCGGTGTGCGCGGACGTCGGCGGCACCGCGGCGGTGCGCCGACTGCCCGAGCGCTCCCCCGGTGTCGACGCCGAGCTGTGGGACACCCTCGGCCGGCGGGTGGGCCTCGCGGCCCTCGGGCTGCCCGAGTCCGCCGGGGGCATCGGCGGCCTCGCCGAGATCGCCGTGGTCTGCGAGGAACTGGGCAGGACACTGGCACCGGTACCGCTGCTGTCCTCCACCGTGCTGGCCGGACAGGTGCTGGCCGGCTGCGGTACGGCCGACAGGACGCTGGCCGAGCTGGCCGAGGGCGCGGTGCACGCCCTCGCGGTCGCGGCACCCGACGGGACATGGCGTCCCGACGCCGTGCCGGTGACGGTCACCTGGCAGGGCGGGGCCCCCGTCGCCGACGGAACGGCGCCGTTCGTCCTCGACGGTGGCGATGCCCGGGCGCTGGTCGTGGCGGCCGCCGGTACCGACGGCGTGGACCTCTTCCTCGCCGATCCGGGAGCTCCGGGCGTCACCGTGCGCCGAGTGCCCACCCTGGACCTCAGCCGGGGCCAGGCCGTGGTCACCTTCTCCGGCGCGCGGGTCCGGGCGCTGACCGCCGGGGGCGAGGGGGCGAACGTCGTCTCCCGGGCCCTGGACGTGGCCCTGGTCGCCCTGGCCGCCGAGCAACTGGGCGGCGCCCAGGCCGCGTTGGACATGACCGTGGCCCATGTGCGGGACCGTGCCCAGTTCGGCAGGGCGATCGGCGGTTTCCAGGCGGTCAAGCACACCTGCGCCGACATGCTGCTCCAGGTCGAGGGCGCACGGTCGGCGGTGCTGCGCGCCGTCGACGCGGCCGCCTCGCACAGGGCGCTGGCCGAGGCGGCCGCGGTGGCCCAGGCGTGGTGCTCCGAGGCCTTCGTGTCCGTCGCCGCCGAGTGCGTCCACCTGCACGGGGGCATGGGCTTCACCTGGGAGCACGACGCGCACCTGTACTTCCGGCGGGCCCGGTCCGACGCCGCCCTGCTGGGCGGCGCGGCCTTTCACCGGGAACGGCTGGCCGGACTGCTGAGCTGGTGACGTGGAAGGCGGTACCGGTATGACCACCCGACTCATCGACGACTCGCTGTTCGACTGTGTGGTCCCGCCGCGTCTCGCGGGGGCGCGCTGCTCCGGATGCGGCACCGTCGTCTTCCCCCGGCAGGACTCGTGCCCCCGATGCCCGGACGGGTCCATGTCCGGTCATGTGCTGCCGGTGCGGGGACGGGTGTGGTCGTGGACGCTTCAGGCGTTCCCGCCCAAGCCGCCGTACCGGCCGCCTGCCGGCGGTCACCGGCCTTATCACGTGGGCTATGTCGACCTCGGTGAGCTGCTGGTCGAGGGGCGGCTGGCGGTTCCCCGCGCGCGGATACGGATCGGGCTGCCGGTCCGGCTCGCCATGGTGCCCGCGTACCACGACGAGGACGGGACCGAGGTGCTGACCTTCGCGTTCCGCCCCGACGACGAGGAGGAGGGGGAGCGATGAGCCGGACCGACGACGTCTACGTGGTCGGCTGCGGGATGCATCCCTTCGGCCGGGACGAGAGTGTCACCGGGATGGACATGGCCGAGCGCGCGGTGCGGGAGGCGCTGGCCGACGCCGGGGTGTCCTGGGAGGACATCGGCTACGCGGCCGGCGGCTCCGACGTGTCCGGCAAACCCGACACACTGGTGGGCCGCCTGGGCCTGACGGGGGTGCCGTTCGTCAATGTGCAGAACGGCTGCGCCACCGGCGCCTCCACCGTGCTCACGGTGGCCGCCGCGCTGCGTGCCGGGGAGGCGTCCCTGGGGCTGGCGGTGGGCTTCGACAAGCACGAGCGGGGCGCCTTCCATGTGTCCGCGGCCCGCTACGGCCTGGGCGACTGGTACGCCGAGACCGGCATGATGCTGACGACCCAGTTCTTCGCCCTCAAGACACGGCGGTACCTGTACGAGCACGGGATCTCGGAGCGGGCGCTGGCGGCGGTCGCCGCGCGCGCCTTCCGCAACGGCTCGCACCACCCCCTGGCATGGCGGCGCAAGGCGTTGACGGAGCGGGAGATCCTGGACTCCGCGGAGGTCAGTCCGCCGCTCACCCAGTACATGTTCTGCTCGCCGGGGCAAGGTGCGGCGGCTCTGGTGCTGGCGCGCGTCGACCGCGCCTTCGACCTGTGCGAACGGCC
Organism: Streptomyces torulosus; assembly: GCF_001419765.1. Classification (GTDB taxonomy): domain Bacteria; phylum Actinomycetota; class Actinomycetes; order Streptomycetales; family Streptomycetaceae; genus Streptomyces; species Streptomyces torulosus. Next base: position 11,215 of record NZ_LIRK01000541.1, read on the forward strand.
GGTGAGGCTGGCCTCGCTGGCGTTCCGCACCCGGCGGTTCGGTTCGTTCGAGGTGTTCTCGCCCTGGCTGCCGCCGGGACCGCACCGCAGCCCCAGCGTCGACGCCGCCGAGGCGGCGTTTCGTACGGCGGGGGTCCGGCCCGCTGACGTCCGCGTGGCGCAGTTGCAGGACACCGACAGCGGCTCGGAGCTGGTCCACCTGGCGGAGACCGGGCTGTGCGGGCACGGCGAGCAGGAGGAGCTGCTGGCCGGCGGGGACACCGAGCCCACGGGCCGGATCCCCGTCAACACCGACGGCGGATGCCTCGCCGGCGGGGAGCCCGTGGGCGCCTCGGGGCTGCGTCAGTTCCACGAGGTGGTACGGCAGTTGCAGGGCCGCGCGCCGGGCGTGCAGGTGCCGGATGCGCCCCGGGTGGGCTTCACGCATGTGTACGGGGCGCCCGGGATCAGCGCCTGCTCGGTCCTGACCGTGTGAGGGCCCCATCGCCGTGCGGGGCGTGCGCACCGTCGTCTCAGCGCTGTGCCGTGGTCGGCTTCCGGTCTGCGGCGACAATGCGCAGCGCCAGTGACCTGACCGCCTCCAGGACGGCCTGCGGGGGCAGCTGGGACAGCGGTCCTCCCTCCGCCCGCAGTGCCGTGACCAGCATGGTGGTGCTGATCAGCGTGCGGACCGCGAGCGCCTGCGCCGCGTGGCGGGCCTTGGCCGCCCGGGGGCCGCGCGTGGTGCCCTCCGGCAGATAGTCGTAGCCACGCTGGATGTGCCGCTGCTCGAACTCGTCGCGCAGGACCTTGACGTTGCCGTTCGCCGAGGCGATCTGGACCTGGTACAGGCGAGCCTCGTCCGGGTTCTGCTCCACCCAGTCCCACACGGCGTCGATGACGCGCAGCAGTCCCTCGGCGTCACCCGGCTCGGACTCCGGACGGGCCGCCTCCACCACCGCGTTCAGCTGGTCGAAGACCCGGCGCATGGCGAGTTCGAGCAGCTCCTCCTTGCCGTCGAAGTGGTAGTAGACCGCCGTGGGAACCACCTGGGCCTCGTCCGCGATGTCCTGGATGCTCGTCTCCGCGAAACCGTTGCGGCCGAAGACCCGCACGGCGGCGTCGATGATGTGCTGCCGTCGCGAAGGCCGGTGAGCGGGCTGCTTGCCGTTCTTGGTGGTGGCCATCATGCTCCCCTGCCGACTGCCGTGAACCCGCGAGCGTGGTCCCTGTTTACTGACCATGCTATCCAGTAACTCGACTCTACCGATCGCATAATTCCTGCTATGCGTGGGCCGCCGAAGCGCCGTGGTACCGGCATACTTGACATCATGACGACATCCGGAACCCGCGCCGCCCACCGTCCGTCGCGCAAGCAGTGGGTGATCGAGGCAGCCACGGAGCTGTTCGCCACCCAGCCGCCGGACGAGGTGACGGTGGCCGACATCGCCGCCCGTGCGGAGATGACGTCGGCAGCGGTGTACTACCACTTCTCCTCCAAGGACCAGGTCCTGGTGGAGGGGATGCGGGTGTTCGCCGCCGCGATGTGCGCGCAGTTGGAGGAGCTCACCGACGCTCACGGGGCGGGCTCGGACATCGGGCCCACGATCACCGCGCTGGTGGCGTGGCTGGGCGAGCACCGGTCGGCGGCCACGGTGTTCTTCGTGTCGTCGGCCGGGATGAGCCAGGAGGCCGAGGCGCTGCGCCAGGAGAGTCGTTCGGAGCTGTTGGGCGGGCTCGTGCGGTTGATCCGCAAGGCCCGCGCGTCCGTCTCCGACGCGCAGGCCGCGGTGATCGGACTGGGCTTGCTGGCCCTGCTCGAGACCGCGGCGAACTCGCAGGTCCGGGGCGACGACGTCTACCGGTCGCTGGGCCACCGCTCCTTCGTCCGCGAGGTCGGCGACCTCGCGGAGCGGATCGCCGACCCTGCCGTGGCCGACTAGTGCTGTGACCGGAAAGGTTCACCGGCTCGCGACGCCCGGCACGGCACCTCGCGGCGTTGTCGCATGACCCGAGTACATCCAGTACGCGGGTCATGCTCCGCCTTGCGAGGCACCGCACCGGACGCCGCGAGCTTTCCGGCAAACCTTTCCGGCCACAGCACTAGCGCTCGGCCCGATGCCCGCCCGCCGGCCGCCCCTCCGGCGGGAACCGGGGCGGCGCCGGGTCGGGGCGGCAGCAGACGCATGGTCGGCGCTGGATCAGACCAGCAGCCGGAGCGGTTTGCGCAACAGCTCACCGACCGTGCGCAGATACTCGGCCGCCGGCGCGCCGTCGACGGCACGGTGGTCGAAGGTGAGGCTGAGGGTGAGGACCCGGGTCCGCAGCGGCCGGTCGTCCAGCCACTCGACGCCGTCCCTCAGTCTGCCCACCCCGAGGATCGCCACGTTGCCGGGGTTGATCACGGGAGTGAAGAAGTCGACGCCGTATCCGCCCAGCGAGGTGACGGTGAACGTGGCGCCTTCCAGGCGGTCCGGCGGGATCCGGCCCTCACGCGCGGCCTGGGCCAGGGCCTTCGCCGTGCGAGCGATCTCGGGCAGCGGCAGTACCGCCGCGTCCTCGATCACGGGGACCATCAGGCCGCCCGGAACCGCCACGGCGAAACCGAGGTGGACGTCGTCGAGCAGATGGATGCCGTCGTCACGCACCGTCGCGTTGAGAAGTGGGTGTGTGCGCAGGGCCAGCGCGGCGGCCTTGAGGAGGAAGTCGTTGAGGGTGGGAACAGGCAGTTCGGTGTCGGCCCACTCCTCCTTCAGCCGGTCACGCAAGGAGACCACCGCGTCCATCCGCACCTCGTAGCCGTGCGTCAGCTGGGCCATCTCCTGGAGGCTGGCGTGCATGCGGCGGGCGATGGTGCCGCGCATTCCGGTGAGGGGGAGCACGTCTCCCGGCCGGGGTGCGGCGTTCCGGCGGCGGGGCGCCGGTTCGCGCGGCGGGCCGGCGGGGTCGAGATCGGACCTGCGGATCCGGCCGCCGGGCCCGGTGCCGTTCACCTCGGAGAGGTCGATGCCCCGCTCCTTCGCCAGCCGACGGACCAGCGGCGACACGGCGGTGACGGATGAGACGGCGGTGGCCGGCGGGACAGGGCTCGCGGACACCACAGGGGTGGCCGACCGGAGAGAGGGGGCCGCTTCGCCGGGCAGCCCCGCGAGGAACTCCTCCACGTCCTCGGACACGATCCGACCGCGGGGCCCGGTGCCGCGGACGGCGGTGAGATCGACACCCGCCCCGAGCGCCACCCGTCGGGCGTTGGGCGAAGCCAGGAGCCGCCCGGCAGGACCGGCGGTGGTGGCGCCGCCACCGTTCAGGGGCGGCGCCGCCGACGCCGGAGAGGCAGTGAGGATGCCCGAGGCCGTCGGCCCCGCGAGCGTGCCCGCCGCGGCCCCTGTCTGCATCGGTGCCGGGAAGCCCGTGCCCGCGCCCGGTGTCGTCGGCCCGGCGGACACGCCCGCCCCGGCCACACCCGTCTTCGGTGCCGGGGAACCGGAGGCGGCGCCCAGAGCCGTCGACCACACGGACGCCGGCCCCCCGGCCGTGCCGGTGCCTGCCCCGGACCCGGCGGGCATCGGCGTACCCGCCGGGTCCGGTGGCTGCTCGCCCTCGGCCAGGAGCCAGCCGATGAGCGCGCCGGCGGGGACGGTCGTCCCGGCCGGGACGACCGGGTGGAGCAGTCCCCCGGCCTCCGCCTCGACGTCCACGTCGACCTTGTCGGTGGCGATCCGCAGCAGCGCTTCGCCCTCGGCGACGGCGGCGCCCGTGGGCACGAGCCATTCCTCGATCGTGCCTTCCTGCATGGTCAGCCCGATCTTCGGCAGCAGAACCTCGACCGCCACGTCGCTCACGCCCTTTCGAGGAGACGACGGCAGCCCTGGACGATCCGGGCGCGGTCGGGCACATAGGCCTTCTCCAGGACCGGGGAGAAGGGCACCGGGGAGAAGGGAGCGCCGATGCGCAGCACCGGGGCGTCCAGGTGGTCGAAGACGGCGTCCTGGATCTGGGCGGCGATCTCCGCGCCGAGCCCGCCGAAGGTGACGGCCTCGTGCACCACCAGCGCCCGGTTGGTGCGGCGGACGGAGGCGAACATGGTCTCGGTGTCCAGGGGCTGCACGGTCCGGGGGTCGATCACCTCGATCTCCACGCCCTCGGCGGCGAGTTCGTCGGCCGCCGCGAGGGCCTCCCCCACCATGCGGCCCAGGGCGATCACGGTGACGTCGGAGCCCTGCCGGGCGGTGTGCGCCCGGCCCAGCGGGATGCCGTAGATCTCCTCGGGCACATGGCCGGTGCTGCCCAGCAGGACCTTGTTGAGCATGACGACGACCGGGTTGTCGTCCCGGATGGCCGAGACGGTCAGGCCCTTGGCGGTGTACGCGTCGCAGGGCATCACCACTTTGAGGCCGGGCACATGGGCGAGCCAGGCCTCCAGGCTCTGGCTGTGCTGCGCGGCGGCGCCGAGGCCGGCGCCGGAGGCGGTGGTGATGGTGAGCGGGACGGACACGGCACCGCCGAACATGTACTTCATCTTGGCGGCCTGGTTGACGATCTGGTCGAGGCAGACGCCGATGAAGTCCATGAACATCAGGTCGACGACGGGCCGCAGTCCACGCGCGGCGGCCCCCACCCCGAGGCCGACCAGTGCGGCCTCGGAGATCGGCGTGTCGATCATGCGGCGGGGGCCGAACTCGTCGAGCAGGTTGTCGAACATACGGAAGACGCCGCCGTAGCCGGCCACGTCCTCGCCGGCGACGAAGACGTTCTCGTCCTCGCGCATGGCCTGGGCGAGGCCCTCGTTGAAGGCCTTGACGTAGGTGAGTTTGCGGACCGTGCCGTCCGGGACGGCGGCCTGTTCCTGGGTGAGGGTGGTCATGGCGTCATCCCGAGTAGACGTTGAGCAGCAGGTCGGCGGTGTCGGGCAGCGGGCTCGACTCGGCGTACGCGATGGCCTCGGCGATCTCGTCGCGGGTGCGCTGCCAGGTGTCGTCCAGTTCCGCGCGGGTGGCCGTGCCGTCGGCGGCGGCCCGGGCCTCCAGCAGGTCGATGGGGTCGCGGGCCTTCCACTCGGCGACCTCCTCGTCCGAGCGGTAGGGGTGGCGCAGTCCCTTGACGCCCTGGTGATCGAAGTAGCGGTAGGTCTTGGCCTCGATCATCATCGGTCCCGCGCCGGACCGGGCGCGTGCCACCGCGTCGGTGGCGGCGCGGTGGACGGCGACCGCGTCCATGCCGTCGACGATCACGCTGGGCATGCCGTAGGAGGCGGCCCGGTCGGCGACGTCGGTGAGCAGCATGTGCTGGGACTGCGGCGTGAACTCGGCGTAGCCGTTGTTCTCGCAGACGAAGACGACGGGCAGGCCGAGGACGGCGGCCATGTTGGCGCCCTCGTGGAAGGCGCCGATGTTGGTGGCGCCGTCGCCGAAGAAGGTCACCGCGACGCTGTCCTCGCCCTTGTACCGGGCGGCGAAGGCGGCGCCCACGGCGATCGGGACGCCCGCTCCGACGATGCCGTTGGCGCCGAGCATGCCGAGGGAGACGTCATTGATGTGCATGCTTCCGCCGCGTCCCAGGCAGGCGCCGGTGGCGCGGCCGTACAGCTCGGCGTACATCTCCCGGAAGCCGACGCCCTTGGCGACGGCGTGTCCGTGGCCGCGGTGGGTGGAGGTGATCTGGTCGTCGTCGCGCAGGGCGGCCATCACTCCGGCGGCCACGGCCTCCTGACCGACGTAGAGGTGGAGGAAGCCGGGCAGCCTGCCCGCCTCCATGAGCTTGCCCGCCTCGGTCTCGAACAGCCGGATGCGCACCATGCGCTCGTGCAGATCCTTGATGACCTGCGAGGATGTCCGGTGCTCTGCCGTGTCGGCCGGCTTCTTCTGAGCCATGTCCCGCCCCTTCGCCCGAGGGAGGTGTGTCAAGCACCCCTACTTTCTGGTGCTTGTCTACAGTAAGCAGCAGGGGCACCTTACTGAAGAGTGTCTCTAATTACTACGCCTTGAACCGGACTCCTGACCCCCTTCGTCCACCAGCTCCACCGCGTTGCCCTCCGGGTCCGCCCAGAAACTGATCCGGCCGCCGCGGGTCCGCACCACGACCGGCTCCGACAGGGGCCGCGCACCCGCGGCCACCAGGGACGACACCATGGAGTCGATGTCCTCCACATGGAAGGTGAGGTACGACAGACCCCGGCCGCCGGCGAGCGCCGGCGCCGAGTGCGCGGGGTCCGCTGCCACCTGAGGCAGGATCAGCTTGACCCGCCCCCCGGAGGGCACCTGCAGCCAGACGACCAGCAGCTCGCCACCCAGCCCGGCCGGTGCCGCGACGGACTCCGGCACATAGGATCGACGCACGACAGGGCAGCCGAGCCCGTCCCGGTAGAAGCGCTCCATCAGCTCCAGATCCCGTACGACCACACCCGCCTCGAAGGGCTTCCCCACAGCCGCCACCGCCTCTCGTCGGGAACCCGGCCGCCGTCGCCACGGAGACTGGATCCGGTTTACAGAAAGCAGCGGGAGCGATGCCGTGCCCCCGACGCGGCAACTTCGCCACTTTCTATTGACAGAGCACACTAAGTCCTGTTGTCGTTTCGGACACAGCCCAGCTGTCGCTCTCGGAAGCCGGTCACCGGCTCGCGGCTGGGAGGATTGTGAGGACATCGTGGTCCAGACCAGTTCGCCGGGGATTCGGGAAGCGGAAGCCGGGAACACACCACCGACGGCCCCCGAGTACTCCTCGTGGATCAGCCAGGACCGGTCCACCGACGCCGCGTCCGTGACGATGCGGCGGGAGGCCGCCGAACTCGTCGAACGCGTGATGACGCACTATCGCGACGGCACCACGCACCAGGTGGACGGCCAGTGGACGGAACCTGTCGCCCACTACCTCGACGCCGACCGCTGGCGACGGGAGACGAACGCCGTCCACCGGAGCGTTCCCCTGCCGCTCGCCATGTCCTGCGAGCTCCCGGGGCCGAACACCTACAAGGCGCTGGACGTGCTCGGCGTACCGGTGCTGATCACCCGGGACCGGCAGGGCGCCGTGCACGCGATGATCAATGCCTGCCGGCACCGGGGGGCCAAGCTGATGGAACCCGGCTGCGGGGTGTCGAGGCGGCTGACCTGCCCGTACCACTCCTGGTCGTACGACCTGACCGGGGAGCTGCGGGGCGTGTACGCGGAGAAGACCTTCGGTGAGGTTCCGCGGGAGGGCCGCGGCCTCGTCAGGCTTCCGGCCGGGGAGCGGGCGGGGATCGTCTTCGTCTCGCTGGACCCGGCCGCCGAGCCCGACCTGGACGCCTGGCTCGGTGATCTGCTGCCGCTGCTCGAAGGGCTGCGGCTGGCGGAGTGCCACCACTACTCCACCGGTGAACTGACCAGTCCCAACTGGAAGGTCACCCTCGACGGGTATCTGGAGACGTACCACTTCGCCTCGCTGCACCCGAAGACGGTCTTCGAGACGAATCTCTCCAACATGATGGCCCACGACACCTGGGGCCCCCACCAGCGCATCGCGCCGGCCCTGCGTCCCATCGCGCGGGCGGTCGAGCTGCCTCCGGACCAGCGGGACCCCGGGGACTGCGTCGGCCCCATCTACTGGCTCTTCCCCGGTCTGGCGATCGCCGGCGGCTGGCGGCAGAAGATCGCCGTCTCCCTGGTGCTCCCCCGGACGGCCACCGAGTCGGTGACCCAGCAGATCATCCTGCTGCGGGAGCCGGCGGTCACCGAGGAGGAGCGCCAGGCCGCCGACCGGTTCGGCGAGTGGTTCCACGAGGTGGTCCGCGACGAGGACTACGCGACCACCTACGGAGTCCAGCAGGGCCTCGCCGCCCTCAACGGGACCGACTTCGTCTTCGGACGCAACGAGCCCGGACTCCAGCACTTCCACCGCACCCTTCACCGACACCTGGAAGACGCCGAAAGAGCCGCCAGGTGACGGACCAACAACACTCGCGGGAGAACAACATGGTGGCTACGGGCAGCCTCGACGGACGTGTCGCGGTGATCACGGGCAGCACGCGCAGCATCGGCCGCGGCATCGCAGAAGCATTCCTGGCCGGTGGTGCCACGGTGGTCCTCAGCGGCCGCAGCGAGATCAAGGGCAAGCAGGCCCTGGCGGAGCTGGACGCCGGGGACCGGGCCGTCTTCCACCCCTGCGACGCCAACAGCCAGGAGGACATCGAGAACCTGGCCGACTTCGCCGCCGAGCGCTTCGGCAGGCTCGACATCTGGGTCAACAACGCCGGCGGCACCTCGGGCTTCGCCCCGGTCCACGAACTCAGCGACGAGGCCTGGCACGACGCCCTCAGGCTCAACCTCAACGCCTACTTCTACGGCACCCGCCGCGCGCTGCCGAAGATGCTGGCGGGCGGCTGGGGACGGATCATCAACATCTCCTCCGTCGAGGGCAAGCAGGCCAACAAGCCCGCGATCAGCCACTACATCACCAACAAGCACGCCATCCACGGACTGACCAAGGCGACGGCCTTCGAGTACGGCACCCAGGGCATCACCTGCAACGCCATCTGCCCCGGCGCCGTGGACACCGACCTGATGCGGGCCGCGGGGCCGGCCGCGGCCGAGGCCGAGGGCATCAGCTACGAGGAGTGGCTGGGCCGCTTCGCCGAGCACGCCGCCACCAAGCAGATCACCACCGTGGAACAGATCGCGGCGGTCGCCACGCTGCTCGCGAGCGACGCGGGCGCCGGCATCACGGGCACGCTGATCAGCGTCGACGGCGGAACGGCACAGTGGTAGACACCGGGACGGACGGCGGGAGACCTTCGGCCATGAAGAGCTGGATCACGGACTGGCAGCGCAGTGAGCGCCTGCCGCACTACACCCGGGCCAACGCGGGCGAGACCCTGCCCGATCCGGCAAGCCCGCTGGGCTGGACCCTCGTCTGGGGGCGCGGACTGCACGGCTGGCGCAAGGGCTTCGTCGGCTTCGGCATCTACCGCGAGGAGGAGGTGGCCGGTCTTCGCCCGCCCTTCGTCGGGATGTTCGGCGGCTACTTCTACCTCAACCTGTCGCACATGCGGCTGTTCGGCATCCGTATGGGCCAGACCGCGGACCAGATCGACGCCGCCTTCGTCGGCCAGCGCTCCGACACCCCGGTGTACGTGGCGCACCCCGACGACCAGGACGCCGAACTGACCGCCAAGGCGGGCGGCACCCTCCAGCGGATGCTCGGCCAGAGCACCTTCCCGGAGGCCGACGCCGACCGGGAACGGCTGCGCGTACTGCGCCGCGGTCGACCCGACCTGACGGAGCTGTCCGACGCCGAACTGGTGGCCCGCGCCCGGTCGTTGCTGGACGAGGTGGAGACGACCTTCCAGCGACACGTCGAGTCGTCGCTGCCCGCGTCCGTCGGACCGGCGATCCTCGGCCCGCTCTGCGCGAGCGTGGACCGCCCCGGCGCCATGCTGGACCTCATCGGGGGGCTCGGCGACGTCGACTCGGCCTCCCCCTCGGACGGGCTGTGGACGCTGTCGCGCCAGGTGGCGGCCTCGGCCGAGCTGACCGCGCTGTTCGACCAGGGCCCGGCCGCGGTGGAGCGGGCGCTCGACGGGGCGACCGGGGACGTGAAGGCGTTCCGTGACGCCTTCGAGGAGTTCCTGGCCGGGTCCGGCGACCGCGGTCCCAACGAGTGGGACATCCACGCGCTGTCCTGGGAGGCGGCGCCGGTCCAGGCACTGGCCCTGGTCGACCGGATCCGGCACAGCCCGAACGACGACTCCCCGGCCGCCCGGCGGTCCCGACTCACCGAGCGGCGCGAGCGGACCGCGCGGGAGATCCGCTCCGCCCTGCCCGCGGAGGCCCAACCGATGTTCGACGCGGGCCTGCACGCCTCCCAGGTGTGGATCCCGGCCCGCGAGCGCACCAAGGCGAACTGTGTGACCGTCGTCAACGAGATCCGGATGGCGATACGGGAACTGGGCCGCCGCGGGGTCGAGGCGGGGCGCCTCACCGAGCCCGGCGACGTGATGATGCTGCTGGAGACCGAACTCGACGACTACGTCGCCGACCCGGAGCGCTTCGGGCCCGTCATCGCGCAACGGCTGCGGGAGTACGCGCGGTTGCACGAGCTGGAGCCGCCGTTCTTCGTCGCGGACGACGCCCGGACCGAGATCGACACCTGGCCGATGCGTGCCGAGGAGCGCACCGAGGCCGCGGCCGAGGGCGATGAGCTGAGCGGTGTGGGCGGCAGCCACGGCACATACACCGGCCGCGTGCGCGTGGTCACCGATCCTGCGTCCTGCGAGGCCCTGGAGCCGGGGGAGGTGCTGGTCGCACCGATCACGGACGCGGCCTGGACCCCGCTGTTCCTGGTCGCCGGGGCCGCCGTGGTCGACGTGGGCGCGCTCAACAGCCACGCCGTCGTGGTCTGCCGGGAGCTGGGCATCCCGGCCGTCATCTCCGTCGAAGGGGCGACGCGGCGACTGCGGGACGGCATGGTGATCACGGTCGACGGGGACCGGGGCACGGTCACCGTGGACGGCGTCCCCGCCCCGCTCGGCGTCTGAGACACCCCGGGCCCCTCGCTCCCCTTCACCGGAGCGGCGGGCCCGGGGGCATGACCGCGAAAGGACCCCCGTGACCGAGGACATCATCGTCGCCGGCTGGATGGACTACGAGCCCGGCGACCGCGACACCATGCTGAAGGCCCTCGTCGAGCTGGGCCGGCGCACCCGCAAGCGGGAACCCGGCTGCCTGGACTACGCCATGACCGCCGACCCCGTCGACGAACGGCGTATCCGGGTGTACGAGCACTGGACGTCTCAACAGGCTCTCGACGAGCACTTCACGACCCCGCACATCAAGGACTTCCGGGCTGCGGTGGCGGGGCTGACGCGGATCGGGGTCGGCCTGACGGCCCACACCGTGTCCGGGTCGCGCCCCATGCGCTGAACCCCTGCGCGAAGCCGTCGACCGAGCCCATCCACTGATCCCAAGCACTGAGAGGGTGCCCCGGCCGGGGGCACCCTCTCAGTGGCTGTCGTCCAGCCGCACCAGCATCTTGCCGACGTTGCCGCCGTCCAGCAGGGACAGCAGGGCTCCGGCGGCGTTCTCCAGGCCGTCCACGACGGTCTCCCGCGCGGTGATCCGGCCCTCCGCGAGCCAGCCCGCGACCCGCTGCTCGAACTCCGGCCGCAGGTCGTCGTGGTCGCGGACGATGAAGCCGCGCAGGGTCAGCCGTTTGAGGACCGCCTGGATCAACTGGTTGATGTCCGCGGACCGTCGCTCACCGCCGAACTGCGACATCATGCCGCACAGGGCGACCCTGCCGCCGGTGCGCAGGGAGTGCAGGGCGGCGGCCAACTGCTCACCGCCGACGTTGTCGAAGTAGACGTCGATGCCCTCGGGCGCCAGCCGTGCCAGCGCTTCGCGGACCGGCTCGGCACGGTAGTCCGCCGCGTCGTCGTAACCGAACTCCTTCACCAGCAGGGCGCACTTGTCCGGGCCGCCGGCGGTCCCGATGACCCGGTTCGCGCCCAGCAGCCGCGCGAACTGGCCGGCGGCGGTGCCGACCGCCCCGGCCGCCGCCGACACGAGGACGGTGTCGCCGGGGCGGAGTCCGGCGATCCGGGTGAGCCCGACGTACGCGGTGAAACCGGTCTGGCCGAGCAGCCCCAGCCAGGTGGGCAGCGGGGCGAGGCGCGGGTCGATGCGGTCGGCGCCGTCGGTGTCGGCGGCGTCCAGCACGGCCCTTTCACGCCAGCCGAGTTGGTGTCGTACGTGGGCGCCGGCGGGCACCGAGGGGCAGCGGCTCTCCTCGACCACGCCGAGAGCCCGGCCGTCGAGCGGTGCGCCGGGGGTGAAGTTGTGGGTGTAGTGCTTCTCGGTGCTCTCCAGCCGTCCTCGCATGGACGGATCGACGCTCATGTAGAGGTTGCGGACGAGGAGTTGCCCCTCGCCGACGGGCGGCAGCGGCCGCTCCTCGACGGCGAAGTCACCGGGCGCCGGTTCCCCCTCGGGCCGGCGCACCAGACAGACCACGCGTGTGGTCCGGGGTGTCACCGGGTCACTCCCCCGGCCGGGGGGCGCCGCGCCGCCGGGCGAGGCGGCCCACCCAGCCCGCCATCTGGAGATCGGCGTGGCGCAGTTCGCCCGACTGCCACCGGGCCTGGAAGTCGAAGACGCCCCGCGCGCCGGTCCTCGGGTCGGTCACCTCGACAAGACCGTCCTCGGTGAGCCGGTACACATGTCCGGTGAGCGGGTGGATCACTTGCTTGGCCATGGGCCCTCACTCCTGCACTCGGCGGCGTACACCGCGCTTGATCACGGTCACCGGGCCCTCGACCCGGAGCCGGCAGGCGAGCCGGGTCAGGCCGTCCACCGGCATGCGCAGGGCCTCGATGCCCTCACGCTCCAGCGGGTCCACGGGGGAGCAGTTCTCGGCACCCTCCTCGATCCGGACGAAGCAGGTGCGGCAGGTGCCCTGGCCGCCGCAGACGGTGGGCCACCGGTAGCCGAGCCGCCCGGCGGCGCTGAACACGTCCTCGCCGTCGAGGACGTCGAGTTCGACGTCGGACGGCCGGACCGCCACGCGGTGGGTCACTTGTCCATCCAGTGGTCGAGAGTCCGGTTGAAGTGGCGGATGCGGCTCTCCTGGTAGTTGGCCAGGGTGATGCCCGGCTTGCGCATCGTCTTCAGTCCCTGCTGGACGTAGGGGAGGTTCTCGCAGTCCTGGTCGAAGACGGGCCCGAGCACGCCGAGTTCGGGGATGTCCGCGAAGAGCATGTCCTCGGGCACCCAGCGGATCTTGGCCGGGGGAGGTATCTGACCCGGCTGCTTCGGGGCCGACATGAAGATGATCTCGGCAATGCAGGAGTCCGGGTCGAGGCCGTGGGGCCGGAACCGGTAGACGATGTTGGACTTGGCGCCGCCCCACGGGTTGAAGTTGGGGAACAGCAGATAGTTGATGGCGTCCAGGAGTTCCGTGTCGGGGGTCTGCGAGAAGTCCTGGTGCGAGGTGGCCGCGAGCTGCTCGCGCATGCGGTGGGCGAGGACCTGGCGGGCGGTGCCGCCGGGCGGGATCGCGGGCAGCTCCTCGCCCTCGCCCCTCACCAGGTCTCGGCCCTGGGCCGCGGAGTAGAAGGCGCGTGAGTCGTAGAAGGTCTCCAGGACGTCCTCCTCCGTGACGGAGTCGGCCACGTGCGGACTGGGGGCGCCCTGAATGTTGATCATCCGGGTCCAGTGGGGCTGGTCGGCCATCACGTCGTACTGGGAGTTGGCGTCGGCGAGCCACGGCAGCATCTGCGGGTGTGTGGCGATCACGTGGAAGGACTCGATGAACGCGTCCTGCGCGACCTTCCAGTTGCAGGGCAGCACCTTGGCGATGTGCAGCGACTTGTAGCGGTTCTCCAGCGGCCAGATGTAGTAGTCGTCGAAGGTGCCGCGGTAGCTGTCGAAGGACTCCGCGTACGGGTCCATGTTGATGAAGACGAAGCCGCGCCAGGTCGCCACCCGGGCCTCGGGCAGCGCGAACTTCTCCGGGCTGACGTGCGGGAAGTCCCAGGCGCACGGCGGGGTCCGCATGGTGCCGTCGAGGTTCCAGGCGAAGCCGTGGAACGGGCAGCGGAACTCGCCGACGTTGCCGCCGCCGGTGCGCAGCTTGCGGCCGCGGTGCAGGCACGCGTTCACGAAGGCGCGGATCTCCCCCGGGGCCGTGCGCACGACGATGAGCGAGTCCTCGCCTATCTCGTAGACCTCGTGGTCGCCGACCTCGGGGATCTCGCTCTCCAGACAGGCGAACTGCCAGACACGACGCCACACCTGCCGCATCTCGCGTTCGGCCCACTCGCGGGAGGTGAAGCGTGCGGTGTCGATGTCCTCGCTGCCGAGGGGGTCGTTCCGCTCGTACCTCAGGGCGGCGGGAACGGGCCGACTGTCCTGGTCGAGGTAGTCCTGGACGCTGGGTCCGGGGCACCGTGCGGTGACCGACTCCGATGTTTCGTCCATCATCTCTCCTCCGGCAGAAACTTTAGAGTGAGTGTAGTTACCAGTCCCGACCGGTAGCAACACTCGCGAGGGCGAACAGAGCCGCATCACCCGAGGTCACTCGCGAACACCGGCGACTCCACGGGGAATTTTTCGACCACCCCCTCCCCAAGTACGCCCGGTCATGCCACACTCCGACGCACTTGAGGCTGTAGTGCCTCAAAAGTTTCTCGTGCCGGGCGGCGTCCGTCCGTTCCGGCCCCGCCGCAGGGCCGCCCCGCGGCCCGCGCCGTGCCCCACGCCGGCGATCGACGCAGCCCTCGTCCCCTCAGCACCCCCATGCGTGCCGTCCCGTCCGGGCGGCACCGGATCCGCCTGGCCCGAGCCGGTCGCCGCGGACGCGGAAGCGACGCGCGGCCGAGCAGCGCAAGCACCTCACCACGGGAGTACTCGACGATGAGTTCCACACCCGGTCGCGCGCTCCGCCGCGCCCTCACCGCACTCTTGCCCGTCACCGCCCTGCTCTCCCTGGCGGCCTGCGGGAGCGACTCGACTCCGGCCGCCGACACGTCACAGGCGGCGAAACCGGGCTCGCCCGGCCTCGCGGCGGCCCGTGCGGCCCTGGAGAAGTACTCCCAGCGGCCGACCACGATCTCCGTCACCCAGCCCGTCGGCAAGAAGATCCCCAAAGGCAAGGAGATCGACTTCATCCTCTGCGGAGTGCAGTCCTGTAAGGACCTCGCCGACTTCTTCACCGAGGCCGCGGGGGAACTCGGCTGGAAGGTGAAGCAGATCGCGACTCAGGGAACCCCCGAGTCCGTCCAGGCCGCCTACGACCAGGCCCTGCGCGACAAGCCGGACGCCGTCGTCTCCTCGGGCTTTCCGCGTGCCGTCTACGCCAAGCAGCTGGCACGGCTGAAGGCGGCCGGCATCCCGGTCGTCCAGTCGAACGCCGACGACGTGGTGGGCGACGGCGTCTCCCTGCTGAAGAACGGACCCAAGGAGGTCGGGGTCCAGGGCGAGATGCTCGCCTCGTGGGTGGTGTCGGACAGCGACGCCGAGGCGAACACCGTGTACTTCGACCTGCCCGCCTACACGATCCTCAAGCCCGTCAAGGACTCCTTCGCGGCCAAGTACGAGGCGTGGTGCGACGGTTGCCCGCTGGACCAGGTCGACGTGCCGATCACCGCCGTCGGCAAGGACATGCCGGACCGGGTGGTGTCCTATCTCCGCTCGCATCCCAAGGTGACGCATGTCGTCTTCTCCCTGGGGCTGCTCAACGTGGGCGTGCCGGCCGCGCTGAAGACGGCGGGCATCACCGGCAAGCACCTCGTGGTCAACGTCGGTGACGCGCAGAACTACCAGTACATCCAGAGCGGTCTCAGCGACGGCGCGATGGCGCTGAACTCCCACGAGACGTCGTGGATCCAGGTCGACGCGCTGGCCCGGCACTTCACCGGCCAGTCCATGGACGTCGACCAGCGGGCGGAGCTGCCGAACATGCTGGTCACCAAGGACAACCTGCCCTCCGCCGACGGGGACTTCCCGATCGTGGAGGACTACCGGGCCCAGTTCAAGGCGCTGTGGGGGCTGAGTTGACCCGGCCGGTGCTGCGGGTGGCGGGGCTGTCGAAGCGATTCGGCGGGACCGAGGCGCTGAGGGACGTCGACCTGGAGGTCGCGCAGGGTGAGATCCACGCCCTGATCGGCCCCAACGGCTCCGGCAAGTCGACCCTCATCAAGATCCTCGCGGGGTACCACCACGCGGAGCCGGGGGCGCTCGCCGAACTCGACGGTGAGCCGTTCGACCTCGGCCAGGTCACCGCCTCCCGGCACGACCGGCTCCGCTTCGTCCACCAGGAGCTGGGACTGGTCGGCGAGTTGAGCGCCGTCGACAACCTCGCCCTCAGCCACGGCTTCGCCCGCACGGCCCTCGGCAACATCCGCTGGCCGGAGATGGAGCGACGGACGAACGCGCTGGTCGAACGGTTCGGTCTCGGCATCGACGTACGCCGGCCCCTGTCGGCGGCGACCCCGGTCCAGCGCGCGGTGGTGGCCATCGCCGCCGCGCTGCAGGGCTGGGAGGGCCGCCGCGGGGTGCTGGTGCTCGACGAGCCCACCGCCGTGCTGCCGCCCGGCGAGGTGGCCCGGCTCTTCGACATCGTGCGGGAGGTCCGTGACGCGGGCGCGAGCGTGCTGTACGTGTCGCACCGGATGGACGAGATCTTCGCGCTCGCCGACCGGGTCACCGTGCTCCGCGGTGGACGCCGCATCGCCACACGCCCCGTCGCCGACCTCACCCCGCGCTCCCTGGCGGCCCTGATGGCGGGCGAGGAGGTGGAGACCGACCACCGGCCCGCCGCCCGTTCCGCCGCCACCGGGGCGGTGCTCGAGGTCCGCGACCTGTGGGCGGGGCCGCTGCGGGGCATCGGCTTCGATCTGGCCGGGGGCGAGCGGCTGGGCATCACCGGGCTGGTCGGCTCCGGCCACGAGATCGTGCCGTACGCCGTGTGCGGGGCCCACGCCGGACGGGTGAGCGGACGGTTGCGGCTGCCGCAGCGAGCCGAGCGGTGGACCGACGCGGGCGACGCCGGCGGACTGGGGCTTCCCCTCGTCCCCGCCGACCGGGCGGGCGAGGGGGTGATCGGTGACTTCTCGGTCGGCGAGAACCTCACTCTGCCCCTCCTGCACCGGCTCCGCGCCCGTGGCGGACGGCTGCACCGCCGTCGCGAGTCGTCCCTCGCCGAGGACTGGATCCAGCGGGTCGGGGTGCGTACGGCGGGGCGCGGGGCGCGGATCACCACGTTGAGCGGCGGCAATCAGCAGAAGGTCGTGATGGCCCGCTGCCTGGCACAGCGCCCGCCGGTGCTGGCGCTGTGCGAGCCCACGGCGGGCGTCGACATCGCGACCCGTCTCCAGCTGTACGACCTGATAGAGCGTCAGGCCGAGGAGGGCATGGGCGTCATCGTCTCCTCGTCCGACACGCAGGACCTGCTCGCCCTGTGCACCCGTGTCCTGGTGGTACGGGACGGCCGGATCGTACGGGAGCTCGGCGGCCGCGAGATCACCGAGCCCGCACTCGTGCACGCCATGGAAGGAACCTGCTGACATGAGCCCTGGAGTGGGAAGGAACCGAGTGACATGACATCCACCCCGACCCGGGCGGCGGCGCTCCGGCCGTCCGCACCGGACCGGACCGGCGTGCTCGCCGCCGGGACTCCGGTACGGCGGGCGGCGGCCGCCCTGTCGTTCCGGAACATCGGCGCCGTGTACGTGTGGCTGGTCATCGTCGTGCTCTTCTCCGTGTGGGCGCCGGAGACGTTCCCGACCGCCACCACGGTCAAGCAGGTGCTCAACGGCAACGCCGTCGCCGGGCTGGTGGCTCTGAGCGTCGTACCGCCGTTGGCCGCCCGTGTCTTCGACCTGTCGGTCGCCTACACGATGTCGCTCACCAGCGTGCTGACCGCCTACTTCCTGGTCTCCACCGGGCTCGGTCCGTTCACGGCGATCGCGCTGGCGATGGCCGCCGCGCTGCTCGTCGGGGTCGTCAACGGGATCGTGGTCGTGGTCCTGCGCGTCGACTCGTTCATCGCGACCCTGGCGACCGGTGCGTTGATCCAGTCGCTGATCACCATGGTCACCGACGACAGTTCCATCACCGGGGTGCGGTTGCTGGCCGAGCCGTTCGCGAGCATCGCCCAGCTCGACGCGGGCGGGATCACGCTTCCGGTGTTGTACCTGCTGCTCGCCGCGGGGGCCATCTGGTTCCTGCTGGAGCACACCGCCACCGGGCGCCGCCTGTACGCGACCGGGTTCAACGCCGACGCGGCACGGCTGCAGGGGGTGCGCACGGACCGGCTGCGCTTCATGACCCTGGTGGCCTCCGCGCTGCTCTCCGGTTTCGCCGGGATCGTCTTCGCGTCCTCCGTCGGATCGGGTTCACCGACGGCGGGCAGCCCGTATCTGCTGTCCGCCTACGCCGCGGCCTTCGTCGGGGCGACGCAGCTGCGCGCGGGACGTTTCAACGCCTGGGGCACGGTGCTCGCGGTCCTGCTGCTCGGCACCGGCATCACAGGACTCGGGCTCGCCACGAGTGCCCCGTGGGCCGCGAGCCTGTTCACCGGCTCGGTGCTCATCGTCGCGCTCGTCCTCACCGGCGGCCGGCTCGCCCTGCCCGCGGTGCTGCGCCGTCGGAAGGCAACCCCGCACGCCGGTCCCGAGGCTCCCGCCGAGGGGCCCGCCGTACCCGCCGCCAGTGAGGAGAACCGAGGATGAAGGCGGTGCAGTACCGGACGGTGGGACGCGCCCCCGAGGTCGTCGAGGTTCCCGTACCGGAACCCGGGCCCGGCCAGGTGCTGGTGAAGGTGACGGCGGCGGGGCTCTGCCACTCCGACCTGGCGGTCATGAGCTGGCCCGAGGAGCAGTTCCCCTACGCGCTGCCGATGACACTCGGGCACGAGGGCGTGGGCACCGTCGCCGCGATGGGCAGCGGTGTCGAGGGACTGGCCGAGGGCGACGCGGTGGCCGTGTACGGGCCGTGGGGCTGCGGTCGCTGTCGCGGGTGCGCCCAGGGCAGGGAGAACTGCTGTCCGTACGCCGCCGAGCTCGGCATCCTGCCGCCCGGGCTCGGGGCACCAGGTGCCCTGGCCGAGTACATGCTGGTGAACTCACCCCGCCACCTGGTTCCCCTCGACGGCCTCGACCCGGTGCAGGCGGCGCCCCTCACCGACGCCGGGCTGACGCCGTATCACGCGATCGCGAAGTCGCTGCCGAAGCTCGTGCCGGGCAGCACCGCGATCGTGATCGGCGTGGGCGGGCTCGGTCATCTCGCCGTGCAGTTGCTGCGCGCACTGACACCGGCCCGGGTGGTCGCCCTCGACCTAAGCGGGGAGAAGCTGGAGCTGGCGAAGTCCGTCGGCGCCCATGAGGTGCTCCTCTCCGACGACACGGCGGCCGGGCGGATCCGGGAACTCACCGGGGGGACGGGGGCGGAGGTGGTCCTGGACTTCGTCGGGGCCCCGGCGACCTTGGCGGTCGCCGCCGCGTCGGTGGCCGTCGCGGGCGATGTGACCGTGGTCGGTCTCGGCGGGGGCACTCTGGCGGTCGGCTTCGGCGGCGGACTGCCGTTCGAGGTGTCCGCCACGTTCCCCTACTGGGGCAGCCGCGTGGAACTCGTCGAGGTCATCGCGCTGGCCCGGCAGGGCCTCGTCTCCTCCCACGTCGAGACCTTCTCCATCGAGGAGGCCCCGACGGCCTACGAGCGCCTGCACGCCGGCCGGATCAACGGCCGCGCGGTGGTACTGCCGCACGGCTGAGCGCGACGGGGCGGCGGAGCGGCGGGGCCGGAGAGTTTCGCCCCCGCCGCCCCTAACCGTCCCGTTCCGAAGAGGCTCCGCCCCTGCGACCCGGCTGAGGGCTGCCGCCCACAGGCCCCCGCTTCGGCCCTGAACGGGCCTCGTCCTCAAACGCCGGACGGGCCGAGTCCGGCCTGGGCCTCGCTTCTCGGCCAGCCGAGTCGGACAGCCGGTGGGAGGATGCCTGGGGATCCAGGGGCGGAGCGGGGAGG
>NZ_LIRK01000542.1 GCF_001419765.1 Streptomyces torulosus
CCGCATGGCTCGATCCCACCCCTCCCCCACCCGCCACATGCCGCCCGACCTGCGGCGATGACGTCTCAAGGGGTGACTGTCAGTGGCTGGGTGCAGACTGGCCCGTGACTGAGACGACGATGTCCAGGGAGGTGGCCGGGATGGCCGAGGTACTGCTCACCGTAGGCACGCGCAAGGGCCTGTTCATCGGGCGGCGGCGAGGCGGCGCCTGGGAGTTCGACGACAGCCCGTACTTCAACGCGCAGGCCGTCTACGCGGTCGCGATCGACACCCGCGGGGACACGCCCCGTCTGCTCGTCGGGGGCGACAGCGCGCACTGGGGCCCCTCCGTGTTCCACTCCGACGACCTCGGGCGCACCTGGACGGAACCGGCCCGTCCGGCCGTGAAGTTCCCCAAGGACACGGGCGCCTCCCTGGAGCGGGTGTGGCAGCTGCACCCGTCGGCCGCCGAACCGGACGTGGTGTACGCGGGCACGGAGCCGGCCGCGCTGTACCGCTCGGAGGACCGCGGCGAGACCTTCGAGCTGGTGCGGCCGCTGTGGGAGCACCCGACCCGCGACAAGTGGCAGCCGGGCGGTGGCGGCGAGGGGCTGCACACCATCCTCACCGACCGGCGCGACCCGCGCGCGACGACCGTCGCCGTCTCCGCCGCCGGGGTGTTCCGCACCGCGGACGGCGGCGCGAGCTGGTCGCCGTCCAACTCCGGGGTCTCCGCGGTGTTCCTGCCGGACCCCGACCCGGAGTTCGGCCAGTGCGTGCACAAGGTCACGCGGGACGCGGTGACCCCCGACCGGCTGTATCTGCAGAACCACTGGGGGGTGTACCGCAGCGACGACGGCGGCGCGCACTGGACGGACATCGGCGAGGGGCTGCCGTCCACGTTCGGGTTCGCCGCCGTGGCCCACCCGCACCGCGGGGACACCGCGTACGTGTTCCCCATCAACGCGGACGCGGACCGGGTCCCCGCCGACCACCGCTGCCGGGTCTTCCGCACGGCGGACGCGGGCGGGAGCTGGGAACCGCTGTCCAGCGGCCTGCCGACGGACGACCACTACGGCACGGTGCTGCGCGACGCGATGTGCACGGACGACGCGGACCCGGCGGGCGTCTACTTCGGCAACCGCAACGGCGAGGTGTACGCGTCGGCGGACGACGGGGACAGCTGGCGCCAGTTGGCGTCCCATCTGCCGGACGTGCTGTGCGTACGGGCGGCGGTGATCGGCTGACGGCGCAGGCTGAAGCGGGAAACCCACATACCGGACCCCAAGTCGGCACGGAACACGTGCGGTTCGGCATCCAAACGGTCAGCACCGGTCGCTCCCTGACCGGTGGTTGATCGTCGGCGCGGTCGCGGCAGTAGGGTGACGCCGTGGCACCACGACCGTTGCATGAAATCGTCGAATCGGGCTGGGCGAAGGCGCTGGAGCCCGTGGCCGGACAGATCGCCAGGATGGGCGACTTCCTGCGCGCGGAGATCTCCGCGGGACGCACCTACCTCCCGGCCGGACCGAACGTCCTGCGCGCCTTCCAGCAGCCCTTCGACGACGTCCGCGTCCTCATCGTCGGCCAGGACCCGTACCCGACACCGGGGCACGCGGTGGGCCTGTCCTTCTCGGTGGCCCCGGAGGTACGGCCCCTGCCGGGCAGCCTGATCAACATCTACCGGGAGCTCGGCAACGACCTGGGACTGCCGCCGCCGGCCAACGGCGATCTGACGCCCTGGACCCAGCAGGGCGTCCTGCTGCTCAACAGGGCGCTCACCACCGCCCCGCGCAAGCCTGCGGCACACCGCGGGAAGGGCTGGGAGGAGGTCACCGAGCAGGCGATACGGGCGCTGGCCGCGCGCGGACGCCCGCTGGTGTCGATCCTGTGGGGCCGCGACGCCCGCAACCTCCGCCCCCTGCTGGGCGATCTGCCGTCCATCGAGTCCGCCCACCCCTCCCCCATGTCGGCCGACCGCGGCTTCTTCGGCTCCCGTCCCTTCAGCCGCGCCAACGACCTGCTCGCCCGTCAGGGCGGTACTCC
>NZ_LIRK01000543.1 GCF_001419765.1 Streptomyces torulosus
CCCCCGAACCCCCCGCAGGAGGCCCGCGGTGAACGACGCCCTCGACGTCGCCCTGCGACTCCTGCTCGTCTTCGTCGTCTTCCTCACCTTCCCCCTGATCATCGGTCAGACGGAACACAAGGTGATGGCCCACATGCAGGGCCGCCTCGGCCCCATGTACGCCGGCGGCTTCCACGGCTGGGCCCAGCTCGTCGCCGACGGCGTGAAGTTCGCCCAGAAGGAAGACGTCGTCCCGGCCGGCGCGGACCGCCGTATCTTCCAGCTCGCCCCCGCGGTCGCCCTCCTCCCGTACCTCCTCGTCCTCCTCGCCATCCCCATCGGCCCCGGTGAGGGCGCCGTCGGCGAGGTCATCGACGCGGGCATCTTCTTCGTCCTCGCCGTGATGGGCGTCGGTGTCCTCGGCTCCCTCATGGCCGGCTGGGCCTCCGCGAACAAGTTCTCGCTCCTCGGCGGCCTCCGCACCGCCGCCCAGCTCCTCGCCTACGAACTCCCGATGCTCCTGACGGCCGCCTCGGTGGCGATGGCGGCCGGCACGGTCTCCCTCGTCGGCATCCTCGACGCCTTCGAGTGGTGGTGGCTCCCCTGGCAAATCGTCGGCGCGATCGTCTTCTTCGTCGCCGGCCTCGCCGAACTCCAGCGCCCGCCCTTCGACATGCCCGTCGCCGACTCGGAGATCATCTTCGGCGCGTACACCGAGTACACCGGCCTCCGCTTCGCCCTGTTCCTCCTCGCCGAGTACGCCGGCATCGTCGTCCTGTGCGGCCTGACCACCGTCCTCTTCCTCGGCGGCTGGCACGGCCCCTGGGGCGCCGACGGCCTCGGCTGGGTCTGGACCCTGCTGAAGACCGCCGTCCTCGCCTTCATCGTCATCTGGCTCCGCGTCACCTACCCCCGGCTGCGCGAGGACCAGCTGCAGAAGCTCTCCTGGACCCTCCTCGTCCCCCTGTCCCTCGCCCAGATCGCCCTCACCGGCGTCGTCAAGGTGGTGATCCGGTAACCATGGCCCCCATCCCCGGTAGTGGTCTCGCCAAGGGCCTGGCCGTCACCCTCCGCACGATGACGCGGAAGACGGTCACCGAGCAGTACCCGGACGCCCAGCCGGAACTCCCGCCCCGCACCCGCGGCGTCATCGGCCTCTTCGAGGAGAACTGCACCGTCTGCATGCTCTGCGCCCGGGAGTGCCCGGACTGGTGCATCTACATCGACTCCCACAAGGAGACCGTCCCGCCCGCCGCCCCCGGTGGCCGTGAGCGCAGTCGCAACGTCCTCGACCGCTTCGCCATCGACTTCTCCCTCTGCATGTACTGCGGTATCTGCATCGAGGTCTGCCCCTTCGACGCCCTCTTCTGGTCGCCCGAGTTCGAGTACGCGGAGACCGACATCCGCGAACTCACCCACGAGCGCGACAAACTCCGCGAGTGGATGTGGACCGTCCCGGCCCCGCCCGCCCTCGACCCCGGTGCCGAAGAGCCCAAGGAACTCGTCGCCGCCCGCAAGGCCGCCGAAAAAATCGCCGCCACCCAGCAGGCCGAACAGGCCGAACAGGCAGGGCAGGCAGGGCAGGCGGGGCAGGCCGAGCAGACCGGTTCGGGTGAGCGGCCGCAACAGGCCGAGCAGCACCGGCCGGGGGAGGGGAACGCATGAGCGTCACCGCCACCACCGCCCTCGCCCTCGCCGCCACGCACCACCACCCCTCCTTGGCCGCCGTAGAGACCCGCGGCTTCCTCTCGCCGACCGGCGTCGAGATCGCCTTCCTCCTCGTCGGCCTGGTCACCTTCGGCGCCGCGATCGTCACCGTCACCACCCGCCAGCTGGTGCACGCCGCCCTGTGGCTGGTCGTGGCGCTCGGCGGTCTCGCCGTCGAGTACCTGCTGCTCACCGCCGAGTTCATCGCCTGGGTCCAGGTCCTCATCTACGTCGGTTCCGTCGTCGTGCTCCTCCTGTTCGGGCTGATGCTCACCAGGGCCCCGATCGGCCGCTCCCCGGACGCCGACTCCGGCAACCGGTGGGCCGCCCTCACCGTGGCCGTCGCCGCTGCCGCCGCCCTCGTCTGGGTCGTGGTCGACGCCTTCCGCGCCACGTGGATCGACCTCGACGGCCCCGCCGCCGGCTCGACCAAGGCCACCGGCGAAAGCCTCTTCCAGAACTGGGTCCTTCCCTTCGAGGCCCTCTCCGTCCTCCTCCTCGCCGCCCTGGTGGGCGCGATCGTCCTCTCCCGCAAGGCCAGGCAGGAGCCCGACGAACCGAAGACCCCCAACGCGGCCACAGGAACCGCCCCAGCCACCGGGCCCGCCCGGGCCACCGCACCGGCGACGGCGCCCGCCGCGGCCGACACCGCCGTGCCGAAACCGGCACCCACCCTGGCCGAGGCGCCTTCCCCGGCCGACGCACCCGCCGCCCCTGCCGCAGCCGCCGCCCCCGACCCGTCCGAGGGAGGGGTCCGCTGATGCACCTCGCCTATCCCGTCGTGCTCTCCGCCCTCCTCTTCTGCACGGGCCTGTACGGCGTCCTCGCCCGCCGCAACGCGATCCTGGTCCTGATGTCCGTCGAGCTGATGCTCAACGCCGTCAACCTCAACCTCGTCGCCTTCGACGTCTGGCTCAGCAAGGCCGCCGAGGAGACCCTCCACTCCGGGCAGGCCCTGACCCTGTTCACCATCACCATCGCCGCCGCGGAGATCGGCATCGGCCTGGCCATCGTCCTCGCCGTCCACCGCAACCGCGGCACCGCCGACATCGACAAGCTCCGCGACACCGCCGAGCGCCCCGAGCGGAGCGAGAAGGCCGAGGCCAGCGCGTGACCACGACCACCCTCGCCGTCCTCGTCCCCCTCCTCCCGTTCCTCGGCGCCGCCGCCGGCCTGCTCCTCGGCCGCACCGCCCCCGGCTTCGTCCGCCCCCTCGCCGTACTCCCGACCCTCACGGCCTTCGCGCTGGCCGTGCTGGTCGCCGTACGCCAGGGCGGCGACAGCCCCGTCGTCGCGTCCACGCAACTCACCCCGACCGGCTCGGTCCCCATCGACCTCGCCCTGTACATCGACGGCTTCGCCGCCCTCGTCGCCGTGGTGGTCGGCCTCGTCGCCACCTGCGTGCAGATCTACTCGACGGGCTATCTGCGCGACGACCCCCGCTACCCCTCGTACGCTGCCCTCGTCTCCCTCTTCACGTCCGCGATGCTCCTCGTCGTCTACTCCGGCGACCTGATGGTGCTGCTGGTCGGCTGGGAGATCATGGGCATCTGCTCCTACTTCCTGGTCGGCCACTACTGGGAGACCCCGGAGGCCCGCGCCGCCTCCCTCAAGGCGTTCCTGGTCACCAAGCTCGGCGACGTCCCCTTCCTGATCGGTCTGTTCGCGCTCGCCTCGGACGCCGGGTCGTTCCGTATCACCCGGATCCTCGACACCGTCGCCGACGGCGGCCTCGACCACCCGACGCTGATCGCCCTGCTGCTCCTGGCCGGTGTGGCCGGCAAGTCCGCGCAGTTCCCCCTCCACACCTGGCTGCCCGACGCGATGGCCGGCCCGACGCCCGTCTCCGCGCTGATCCACGCCGCGACGATGGTCGCCGCCGGTGTCTACTTCGTCGCCCGCCTCCTCCCGGTCTTCACCGCCTCCGCGGCGGCCCTGGTCGTCCTCGCCGTGATGGCCGCCGTCACCATGGCCGGCTCGGCCCTCGCCGCCCTCGCCCAGGACGACATCAAACGCGTCCTCGCCTATTCGACGATCGGCCAGCTCGGCTACATGACCGGCGCCCTCGCCGTCGGCGACCGCGGCGCCGCCGTCTTCCACCTCATCTCCCACGGCGCCTTCAAGGCGCTGCTGTTCCTCGCCGCCGGCGTGATCATCCACGCCGCAGGCACCAACTCCCTGGCCGCCATGTCCCGCATGAGCAACCTCCGCGCCCGCGTCCCCGACGCCTACTGGACGATGACCGTGGCGCTCCTCGCCCTCGCCGCGATCCCGCCCTTCAGCGGCTTCTTCTCCAAGGAGTCCGTCCTCGGCGCCGCCGAGACCGCCGCCGAGGGCCACGCCGAGCACATCCCCGGCGCCGCCGGCTGGACCGTCCTCGTCGCCGGCCTGCTCACGGCCCTCCTCACCGCCGCGTACGCCACCCGCCTGTGGCTGCGCACCTTCCGCGGCCAGGGCGACGAAGCCCCCGACCACGGCCGCCAGCCGCTCAGCATGACCGTGGTCCTCTGGGTGCTCGCCGTCCCGTCCCTCGCCCTCGGCGGACTCGCCTACGGCACCCTCCCCGACTGGTTCGACGGCGACGACCTGGCCCCGACCCTCACCACGTCCGTCCTCGGCACCGGCCTCGCCCTCACCGGCGGCCTCGTGACGTATGCGGCCTGGCGGTACACCACGGCCCTGGCCCGCACCCCGCTCGGCGCGGTCGCGGCCCACCCCGAGGCGGACGCCGCGACCGTCGAGGCGGAGGCCATCGCGAGCCACGCGCCCGCCTACGGGGACGTGGCCTCGGCACCCGACCCGACGGACCCCTCCCGGGTCCTGCTCGGCCCGCTGCACCGCCACGCAGCCGTCGGCTTCCACCTCGACGCCGTGTACACGGCCCTGTTCGTCCGCCCGGTCCAGGCCGGCGCGCGACTCGTCCGGTTCCTCGACCGCGAGGTCGTCGACACCTACGTACACGGCGCGGGCGCCCTGCCCCGCCTGCTCGGTGCGGCCGTACGGCGGGCGCAGACCGGCAATGTGCAGACCTATGTGAGCGCGCTGCTCGCCGGCACCGTCGTCCTGGTGGTCGCCGCCCTTCTCGTCGCCACGGGAGCGTGAGCAGGCGTGATCGATATCAACGAGTCCGTGATGCAGGTCCTTCTGGCGTTCGTCGTCGTCGGCCCGCTCATCGGCGCCGCCGCCGCTCTCCTGCCCGCCCCGCCGGGGCTGAAGGGGAAGTCACCCGAGCAGGCCGTGCTCCGCCACGGGATCACCGTGACCGGCGCGGTGCTCATCGCCGCGATCGTCCTCGCGCTCGGCTTCGACCACGACCATCCGTCGAGGATGCAGGCCAGTACCGACATCAGCTGGATCCCCGCACTCGACGTGCGCATCCACCTCGGCATCGACGGCATCTCCCTCCCCCTCCTGGTCCTGACCGCGCTGCTGACCTTCCTCTGCGCGCTCTACTCGTACTTCAAGCTGCCCCCGGGCCCGTCCCCGAAGGCGTTCGTCGCCCTGCTGCTCGTTCTCGAGTCCGGCACCCTCGCGACCTTCGCCGTCCTCGACCTGCTGCTGTTCTTCCTCGCGTTCGAGATGGTGCTCATCCCGATGTACTTCCTCATCGCCCGCTGGGGCGGTGAGCAACGCACGCAGGCCGCTTGGAAGTTCATCCTCTACACCCTGCTCGGTTCCGTGGTCATGCTGCTCGGCCTGCTCCTGATCGGACTCAGGGCGGGCACGTTCGACATGGTGGCACTCACCACTGACAATCACCCCGAGCTGACCACATCCGTGCAGGTCATCGCCGTTCTGACGATCGGGATCGGGCTCGCGGTGAAGACCCCGATGTGGCCGCTGCACAGTTGGCTGCCGGACGCCCACACCGCCGCCCCGACCGTCGGCTCGGTCCTGCTGGCCGGCGTCCTGCTGAAGATGGGCACCTACGGGTTCGTCCGCATCCTGCTGCCGATCACCCCCGACGGCTTCCGCACCTTCGCGCCGTACCTCGCCGCCTTCGCGGTCGTCGGCATCATCTACGGGTCCCTCGCCTGCCTCGCCCTCGCCCGGCCGGGCGCGAAGGGCGACCTCAAGCGCCTCATCGCGTACTCCTCCGTCGGCCACATGGGCTTCGTGCTCCTCGGCATCGCGACGATGACCCCGACCGGCGTGAACGGCGCCCTGTTCGCCAACATCGCCCACGGCCTCATCACCGGCCTGCTGTTCTTCCTCGTCGGCGCCCTCAAGGACCGCACGGGCACCACCGACCTCGACAGCCTGGCCCAGGGGACCGGCGCCGCCCTCTACGGCAGGGCGCCGCGCCTCGGCGGCCTGCTCGCGTTCGGCGCCGTGGCCTCCCTCGGGCTGCCCGGCCTCGCCGGGTTCTGGGGCGAGATGCTCGCCCTGTTCGGCGCGTTCCGCCCCGCCGACGACCTCAGCCGCCCGGCCTTCCTCACGTTCATGGCGATCGGCGCGTTCGGCACCCTCCTCACCGCCGCGTACATGCTGATCGTGGTCCGCCGCGTCTGCATGGGCGGCGCCCCGCAGGAGGGGCCACGGCTCGCCGACGTACAGACGTACGAGTTCGCGGCCTGGACCCCGCTCGTCGCCCTCACCGTCCTCGCCGGTCTCTGGCCCGCGGCCCTCCTCGGCCTGACCGACCCGGCCGTGCAGCAGCTCCTCGCAGGAGGCACCCGATGAGCTCCCTGGCCCTGACGACGGCCCCGACGGCCCAGCCGCTGGCCGAGTCCGTCGTCCAGTCCGTCGACTGGCTCGCCGTAGCGCCGCCCACGATCGCCGCCGTCGTCGGCCTCGCCGTGCTCGTCACGGACCTCTTCGTGGACGACACGAAGAAGGCCCTGCTCGGCTGGACGTCCGTCGCGGGCCTCGCCCTGTCCCTGCTGGCCCTGATGCCCCTCCTGGACGGTGACCGCGCCACCTTCTGCCTGAGCGGCAGCCCGGACGTGTGCAGCTACACCGCCGACCGCTTCACCCTCGTCATCCAGTTCATGGTGCTCGGCGGCGCCCTCCTCGCCGCGCTGCTGTCGATGACGGCCCTGAAGGACAACCGCAAGGAACTGCCGGCCGGGGAGTTCTGGTTCCTGCTCCTGTCGTCCGCCGCGGGCGCCGCCCTCCTGCCCGCCGCCCGCGACCTCGCCACCCTCGTCGTCGCCCTGGAGGTCGCCTCGCTGCCCGCCTTCGCCCTGGTCGGCATCCGCCACGGCGACAAGCGGTCCTCCGAAGCGGCCCTGAAGTTCTTCCTGTCGTCCGTCACCGCGACCGCCGTCAGCCTCCTCGGCATCAGCTTCATCTACGCCACCACCGGCACCCTCTACCTCACCCAGATCGCCGACCGCGTCCAGAACGTCGACGGCCAGCTCCACACCGTCACCCAGACCGGCGTCGTCCTCACCCTCATCGGCTTCGCCTTCAAGACGGCCGCCGTACCGTTCCACTTCTGGGTCCCCGACACCTATGTGGGCGCGCCCCTCCCGGTGGCCGCCTACCTGTCGGTCGTCGGCAAGGCGGTCGGTTTCTCCGGGCTGATCCTCGTCACCGTCGTCGCCCTGCCGTCGTACGCCGACGTCTGGGGCCCCGCCCTCGCCGCGCTGGCCGCGCTCACCATGACCGTCGGCAACGTCGGCGCCCTCAGACAGCGCTCCACGCGCGCGTACAGCGCGGTCCGGTTGCTCGCCTGGTCCTCCGTCGGCCAGGCCGGCTACCTCCTGGTGCCGATCGCCTCCGCCGCCTACACCGACGACGCCGAGCGGGCCATCGGCTCCACCGTCGCCTACGCGCTGATGTACGCGGCCGTGAACCTCGGCGCCTTCGCCGTGGCCGCCCTCGTCGGCCGCACCAGGACCCTCAACCGCGTCAGCGACTACCGCGGCCTCTACGCGTCGAGCCCCCTGACCGCGCTGCTGCTGGGCTTCTTCCTGCTCTGCCTCGCCGGACTGCCGCCGGGCATCATCGGCCTGTTCGCCAAGGTCACCGTCTTCTCGGTGGCCGTCGACGCGGGCCTCGGCTGGCTCGCCGTCGTCATGGCCGTCAACGTCGTGATCGCGCTGTTCTACTACCTCCAGTGGACCGCGCTGCTGTTCCGCGCCCCCGAGGGCGAACCCGAGCCGCACCGCGTCCCCGCCCCGCTCACCCTCGCGATCGCCCTCACCGGAATCGTCGGCATCGCCCTCTCCGGAGCCCCCCAGCTGATCCTGCGCTTC
Organism: Streptomyces torulosus; assembly: GCF_001419765.1. GTDB lineage: Bacteria > Actinomycetota > Actinomycetes > Streptomycetales > Streptomycetaceae > Streptomyces > Streptomyces torulosus. The sequence goes on from NZ_LIRK01000543.1 coordinate 7,890, forward strand.
GCCGACACCGCCCTCTTCTAGAGCCGGTCGACCCGACAGGCACAGCCACCCCTCTGGCATCCGGCACGCACGCGTGGGCACTCGATGCCCCGTACACGCGTGCGTGCCGAGGCGTCCGGCCGCCACCCGGACGGCCCCGCCCCGGCCCGCGCGCACAAGGGAACTAGTGCTCTCCGCCTCGCGTTGACCAGTACGGGAGGGTCCACTGAGAAGTGGAGTCAACAGCGACAGCAGGCAAAGGGTTCCCCTGCCGCACGACTTGGAGGGCGTACCGTGCACCGCCGGCACAACGGGCTCAGGACCGCCGTACTCCTCGGGGGACTGTCCGCACTCATCATCGTCATCGGCAGCCTCTTCGGCCGGACGGGCCTGATCATCGCGGTCGTCGTCGCCCTCGGCACGAACGCGTACGCCTACTGGAACAGCGACAAGCTGGCTCTACGCGCGATGCGCGCCCGACCGGTCAGCGAGTTCGAGGCCCCCGCCCTGTACCGCATGGTCCGCGAGCTCTCCACGCAGGCCAGGCAGCCCATGCCCCGCCTGTACATCTCCCCGACCGACGCCCCGAACGCGTTCGCGACGGGCCGCAACCCGCGCAACGCGGCCGTGTGCTGCACGGACGGCATCCTCCGCCTCCTCGACGAACGGGAGCTGCGCGGTGTCATCGGCCACGAGTTGAGCCATGTCTACAACCGCGACATCCTGATCTCATCGGTCGCGGGAGCCCTCGCCTCCGTGATCATGTTCCTGGTCAACTTCGCCTGGCTGATCCCGATCGGCCGCTCCGACGACGATGACGGCCCCGGTCTCCTCGGCATGCTGCTGATCATGATCCTGGGTCCGCTCGCCGCCGGCCTCATCCAGCTCGCGATCAGCCGGTCCAGGGAGTACGAGGCGGACGCCTCCGGCGCCCAGCTGACCGGTGACCCGCTGGCCCTCGCCGCCGCCCTGCGCAAGCTCGAAACGGGCACCAAACAGCTCCCGCTGCCCCCCGAGCCCCGCATCGAGACGGCGAGCCACATGATGATCGCGAACCCCTTCCGACCCGGTCAGGGCTTCTCGAAGATGTTCTCCACGCACCCGCCCATGGCCGAACGCATCGCCCGACTCGAGAAGATGGCAGGTCGCCCCCAGTGAAGACGATCCTCAACATCATCTGGCTCATCCTCAGCGGCTTCTGGCTCTTCCTCGGCTACGTGGTCGCGGGACTCATCCTCTGCATCACGATCATCGGCATCCCCTTCGGTATCGCCGCGTTCCGCATCGGCGTCTACGCCCTGTGGCCCTTCGGGTACACGGCGATCGAGCGCCGTGACGCGGGCGCGCCCTCGTGCGTCGGCAACGTCCTGTGGCTGATCCTGGCGGGCTGGTGGCTCGCGCTGACCCACATCTTCACGGGCCTGGCGCTCTGCATCACGATCATCGGCATCCCGTTCGGTATCGCCAACTTCAAGCTCGTCCCGCTCTCCCTGATGCCCCTGGGCCGCGAGATCATCTCCACGGACGAGCCCTTCGCCGGACGCTACTGACCGGCGCGGCCGCGGCGGTGCCACCACCGCCGCACGACGTAGGCCGCGGCCCCCGCGCCCAGTACGGCGGCGCCCACCGCCACCGACACCCAGGGCAGCGCGAACGCCACGACGACGCAGCCGACGAGCCCCACGACGGGCACGATCCGCGCGACCGGCGCGGGACTCAGCGTCCAGGCGGACGCGTTGGCGATCGCGTAGTAGGCGAGCACGCCGAACGAGGAGAAGCCGATCGCGCCCCGGACGTCGACGGTCGCGGCCAGCACGGCGACCACCGCGCCGACGGCCAGCTCCGCCCGGTGCGGCACCTGGAACCGGGGGTGCACGGCGGCCAGGACCCCCGGCAGATGCCGGTCGCGGGCCATGGCGAGCGTCGTCCGCGAGACCCCCAGGATCAGCGCCAGTAGCGACCCCAGCGCGGCCACCGCCGCACCGACCCGCACGACGGGCACGAGCCCCGGCGCCCCGGCCGCCCGTACCGCCTCGGCCAGCGGGGCCGACGCCTGCCCGAGACTGCCCGAGCCCAGCACCGACAGCACGGCGACCGCGACGGCCGCGTACACCACGAGCGTGATGCCCAGCGCGAGGGGGATCGCACGCGGGATGGTGCGCGCCGGGTCGCGTACCTCCTCGCCCAGGGTCGCGATCCGCGCGTACCCGGCGAACGCGAAGAACAGCAGTCCGGCCGCCTGCAACACCCCGCCCACGCCGCCCGACGCCCCGATGTCCAGCCGCCCGGCGTCGGACCGGCCGGAGGTGAGGCACACGACGACCACGGCGGCGAGGACCGCCAGCACGACGGCGACGATCACCCGCGTCAGCCAGGCCGACTTCTGGATGCCGCCGTAGTTCACGGCCGTCAGCGCCACCACGGCGGCCACGGCCACGGCGTGCGCCTGTTCCGGCCAGACGTACGCCCCCACGGTGAGCGCCATGGCCGCGCACGAGGCGGTCTTGCCGACGACGAAGGACCAGCCGGCCAGATACCCCCAGAAGGCGCCGAGCCGCTCACGCCCGTACACATAGGTACCGCCCGAGGCCGGGTAGAGGGCCGCGAGCCGGGCGGAGGACATGGCGTTGCAGTAGGCGACGACGGCGGCGAGCGCGAGACCGAGGAGCAGCCCGGACCCGGCGGCGTGCGCCGCGGGCCCCAGTGCCGCGAAGATGCCCGCGCCGACCATCGATCCGAGGCCGACGACCACCGCGTCACCGACGCCGAGCGTGCGCCGCAACCGGGCGTCCGAAACGGGCTGTGTCATGAGCCGCACCCTACTGACCAGCGCAACCGCCGGACGTACGAGAGGCGTCCTCCCGAACAACAGAGCACGACGACCGGGCCCGGCACCACGGAACCCTCAGGAACCGCGTACGCGACCGTCGGGAACGACGTGACGCAGACAACACCCGGGCGCGGCACAGGCACGGCACGAAAGGGCAGGTTCACGGCATGAGCATCATCGGCTGGATCGTTCTGGGGCTGTTGGCCGGCGCCATCGCCAAGTTCCTGCTGCCGGGCCGCGACCCGGGCGGCTTCATCGGCACGACCCTCATCGGCGTCGCTGGAGCGTTCATCGGCGGCTGGATCTCCGCCCGCTGGCTGGACCATCCGATCAGCAAGGACTTCTACGACGGTGCCACCTGGGCGGCCGCGATCGGCGGCTCCCTGGTCCTGCTGATCGCCTACCGCCTGCTGTTCGGCCACTCCCGACGCTGAGCGGCGACCGCGGCCCCCGCGGGTCGCGCACCCGCCGCACGTCCATCGGCCGTCGTACAACGGGTGGGCCCTGGCTCCGGCCGAGGGCCCACCCTCCGGTACGGCCTACCGGTAGTTGACGAACTGGAGCGCGAAGTCGAAGTCCTTGCCCTTGAGGAGGGCGATCACGGACTGCAGGTCGTCACGGCTCTTGGAACTCACGCGGAGTTCGTCGCCCTGGACCTGGGCCTTGACGCCCTTGGGGCCCTCGTCGCGGATGATCTTCGCCACCTTCTTGGCGTTCTCCTGGGAGATGCCCTCCTGGATCTCCGCGAAGATCTTGTACTCCTTGCCGGACAGCTGGGGCTCACCCGCCTCCAGCGCCTTCAGCGAGATGCCCCGCTTGATCAGCTTGGACTGGAAGACGTCGAGGACGGCCTTCACCCGGTCCTCGGAGTTCGCCTCCATCAGGATCTTCTCGCCGGACCACGAGATCGAGGCGCCGACGCCCTTGAAGTCGTAGCGCTGCGAGATCTCCTTGGCGGCCTGGTTGAGGGCGTTGTCGACCTCCTGCCGCTCGACCTTCGAGACGATGTCGAAACTGGAGTCGGCCATGTCCTGTGGCTCCTTGTATCGGGGTATCGGGGGGCGTGTCGGGACCATCGGACACGTGCCGGCGCGCGCACAGGCGATCGCCGAGCCCGGTGTCAGGTCCCGCGCCGCATCCGGACAAGCCTAGCCACCCAGCCCCCTCCGAGTGCTGATCAATCAGGTGGCGAAGCACCCCCACGCATCAGGTATCGTTTACGTCGTCGCCACGGAGCACCGCCGAAAAGCGGTTCGAAGGGCGGCAAATCCCAGGCGGTGTGCCCGAGTGGCCAATGGGAGCGGACTGTAAATCCGTCGGCTTAGCCTACCCAGGTTCGAATCCTGGCGCCGCCACAGGACCGAAAGGGCCCGTGACCAGCTGAAAAGCTGATCGCGGGCCCTTTTGGTGTTCAGGCTGACCGTGGGGCGATTTCTAGGGCTTTGCCCCACCTTGTCTCACCCTGATTCGCCTGTTGACCAGTGCGCGTGGGGCATCTGTGGGGCACGTCGTCACGCCCAATGCTCCAGCGCCGCGTCAATTCGAGCGTTGGCCATGGCCGTAGCTCCGTCGAGGCACTTCGCGTAGACCTTCAACAGGACGGCTACCGAGTGGCCGGCGCGCCGTGCGACCTCCACCGGGTCGACCCCGGAGTTCAGCCAAAGGGACACGCATGCGTGACGGAGATCATAGGGGCGTGCGGCGAGCGGTGAGGCGTGCTGCTGCGGTGTGAGCGCCTTCCTACGGGCGCGGGCCCACACCTCGCCGTAGCCGCTCTCCTGTACGAGTCCGCCACGCGCCGTGCGGAACAGCCGACCGTCGGGGGCGACGCCGTGGGCCTGGATGTGCTCGCGGAGCATGGCGGTGAAGTGCGGCGGGATGGGGACGTGCCGGATCTCCCGTTCCGGGCGCCACTTCAGCCCTCGCGTGTCGTGCGGGTCGCCGGTGTCGGTCCAGCCGCGACCGACACGGGGGCGGGAGCCGTCCAGGTGCAGCGTGCCCCACCCCGACGGGGGCAACTCGCAGTTCTCATGGCGTAGCCAGACAGCCTCTGCGGGACGCAGGGCTGCGTGGTAGAGGCACCCGAAGAATGCCCTGAGGTGCTCGCCGCGGGCGCCCTGCGCGGCGACCGCGTCCAGCAGCGTGCGGGCTTTGCGAGGGTTGACCACACAGCCGGGGTCGATCCCGTCGGTGGTCGGCGGGATGACCCACTGAACCTGGGTGAGCGGGTTATGGGGCAGGCGCCGGGCCTCGACCGCGAACCCCAGCGCGTTGTGGAAGACGGCGCGCTTGCGCTTCACGGTCGACGCGGCGGCCTTCTTGCCATCCAGACGCTGAGTGAAGGCGGTCAGCACCTTACGCATCACAAGCGGGTCGTCCAGGGCGCTGACAGGCATCGCGTTGCGCTCCACCCACGCGAGGACGCGCCCCACTTCCGCCGGCGGGTCTTCCGTCCAGCGGTTGAAGTTGAACGCCCAGCTGTACAGGGCCTGACGCAGGACACGGGGGTCGGGCATGCCGCGACGGCTGGTCACCAGTACGGGCATGGCTGTGGCCATGGTGTCGGCGAGTCCTGTGCGGGTCTTCGCGGGCGCTGTGGGCCACTTCATCTCGATGTAGTCGCGTGCGTGCTGGTAGCACGTCACGTCGTTGCGCTGACGGATCTCCCTGACCGGCACGCCGGCCGCCTCGTCGAAGGGCTCACCGCCGTTGACGGCGGTCAGAAGTTCCGCGCGCCGACTGTCGGCGAGGGTCTTGGTGGCGAACGTCTGGGAGTGCGGGGTGTCGCCCACTTTCCAGCGCAGTTCGGCTGAGGACTGGCCACGGTCCTTGCGCTGACGGACGGCCCAGATTCGAACGTCGTACGTGGTGCCCACGCGGGTCCTTCCATGAGAACGGGCCCGCCGTGAGGCGGGCCCGTGGTCGAGCGGTTGTCAGGGGCGGTCGATCAGTAGGCGGGGTGTTCGAGGTTGCTCCACCACTCGTCCAGGTCGCTGCGGCTGATCCGGATCAGGCCGTTGGGGAGGTAGGTGATGCGCGGCGCCTGACCACGAGCCCTCATGCGATAGAAGGACGCGCGGCTGACACCGATCTCTTCCAGGACTTCACGGAGCTTGAGCTTCCGGGCGGGGGCCACGGTTTCGGTTCCTCCGGGGTCGTGGGGGAGTTGGAGTGACATTGCTCTGAGTCGCGACTCATCGCGACTCAGAGCAGGTTGGTGAGGGCTTGAGTCGCGATGAGTCACGACTCAGGCAAATGTGGTTCGGGCACGTTCAGCGTGATCCCGGTGTACGTGGCGACCTGCCGGCCGTAGGTGTCGCGGGGCCGGGTGCGGTTGAGTTGGGGGACGACGGAGAGCAGATTGCGGCCGAAGACCTGCTTCGTGCCGGGGCGCACGCCGTTGTCCTCGGCCCACTCGCGCCAGACGTTCCACAGCGCATCCACCGGCACGGTGCACGCGGGCCCGGTGGTGCAGCGTTCGCGGACGAACGCGCTGGTCGGGCTCGCGGTGTCGCGCATGGTGGTGATGGCCTCGCGGCTGGAGGCTGGTTCGGTGATGCGGCCGGTGCGTTGCAGGCGGGCGAGTCCATCCAAGGCCCAGTTGAGGATGCCGGGCATTTCGGCGGTAAGCCGGTTGGTGAGGGTGGTGTCTTCCTTGCCCAGCCACGACAGGCGGGTGTTGAGCAGGATGAACCGGTTGGCGGTGACGCCGGATGAGTCGCCGAAGTGGGGCAGTTCGTTGGACAGGATCACCAGCCGCGAGGGCAGCTTTCCGGTCCAGGGCTCGCGGTACTTGCGGTCGACGTCGATGGTGTCCTCACCGGAGATCGTCAGCAGCCGTTCGACGACTTGGCTGTTGTCGTTGCCGGACAGGCGGGCGTCGGAGATGACCGCGAGTGGTTTGCCGATCAGGGTGCCGAGTCCGAAATTCGTGCCGAGACCGGCGAGGGTCGGTCCGGCGAGGTTCTCCTTGCCGACCAGTGCTTTCAGCACACGGGCGATGGTGCCCTTGCCGGAGCGGGACGGGCCGACGACGAGCAGGATCTTCTGCTGGTCGGTGCGACCGGAGACGACGTAGCCGAACCATTCCTGAAGGGCGGTGATGGAGTCGGGGTCGTCGGGCCAGACCTGCGCGAGGAAGTTCTCCCATGTCGGGGCGGTCGCGGTGGGGTCGTAGTCGAACGGCACGGAGACGATGTTGAAGAACTCCGGTGTGTGCGGCAGGAGCGCCCGGTCTCGGATGCGTAGTAGCCCGTTCTGGCAGGCGACGATGGGGCCGTGGTCCTGCCCGGTGGCGCCCTCGTCGTCGATCCAGGCAGGGGCGTCGGTGTCGGTGGGCAGGAGGATGATCAAGCCCAGGGCGTCGAGCAGGTTGCTGATCTTCTGCTTCGTGGGTGCCCAGTCGCGTTCCTCGGTGTCGCCGTCCTTGACCGGCGCGAGGTAGACGGCGTGCTCCAGGCGCTTGTACATGGCGGCGCGTACCTGCGCTTCGTCCGTCTCTCGCCAGCAGGTGCCGTTCCAGCGCATCCAGGACGCGCGCCAGCGTCGGCATACGAGTTGTCCGTCCTCGGTCTGCCAGTCGGGCAGGAGACGGCGGGCGACCGCGAGCGGGTTGGACGGCGGGGGCAGTTGCTCGCCCTGGGTGGTGCGGGTGTCCATCATGCTGCCGTCCTCCCTTCGGTGGCGGTGGTGTGGGGGCAGATGCCGACGATGACGCGGTCGGTCAGCCTTGCGACGGCCCCGCGGCCACGGGCCCGTTCGTGCTGCCCGCAGACGCAGAGCCAGTCCGCGACTGGCACGCCGTGGCACTGGATCTGAAGCCCTGGGGCGATGCCGGTGACGGTGACCGTCTGCGGGTCAGAACCAAGGGCAGAAAGGACGCCCTTGCGGGAGGTGCCCTTCGGTTCGCCCACGGACGGCTTTGGCGCGCTCTGTACGGCGCCCTGAGGGCCGTTTGCGTGCTTTCGTGATGGGGTTCGGTCATACCGTGCGTCCCTCGGTCGTCTGGAGGCCGTTGGTGACCGCGCGGCGGGCGTAGGGCTCGGGGACGCCGACGGAGACGGCGGCGGCCGTGACCTCCTCGCCGATGGCGTCCAGTCCGCACGGGCCGGGGCAGGCGGTGTGCTGCGCGGCTAGGAATCGGGCCACGCCGAATGCCTGTGATCCGGCGCCGGATTCGGTGCGCGCGCGTACGAGGGCGAGGCCGCGTTCGAGTCCGGTGCGGACGTAGCGCTCGGTGTGGCGGCATCCGGTGGAAACCATCCGGTCCCACCGGGATGGAAGAAGCCACCCCGGCCCGGGCGAGGGTGGTGTCTTCCTTCACGACCAGCGCGCGCACGGCCGCCGACAGGGCCGTCATGTGGCCGGTGCCGGGACCGAGCCACCGGGCGTACTGCGAGAGCGACTTGACGTCGATGCCGGGGCGGACGGCGTTCGCGGACGGCATGGCGCCCCGGTAGATCCAGTGCTCGCCTCGTGTGGTGGGCGCGGTGCGGGTGGCGGGCAGGTTCTCGTGGGCCCATGCGACGGCGTTGTCGAGGTCGACGACAGTGACCCCGGCGCCGCCGGGCACCCAGCCCACCCACACACTGACCAGCTACTACCGCCCCGAGCATGTGGAAGGCACGCGCATTGTCGACCCCACGCCGGGCCCCGCCGGCCGCGGCGGAGGCTTCCGTGTCCTCTACGACGCCGGGTACGAGATCGACCACATGCGCGAGGAATTGTTCGCGCGCGTGCCCACCGCCGAAGAGGCTCAGCTACTCCAGCTGTCACCCGGTGAGTGGGTGGTAGAACTGCACCGCACCACGTACACAGCGGACGGGACGGTCGTAGAGTTCGCAGTCGGAATCCACGCGGCAACGCGCTTCGCGTGGTCGTACGACTTCAAGGTCCCCGACTCGGCAGCAACGGAGGGCGAGAGCAAGTGATCTCGGCTCAGGCATGGGCGGACGCTCAGCGGCTCTGGGACTTCCAGCAGATGGGCCATGAGCCGCGCCCATGCTCCGTGGCCGTCGGACTCGGCAGCCATGACCTCGGGGTGGCCGACGCCACCGCAGATCTCTTCCACCGGGGCATGGCGCCGGTCGTCCTCTTCACCGGAGCGACTAGCCGGACCACCCGCGACCGTATGCCCCGGGGGGAAGCCGAGCACTACCGGGACCGCGCGGTCGAGCTGGGCGTTCCGGCGAACGTCATCCTCGTCGAGTCGCACGCCCGGAACACGGGCGAGAACATTCGCTTCTCGCGGGCCTTGCTCGAAGAGCGGCGTATCCCCGTGTCATCCGCCCTACTCGTCAGCAAGCCGTACGAGGAACGGCGCGCGTACGCCACGGCCCGGAAGCTCTGGCCCGAGATCGAGTGGCTGAGCGCGTCCACCTCCATGACGCTCCCCGACTACGTCGACTCGATCGGGGACGCGCGCCTCGTCATTGACATGCTTGTCGGCGCTCAGCAGCGACTCATGGTGTACCCCCAGCAAGGGTTCATGATCGAGCAAGAGATTCCCGACGATGTTCTAGCCGCTTACGAGCGACTGTGCGGCGAAGGCTTCACGACCCGTCTCGTGCCCGAAACGGCAGATCGGGCCTGATGGCGGTCGGCGCGGAACCCCTTCGGCTAGGGCTCCGGTGCCGCGGCTGACGGAACGGGCGGGAGGCCCGGTAGGCGGGTCGCTCGCTCACGACGGCGCCCATGCGGGGTGCTTACGAGGCAGTAGGGCGCCGACAAGGGGAAATTCCCAGGTCGTGGCGTGGTCGCCGGGCGGACAGTAAGCGCGGCCGAAATGACCCGCGCGAATTCAAGTCATCATGTGGCCAAAAACAACCCTCTACTCCTGTTCGGCATTCGGCGACACGAAGCTCAAATAATCCTCAGAATCTTGCTCCATGCTTGTCTGAGCCTCATTGGCCATGAAATGGTCATGGTCATGCGGAGGTGATATCAAGAGCAACGCCATCCCTCCTGCATTCTCGTCGGGCAAAATCATGGACATTCATCGCAGTGAGAGTAGGTGGAGAAGTTGCTGAAGACCGTTCTCAATCGGCGGACTGTCGCCACTCGGGCCTTTGGGATGTTGCTGGTCGGAATGTTTTCGATCGGTATTGCAGCGCCCGCATCAGCTTCTGGCGCTGACGTCCTGTCACGACCCACCGGTTGCCACTATGAAGTCTGGGGCAATTTCGGAAGCGTCGCCAATTGCCGGGATGACAACGGCGGCTCTTACCGAGCCCTCGTCAGGTGCAAGTACCCGGAAGGGAAGGTGCACGCCATGGTGGGCCCGTGGAAGCAGACGGGAGACTCCCGAGCTTACTGTCAGGGAGACTCCAAGGCTATTTCGGCAGGTATCGAGACCCGGGTCTAACAAAATGGCCGGATCATTCAGAGAGAGGAGCTGTGTAATGAAGAAGCAGCATTCGAGCCTTCTCGCCGCCGTGGGAATGGCGGCCTGTTTCGCTCTCGGAATTCAAGGAACAGCCAATGCGACCTCTGTGGGGTACGCGTCGGCATCGGTCGACGCAGCCACCAGGGCCTGGCCGACAGGGTGCTCCAACAGTCGGTGGGACGAAGGCTGGCAGGCTCACTGCCGTAACAGCAATGGCGGGCACTACAAGGCGACCGTGACGTGTGTCCCCGACGGGGGCGGCCAGGGGATCGTGCGCTATCCCTCGGTTTGGAAGTCCACAGGAGTTTCCCACGTCGCCTGCCCGCCACTCACCTTTGCCGTGAGCGGCGGTATCATCACAAAGGCTAGTTAGCCTCAATCAGGCATCAGGGTCTTTCGGATTGTTGACGGACCGGCGGGCCGCGCGATGTTCAGAGTTTACCGACCTTGCATGCGGCGTCCCTGCTCACAGAAGACCCGCCTTTCGCCGGTCAGCCCGCCACCTGGCACATACTTCGTGCCGTCGGCATACCGGCCCTGCCCTGATGTGTAGGCGATTTGCCACTCGCAGTGTGGCCATATGGGGTGCTTGTGGGGTAGGCAGGGCGCTGACAGGCGCAAACGCCAGGTCACAGCGTGATCGCCGGACGGACTGTAAATCCGTCGGCTTAGCCTACCCAGGTTCGAATCCTGGCGCCGCCACGTGGAGGGAGACCCTCTCCGATCCGTTGAGAAGCGGATCGGAGAGGGTCTCTTCGTTGTGCGACCGCCTTTGTTCGGGCGGGCGCCGTGGGGACAGCGAGGTGACGTGTCTCACGCGGCAGGTCCCGCGTGGTTGCCCTTGCCGCTCGTTCCGCCCGGCGTCCCCCTCACTCGAACGGGCAGCCGGGATTCGGGGCGTCCTGGGAGAACGGGGCGCCGTGCGGCAGGACGTAGAGCACCGTGAGTATGAGTGGGACGTCGCCCAGGTTGCGGCCGATGTGGACGTTGCCGGGGCCGGCCGGCTCCTGCAACGCGCTGCCCTTCGAGTAGACGCCGTCGGAGGCGCACGTCGAGTCGAAGTGGCTGAGGGTGCCCTGCTTCACGTAGCCGTACAGCGGCCCGTCGTGGAAGTGCCAGCCGGTGGCCTGACCGGGCGGCACGGTGATCTCCCGGACGATGTAGTCGGTGTCGCCGACCGTCTTCTGCGCGATCAGCTTCGCCGTGACTCCGGGGCCGGGCGGAGTCGCGTGGGCGGTACCGCCGGCCAAAACCGTCGCGGCGACGACCGCACCCGTGGTCGCGGCGCGGAGCGAGGTACGCATGAGGGGGCCTCCAGGCTCGTGCGGGGGCGCGCGATGGCGTGCCGTTGCGAACATAGAGGCGGGCAGGGCCAGTTGGGGATCTCCTCCGCCAATCATTCACGTCCGGGTCATGCCCCCGTCTCCACGTCCCTCCGTCCCGATGTCCCTCCGTGTCTCCGTCTCTCCGTGCCATGCCGCCATGCCCTGCCATGCCGTGCCGCGCACAGCCCTACGACTCGGCGCACCCGTCACCGGGCACACTGACCCCATGTCATCGCGCCGCAGGAACTGCCCCGAGTGCCGTCGTGAGATCGCCGTCGTGGCCGGACGGTTCGCGCGGCACGACCCGCCGGGCGCGAGCGGTGAACTCGTGTCGTGCCCCGGATCGCGCAGGCAGGCTCAGATCGGGGCGGCCCAGCCCACGCTCGACGGATACGCCGTCCCGGAGTTCCCCGGCCAGCTGCCCCTCTTCTGACCGGCCCCGCCGAGCGGCCCTCAGTTGCCCGCGACCGACTTCACCGCCACCGAGACCGGCGTCGAACCACTGATCGTCTCCAGGACCAGGCCGGCCGTGGCCGGGGTCTCCAGGAGCTCCGCCAGGACCGCGGCCACGTCGTCGCGGGGGATGGACCCGCGCCCCGTGGACGCCTCCAGGCGCACGAGACCGGTGCCGGCGTCGTCCGTCAGCTGACCGGGGCGCAGGATCGTCCAGTCCAGGGCGTCCAGCCCCCGGACGTACGCGTCGGCCTCGCCCTTCGCCCGCTGGTACACGTCGAAGACCTCGTCGCCCTCGTGGTCCGGGTTCGCCCCCATCGACGACACCACCAGGTGACGCCGTACGCCCGCCCGTACCGCCGCGTCCGCGAACAGGACCGCCGCGCCGCGGTCCACCGTGTCCTTGCGGGCCGCGCCGCTGCCCGGCCCGGCGCCCGCCGCGAACACGGCGGCGTCCGCGCCACGCAGATGCCCGGCGACCTCCTCCACCGAGGCCGACTCCAGATCGCAGTGCACCGGCTCGGCACCGGCCGCGCGCAGATCGTCGGCGTGCTCGGCGCGGCGGATGAGCCCCGCGACCTCGTACCCGCGCGCGGCGAGCAGTCGCTCCAGCCGCAGCGCGATCTGACCATGTCCTCCAGCGATGACAATGCGCATGTCTCCGACCGTACGCCCGAACGAATGTGTTCGCCGCGCAACCATTCGGGCGCCTCGTGTGTCTCACCAATGTTCGCCGTCTCGGCGAGCGCCGAAAACATGGGGGGACGTCATCACCGTCATGCACAAATCCGCCGTACGTACGTCCATGGCGCGCGCGTCCGCCGCCGGGGCGCCCGTCTTCCGCCGCGCGTTCACCGGGGTCGGCTGCGCCGCCGCTGTGCTCGTCACGGTCGCCGCGTGCGGCACCGTCCAGAACCTCAGCGCGGGGCAGAAGGTGGACAACGCCGTCGAGCGGCTCGGCGAGCAGAAGTCGCTGGCGTTCGGCATGCGGCTCGACGCCGACCAGGATGACCTCACCGCGCTGATGGGCGAGGGCAGCGAGGAAATGCCGCCGGAGATGGCGGAGTTCTTCACCGGGCTCAGCATCGACGTGACGGTCAAGTCGAAGAAGCCGCTGGCCGACTCCGGGGAGAAGGACCTCGTCGGCGTCGGTATGAAGATCTCGGCCGACCAGAAGGTCTTCACCGAGTACCGGCTCGTCGGCGACTACATGTACTACCGCGTCGACATGGATGCCATGGGCGACGCGATGGGCATGCCGTTCCCCTCGCCCGACGACCTCGACGAACTCCCCGAGAGCGAGCAGCACCTGAAGCCGCTCTTCGAGGGCGACTGGGTCAAGATCAACACTGATGACCTGGAGAAGGCCGGTGAGGAGGCGGGCGGTTCCGGCTCCGGCGGTTCCGACGAACTCGACGCCAAGACACAGAAGAAGATCCTCGACGCCGTGCGCGGAGTCATCGCCCGCGAGGTCACCTTCAAGGCCAAGGACGGCAAGGACGGCGCCGAGGTCATCACGGCCAAGGCCAACTTCCGCGAGCTGCTCACCGGCGTCTTCGACAAGCTCCAGCCGCTCAAGGACGACCTCCCGCCGGGCGCCGAACTGCCCACCGCGAAGGACCTGAAGGACGCGCCGAACAAGAAGGTCGCCGTCGACTTCACCATCAAGAACGGTGACCTGACCCGGATCGAGACCGACCTCGCCGTCCTCGCCGAGGACCCGAAGGGCGCCAAGGCCCCCCTGGTCCTCACCTTCGGCAAGGCCGGCGACATCAGCGCCCCCCGGGGCGCCTCCGAGATCCCCGTCGACGACTTCGGTGGCCCTTTGGGCGGCGGAATGCTGGGCGTCTGACTCTGACACCAACTCGGTCCGACTCGGCCGCCACGGGCAGGGCTCTGCCGGCTAAGGCACCCATGCGCACGAACAGGCTTGGCAGGCCGACGGCTTCGGGGCCGGTCATCAGCACCGGCCCCGGTCCCGGACCCCGTTGAGCACGCTTCAAAACAGCACGCTTCACAACAGCACGGTTCAAAGCACCGGGCACGCACGCGTGGAGCACGAAAACACCCACGCGCGCGTGCCCACGCTCATTTCCCCGCCGCGGGCCCCACAGCCCCACACCCCAACCCTCACGCCCCTACGCGCCCGGAAACGGCTTCCCCCGCCCCTGCCGGGGAAGATCCAGCGCCGCCCCCGTCGCCGACCCGCAGAACTCCCGTACCGCGCTCGTGCGGGCCACCACACACCCCCGGTGCACGACGATCCGGGTGTACGCCAGGGAGAGCGCAGCGGCGAGCGTTTCGCCTCGGACGGCCAGCAGTTCGGCGGGGAAGCCGGCCTCCACGCGTACCTCGGGCAGGCCCAGGGCCGCCCGCGCCGCCCCGCTCACCGCGTCGTACGCGTCCTCCGCGCGCAACCCGTCCCGCGAGGCCAGCAGATAGGCGGCCTCCAGCGGATCACCGCGCCCCACGGGGTTGGAGACGTCCCGCAGGGCCCCGCTGCCCGCCGCGACCCGTACCCCGGCCGACCGCAGCAGCCGTACGGGCGCGGTGCCCCCGCCGTCCACCGTGCCGCAGCCGCCCTGGGGCAGGGAGACGACGCCCACGCCGGCCGCCGCCAACTGGTCCGCGGCGCGGGACGCGACCGGGGCGGGAAGGCGCGCGAGGCCCGCGCACGGGCCGAGGGTCACGCCGGGGCGCAGGCCGCCCACCATGGCCGCGAGCCGGGCGAGCCGGGCCGGGTCGTCGGCGTCGGTGTGCAGGTCGACCGGGCAACCGTGCTCGGAGGCGATGTCCAGCACCGCCTCGACGTACCCGGCGGGGTCGGGGTCCACATCGGGGCAGCCCCCCACCACGGAGGCGCCCATCTTCACCGCGTCCCGGAGCATCGCGAGCCCCTCCGCCCCCGCCACCCCGGTCAGCAGCCGGGGCATCGCCACCGCCGTCACCTCGACCAGCCCGCGCAGCGCCCGCCGCGCCCGCAACACCGCCGCCAGCGCTCCGAGACCCTGGACGTCCCCCACATGCACATGCGAGCGCAACGCCGTGGCCCCGTGTCCGAGTTGCAGCAACGCGGCCTCGGTGAACCGCCGCTGGACGTCCTGGCCGTCGTACGGGACCGGCCCCTCGATCTCCGCCGACAGGGCGGTGTCGCCGTGGGCGTGCGGTTCGGCGGGGGCGGGGAGGAGCAGATGGCCGGCGAGGTCCACGCGCGCGACGGGGGTACGGAGCGCGGCCGTACGGCCCGTCCCCAGGCTGCCCGCCGTGCCGACCGCCTCGATACGGCCGCCGCCCAGCCGGACGTCCACGACCCGGCCGTCCATGAGCCGCGCACCGCACACCAGCAGGGTGCCGGGTTCGTCCGGGCCCGAGGGCGGGTCGGACGAGGAGGGGGACGGCTGCGGCTGGCTGTCGGGCATCGCGCTCCCAGGGGCTCGGCGACGGCTGCACATGACGGCGGAGGCGGACAGGGACGGTGGGTGGGCCGCGGGGACGGCGCGGCAGGTGAGGGACACAAGATCACGCAGAGTGAGACGAGCCTAGGCGGGCGGCACGGCCTCGGCGCGGAGGAGCGCAATAGTCGTACCGGCGTGGTTCACGTGCCGGGCCGGCGGGGTTCCTGGTGCCGTACCCGTGTGATTCCTGTGCCGGGGCGCCATCGCCGCCGCCGGGAAAGGGGGGCCGGGTGAGGCCCGCGGGGCAGGGGATCAGGGGCGGGCGGAGCCCCGGCCCACCTCCCGGAAGATCCCCGCGGAGCCCGGCGAAGCGGGGCCCGGAAACGGATTTGGGCGAACGGCCGTGGGGCGTGTAATGTCTTCATCGCTCGCCCCAATAGCTCAGTCGGCAGAGCGTCTCCATGGTAAGGAGAAGGTCTACGGTTCGATTCCGTATTGGGGCTCTGGTGTGAAAGGTTCCCGCCGTCAGGCGGGGTCCGATCGCATCTCAGCGGTGTAGCTCAGTCGGTAGAGCAAGCGGCTCATAATCGCTGTGTCACCGGTTCAAGTCCGGTCACCGCTACTGACAGTAGCCGATTGTGGGGTCGGTCCTTCGATCGGCTACTCTTCTATGCGTTAAACCCGTCCCATCCGTTCGTCAAGGAGCACTCACGTGGCTGCCACCGACGTCCGCCCGAAGATCACGCTGGCCTGCGTGGAGTGCAAGGAGCGGAACTACATCACCAAGAAGAACCGGCGTAACAACCCGGACCGTCTTGAGATGAAGAAGCACTGCCCGCGTTGCAACGCGCACACCGCGCACCGCGAGACGCGATAAATCAGGCTCGTACGCGAGGCCGTTCCCGAGAGATCGGGGACGGCCTCGCGTCGTTGAATGACCCGTACCGGCCGGTACCGCCGACCGGTACGAGCCAAGCCCCGCGGCCGACCGCCGAGCCCCGGCCGACGGCCGCCGTTCCCGCTGAGCAATCAGGAGGTGCCGAGCCCATGGCGCTCGACCAGTCCTTCGTGGGGCGGTCCTACCCGCCCACCGACCCGTACGAGGTCGGCCGGGAGAAGATCCGCGAGTTCGCGGAGGCCGTGGGGGACGCCAACCCGGCGTACACGGACCCGGACGCGGCCAAGGCGCTCGGGTACCCCGATGTGATCGCCCCGCCGACCTTCGTGTTCTCGATCACGTTCAAGGCCGCGCGGCAGGTCGTCCAGGACCCCCAGCTGGGGCTCGACTACAGCCGCGTCGTGCACGGCGACCAGAAGTTCGCGTACCGGCGCCCCGTCCGGGCCGGTGACCGGCTCACCGTCACCTCGACCATCGAGGGCATCAAGTCCCTGGCGGGCAACGACATCCTGGACGTCCGCGGCGAGGTCCACGACGAGGCGGGCGAGCACGTCGTCACCGCCTGGACCAAGCTCGTGGCCCGCGCGGCCGAGGAGGCGTGAGGACCCGATGACCGCGAAGATCTCCTACGACGACGTCGAGGTCGGCACCGAACTGCCCGCCCAGACCTTCGGCGTGACCCGTGCCACCCTCGTCCAGTACGCGGGGGCCTCCGGCGACTTCAACCCGATCCACTGGAACGAGAAGTTCGCCAAGGAGGTCGGCCTCCCCGACGTCATCGCGCACGGCATGTTCACCATGGCCGAGGCGATCCGCGTCGTCACCGACTGGACCGGCGACCCCGGCGCGGTCGTCGAGTACGGCGTCCGCTTCACCAAGCCCGTCGTCGTCCCCAACGACGACCAGGGCGCGACCATCGAGGTCACCGCCAAGGTCGGCGCCAAGCTCGACGACAACACCGTCCGCGTCGACCTCACCGCCCTGAGCGCCGGCCAGAAGGTCCTGGGCATGTCCCGCGCGGTCGTACGCCTGGCCTGACCCGCACACGGGGCACGCAGTGAAGTAAGGGGCGCCCTCCAGAACGAGGCGCCCCTTACACACATCCCTCACCCGCGCCCCCTCGCACCCCTCACGCGCGCCCCTGCGGATCCCTTGACCAAGTTAGTGATTGAGTACTAACTTTCTATCCATGGTCAGGATGAGCGCGGAGGAGAGGCGCGAGAGCGTCATCCGGGCGGCGACGAGCGAGTTCGCCCGCGGTGGCTACCACGGCACGTCGACCGAGTCCATCGCCCGACGGGTCGGGGTGTCGCAGCCGTACCTCTTCCGGCTCTTCCCGGGCAAGAAGGCGATCTTCCTCGCGGCCGCGGAGCGGTGCGTGGAGGACACCATCCGCATGTTCTCGGAGGCCGCGGAGGGTCTGGAGGGCGAAGAGGCTCTGCATGCCATGGCCAACGCGTACACCAAGGTCATCGCCGAACACCCCGAACGCCTGCAGATGCAGATGCAGATGTATGTCGCCGTGGGTGCGGCGGAGCAGTCCGGCGACCACGAGTTCGGCGAGGCCGTGCGGGCCGGCTGGATGCGCCTGTGGGACGCGATCCATCTGCCCCTCGGCGCGGACGCCGGCCGGACCACCGACTTCCTGGCCCACGGCATGCTCATCAACTGCCTGGTGGCCATGGGCTTCCCGCCCGAACACCGGGTCTGGGCAGGGATGTACCCGTCGGCGCGGGACACCGGCCGACTGGAGAAGTAGCGGATCGCGAGACGGACGGCACGGCCGCCCTCTCACGCCCACGAAAGTTATTGATCAATAACTAATCAACTCGCTGGGGAAGAGATGCCGAAGGAACTGAGGGAAACCAAGAAAACCTCACCCACGCGCGCGGGTGCCGTCTGGGCGCTCGTGGTGACCAGCGTCGCCGGATTCATGGCGTCCCTGGACAACCTGGTGGTGACGACCGCGCTGCCCTCCATCCGGGAGGATCTCGGGGGAGAGCTGCACGACCTGGAGTGGACGGTCAGCGCGTACACGCTCACCTTCGCCGTGCTGCTGATGTTCGGCGCGGCCCTGGGGGACCGGTTCGGTCGGCGGCGGCTCTTCCTCGTGGGCATCACGGTGTTCACGGGAGCCTCCGCCGCGGCGGCCGTGGCACCCGGCATCGACTCGCTGATCGCCGCCCGGGCGGTCCAGGGGGTCGGGGCCGCGATCATGATGCCGCTGACCCTCACCCTGCTCACGGCCGCGGTACCGCCCGCGAGGCGCGGGATGGCGTACGGGGTCTGGGGCGCCGTCAATGGTCTCGCCGTCGCCTCCGGGCCCCTCATCGGCGGCAGCCTCACCGAGCACATCTCCTGGCAGTGGATCTTCTGGCTGAACGTTCCGCTGGGCCTCGCCCTGCTCCCGCTCGCCCGCCTCCGCCTCCGTGAGTCCCACGGCACGGGCGCCCCGCTCGACATCACCGGCACCGTGCTGGCCAGCGGCGGCCTCTTCGGCATCGTCTACGGCCTGGTCCGCGGCCCCGCCGACGGATGGACGGCCGGCCCGGTGCTGCTCGGCCTCATCGCGGGCACCGCGCTGCTGACCGGCTTCGTGCTCCACGGTGTCCGGGCGGCGAACCCCATGCTCCCGATGCGGCTGTTCAGGTCCCGCGCCTTCGCCGGCATCAACGCGGCGAGCATGCTGATGTTCCTGGGGATGTTCGGCTCGATCTTCCTGCTCAGTCAGTACATGCAGGGCGTCCTCGGCTACTCGCCGACCGAGGCGGGGCTGCGGATGCTGCCCTGGACCGGGATGCCGATGCTCGTCGCGCCGATCGCCGGGATCCTCTCCGACCGGATCGGTGGCCGCCCGGTCGTCGCGACGGGGCTGTTCCTCCAGGCCGCCGGGCTCGGCTACCTGGCGTGGCCTCCGGAGCGAACAACGCCCTCCGCGAGGTGGGCGGCGCCCTCGGCATCGCGGTGATGTCCTCGATCTTCGCGGCGCAGGGCGGCTACGAAACCCCACAGACCTTCGTGGACGGCCTCCGCCCCGCCCTTGCGGTGGGCGCCGCGGTCGTAGCCCTCGCGGGAGCGGCAGCCCTGGCCATCCCAAGGCGCACCCCCACACCGACCCCCACGAGGGAGACCCCGACCCTACGAAAGGTCCCGGCGTAGCGCCGCGGGGCGGGCACCCCACCCCTGCGGCTGCGGGCCCAAGACCACGCAACCCGGAGCTACCAGGGCACCGCTGCGCCCACCCGTGCCGCCCCAGCGGCACGAC
Source organism: Streptomyces torulosus (assembly GCF_001419765.1). GTDB lineage: Bacteria > Actinomycetota > Actinomycetes > Streptomycetales > Streptomycetaceae > Streptomyces > Streptomyces torulosus. Next base: position 27,419 of record NZ_LIRK01000543.1, read on the forward strand.
TGCCCGCAGCTGGGGGAGGGGGATGGTGAGGGAACTGCTCGCGGTCGAAGAGGGAGAGGGTGCGGCCGGAGTGTCGCACCGGACGCGGCTGGACAGAACGGGATGACAGCCGCAGCGGCGCAGGCCCTCGCGGCGCGGTAGCCGCGTACGGACGAGCCGGCGCATGTTGCTGAGGCGGTGAACCCCCACGGCGGGGGAGACGCGCACCGACGAGTCGCCGCCCGCCACCGCGCCGGCGCAAGCCCCCCGAGGTGGGTGTGCCGCGTACGGACGAGCCGAGCACGTCACCGGGGCGGCGCAAGCCCCCGCGGCGGGTCGGCCGCGTACGGACGAGCCGAGGCACGTCACCGGGGCGGCGCAAGCCCCTGCGGCGGG
>NZ_LIRK01000544.1 GCF_001419765.1 Streptomyces torulosus
CCGTCGCCGCGCCGGGCCCCGGTCTGACCGTCCTGCTGGGCCGCAACGGCTCCGGTCGTACGACCGCGCTCGGGGCCCTCGCCGGCACGGTGCCACTCTCCGCCGGGGCCGTGGAGTGGGACGGCACCGACATCACCCGGCTGCCGGCGTACGAGCGGGCCCGGCGGGGCCTCGTCCTCGTGCCCGAGCGGCGGGCGGTCTTCGGCTCGCTCACCGTGCGCGAGAACCTCGAACTCTCCGTGCGGGACGTCTCCCCCGCCCTCGCGGCGTACCCGGCGCTCGACCCGCTGCTCCCCCGCCGCGCCGGCACCCTCTCCGGCGGTGAGCAGCGCATGCTCGCGCTCTCCCGTGCCCTCCTGGCACGCGCGCGTGTCGTCCTCGTCGACGAGCCGGCCCAGGGCATGTCACCGGCGGTCGCGGCGCGCACGTACGCCCTGCTGAGCGGACTGGACGCCTGTGTGGTCGTCGCCGAGCAGCGCCTGCCGCCGGCGCTGCGGGAGGCGTCCGCGCTCGTCTACGAACTGCGGCGCGGCACGGTGGCGTTCTGCGGCGAGGCCGCCGAACTGCCCTGAGCGCGGGAGAAGGGCGCGGGTCCCGTCCGGGCGGCGCGCCGGACGGGACCCGCGGACACGGTGCCGGGAGGGTGCTCAGAGGTCGAGGCGCTGACCGGGCACGATCAGACCGGGGTCGGCCCCGATGACGGCCTTGTTGGCGGCGTAGATCTTCCGCCAGGTGGTGCCCTGCCGGGCGGCGATGCCGCTCAGGGTGTCGCCCTGGCGGACGGTGTAGTCGCCTCGGGAGGCGCTGCGGTCCGGGTGGCCGGTGGAGCGCGACGGCGTCGTCGACGGGGCGCTCTTGGAAGGCTTGGCGGCGTTCCCGGCACTGCCGGCCGGGGCGGACTTGGTGGTCGCCGAGCCGTTCGAGGGAGCGGCGGGCGCGCTGCCGTACGCTCCGGCGCGCGCGGCGCAGACGGGCCAGGCGCCCCAGCCCTGGGCGCGCTGGACCTTCGTGGCGATCGCGATCTGCTGGGCCTTGGACGCCTTGTCGGCGGTGGGCGCGTAGGCGGTGCCGCCGTAGGCGCGCCAGGTCGTGGCGGCGAACTGGAGTCCGCCGTAGTAGCCGTTGCCGGTGTTGATGCGCCAGTTGCCGCCGCTCTCGCACTTGGCGATGCGGTCCCACACTCCGCTGTCGGCCGCGGCGGCGTTGCCGGCGGCGGTGAGCAGTCCCAGCGGGGCGAGCAGCACGGCCCCGGCGACGACCGCCGTCGTACGTGTCCTGCGGGCGTCCTGCGCCTTCGCCCTACGGGCGTTCCGCGTGGTGCGAGTGTTCTCGCGTGTGTTGTCGGCACATGCGGACATGTAGTTCCCTCTCGAAGGACTCGGGGTCCCCCAAGGCGGGGCGCGCTCCGTGTCGCACAGGACGCGGGGGCGCGCTCAGCCCCGTCCGCCGGCGGGGTGGTGCGGTCGAGCTGGCTGTCATGCGGCCGGCGGACGTACCCGAGCGGTGCTCGTTGCACACGGCCGGGAATCTAGGGAACTTGACTGGTTGTCAGCAACTGGTCATCCGTCCTCCGAGGCCAGTTCACCGTTACCGTCAGTAGCAGCCAATTCCGGCCACCCACTTCATTCCCTGATTTCCGGATTTGTCGGCCAGGGGCCTCAATGATCTGTGAGCCACTTCACCGCGGCAAGTGCCTGCACAGTTCCATGAGTTGACGCGGAGTAACCGATTCCGCGGATGGATTCACCCTGCGCGCCGGATGGTTCGATTCCATTCGTCCTCGAGCGTGACTCCGGCCACAGAAAGCCCGTTGTCTCCTTCATGAGCCGGAACCTCCGTGCTCACGGGCCGGGCGCCACCCGGCATCCGACACGCACCGCATCCCGAGGAGCCACCCGTGCCGCGCATGCTCGAGGTCAGCGACGAGGTACGCGCCGAGATCGGCGACGAAGAAGCCGACCGGCTGCTCGCCGGAGAGAACGCCCCCGGCGGCTACGACTGCACGTCCTGCCGTACCCCGGGGGACTCCGAGCAGGAGCGCACCAGCACCGTCCTGTTCGTCGGCGACGAGACCGCCGTGCTCGCCTTCGCCCACGCCACCTGTCTGCCCTCCCAGGTCGTCCAGGTCACCGAGGAACAGTTGCAGGGCGCCGCCCGTTCCATCGCCGGATCGGCCGCCCCGCAGGCCGCGCCCGAGCAGGCCGTGCTCGGCGTCACCAGCGGACTGATCCTGCTCAGCGGCGAGTTGCACCCGGCGCTGGTCGTCGAGCCGACCGCGCCGATCGCCCGCCCGGGCACCACCGGCGCCGGCGACGACTTCCTGCCGCTGCTCATCGAGCAGGGCTTCATGCCGCTCCCCCAGATCGACTCCGTCCCGCCCGTGCTGCACGGCTGGTCGGTACTGCTCGCGATGGGCCAGCTGCACGCCATCCTGCAGCCGGGTCCCTCCGGCGGCACCCCGGTCGCCTGGTGGCAGGCGCACCAGGCGCTCCAGGTCGCCGACAGCTGGCGGGCCGCGGCGAACAAGCACCAGCAGGTGCTGCTGTTCGCGGCGCCGGTCGGGTCGATCGGGCGGCAGCCGCGGGAGGACCTGCTGCGGGAGGCGCTCGACAAGGCCGCGGCGAACGGCAAGTTGGTGGCCGCGACGCTGCCGCTCGCCGGGACCTGACGGCCGGCCCGGTCGCGCCGCGCCCCGCGGATCACCGCACGGGGCGCGGTCCCGGGCCGGAGGCTGAATGGTGTACGGCCCGCATCCCTTGCCCGGCGGGGTCGTTGGCTCAGACGTGCACGCATTTGACGTTCCCCGCCGCCAGTCCTACTCGTCGATCCCGTCCATGCGGCCGACACAGGACCCTTCGGGCGGCCCATCGACCACACCGATCTACGACACGCTCTACGCGGAGTGGGTCAGGTCCTATCGGGCCCTGCCGGGTGACCGGCACGGCGAGGAGGAGCTGGGGTTCACCGGGTTCGGGAACCTCCAGCACGGCTCGGGCGGCCAGCGAACGAGCTCGTACGGTGCCCGGCACTCTGCCGGGCACCTCGCGACCCAGCGCGACAGCCAGTCCGGGCAGACCACCACGACGACCCCCGTGTGGCAGGCGGTCGGCCGGATCCCCACCGGCCACACGGGGATGCACCACATCCCGTCCCCGTTGCCGCCCAACCCGCGCCGGGGCCTCTAGTGCTGTGGCCGGAAAGGCTTGCCGGAAAGCTCGCGGCGT
>NZ_LIRK01000545.1 GCF_001419765.1 Streptomyces torulosus
CGTACCTGTCCGCGCCCGTGTCCGCGCCCATGTCTGTCATGGGCCCACTGTGCGGTGTGGACGGGATCAACACGGGCGCCGGGGCAGCGGAAGGGCCGGGCGGTACCCGACCGCCCGGCCCTGACCCTCCCCGAAGGAGAGCTCCTGCTGGGTGAGCTTCTACCTGGTGACCGCGTCCAGCGCGTCCGCCGTGCCGAAGCCGTAGAAGCCGTTGTAGTTCTTCGGCCCCTCGCACACCGCGTCGACCTTGCCGTCACCGTCGAGGTCGTACGGGTCCGTGCACGGTGTCGCGTCGGCCTGCGCGTACAGCAGGGCCTTCACGAGCGGCGCCGGCGCGTACGGGTGCGTCGACTTGATGAGGGCGGCGACACCCGCGACGTGCGGGGACGCCATCGACGTGCCCGCCATGTACCCCCACCGGCCGCCGGGCAGCGGGCCCAGGATGAGGCCGCTGGTGGCGGGCGGCGCCGGGGTCTGCAGACGGGTCGAGTCGCCGCCGGGCGCGGCGATGTCGATGACGCCCAGACCGTGGTTGGAGAACGACGACTTGACGCCCTTCGCGCCGGTCGCGGCGACCGTGACGACACCGGGCAGCTGGGTCGGGATGTCCAGGCACTTCGACGGGTCGATCACCCGGTCCGACGGCGTCGTGTCGTTCGGGGACGTCGGGTCGGTGATCTCGTCGGCCGCGAGGTCGTAGTTCTCGTTGCCGGCCGCCGCGACGTTGACCGTGCCCTTCTTCTCCGCGTACCGCGACGCCCGGGTGATGGCCTCGACGAGCGCCTTCTGGTCCGGGTCGTTCTTGCAGTTGAAGTACCAGGGGTCGGTGTAATAGCTGTTGTTCGTGACGTCCACGCCGTGCTCGGCGGCCCACATGAAGCCGCAGACCACGGCCTCTGTGTAGAAGAAACCGGCCGTCGTGGACACCTTGATGCCGGACACCTTCACGCCCGGTGCCACACCGGTGACGCCGACGCCGTTCTTGGCGGCGGCGATCTCCCCGGCCACATGCGTGCCGTGGGGGCTCTCCGTGGGTCCCGGCCGCCAGGCGCCGTCAGTCGTGTCGGGCTTGCCCGAGACACAGTTGACCGACGCCTTCCGGTCGAAGTTCGGCGCGATGTCCGGGTGGGTGTCGTCGACGCCGGTGTCGATGACGGCGACCGTGACGTCCGGGCTGCCGAGGGACACCTCGTGGGCCTTGTCCGCCTTGATGGCCGGCAGGTCCCACTGCAGCGACTCCAGAGGGTCCTGGCCCTCCGCGGCGTCGGCGGCCGCGATCTCCTCGGCGGTCAGCACCTTGGGGGTGCCGACGTCGGTGGTGGACTGCGCGGGCAGCGGCGCGGTGCGCGTGGCACCGGCCGACTCCACGCCGCGTACCCGGCGGATCGCGGGCGCGAAGTCGGCGTTCGCCGAGTGGACGACGATGACGCCGATCCTGTCGTACGACGTCACGATCGTGCCGCCCGCCTCGGTGATGGCCTTCTTCACCTGGGCGGACGGGCCGTGACCGGGGCGGACGTTGACCACGTAGCTGAGCTGTGTCGCGTCGGCCGCGGCCCGGGCGGTCACCTCTGCCGCCGAGGCCGTGGCGCCGGGTATGACGACCACTGCCGTCGCCAGGGCCATCCCCAGGGGGATCGCCGCCAGGCGACGCGAGCGCTTACTGAGCGCTGTCATGCTGTCTCCAGTTCGTTTCGCGTGATGAGCGGTACGAGCTGTGCGGGAACCGTTCCCCTCGGGGTGTCGGTCCGCCCCGGTGGTGGGTTACTTGACGGCCTTCAGGGCGTTGACGATGCCGTGTCCGTAGAAGCCGTTGGCGCGGGGACCGCCCTCACAGACGGCGTCCGGCGTGCCGTCGCCGTTCTGGTCGTACGTCGTCGGGCAGGCCTGCTTGTCGGCCTGGGCCTTCATCAGCCACTGCAGCTGCTTCGGGGACGCCCACGGGTGCGTGGACTTCAGCAGCGCGGCCACGGCGGAGGCGTGCGGCGCCGCCATCGACGTGCCCTGGAGGAAGCCGTACTTGCCCTCCGGCATCGTGGACAGGATGCGGCCGTCCTTCGACGGGGTGTCCGGCAGCTGGTAACGGCGGTCGCCGCCCGGCGCCGCGATGTCGACGACGCCGTTGCCGTACGTCGAGTAGTACGACTTCTCGTTCTTCACGCCCGTCGCGCTCACCGTGACGACACCCGGCAGCTGGGTGGGCACGTCGAAGCACTCGCTCGGGTCGATGGTGCGCTCGACCGGAGTGGTGTCGTTGGGGCTGGTGGCGTCCGCGATCGCGTCGGAGGCGAGGTCGTGGTTGGAGTTGCCCGCCGACGCCAGGTTCAGCGTGCCCTTCTTCTGGGCGTACAGCTGGGCCCGGTTGACCGCGTCGACGATGGCCTTCTGGTCCGGGTCCTCCATGCAGTTGTAGAGCCACGGGTCGACGTAGTAGCTGTTGTTCGTGATCTCCACGCCGTGGTCGGCGGCGAACACGAACGCGCAGACGACGCTCTCCGCGTAGAACAGACCGCTCTTCCTGTCGGTCACGTTGATGGCGGAGACCTTGACGCCGGGAGCCACACCGGCGACGCCTATGCCGTTGCGGGCCGCGGCGATCTCACCGGCGACGTGCGTGCCGTGGTAGTCGTCCACGGTGTACGGCCGCCAGGCGCCCTCGCTGGTGTCCGCGACACCGCCGTCGCAGTTCGCCGACTGGGACTTGGAGAAGTTCGGCGCGAGGTCCGGGTGGGTGTCGTCGACGCCGGTGTCGATGACGGCGACCGTGACCCTCCTGCTGCCGTCGTTGATCTTCGCGGCCTTGTCGGCGCCGATCGAGCGCAGGTCCCACTGGTCGGCCTCGAGGGGCTCGGCGTCGGGGATGTCGGCCGAGGCGGCCTTCACCTTCGCGGCCTCCGCGTCCGTCAGGAAGTCGACGGCGCCCTCGTCCGTCGTCCCGGCGGGCGCCAGCGGCGCGGTACGGGTGAGACCGGCCGACTGCACACCGCGCGTGGCACGCATGGTCGCGCCGAACTCGGGGTTGGCCGAGTGGACGACGATCACACCGATCCGGTCGTATGTGATGACGACCTTGCCGCCCGCCGCGGCGATCGCCTTCTGGACCGAGGCGATGGTGCGCCGGTCGGTCCGGGTGTTCACGACGTACGAGAGGTTCGGGCCCTCCGCGGTGGCGGTCGCGGTGGCGGGTGCGGCGAGCGGTGCCGCCGAGGCGACACCCGGCAGGAAACCGAGTGAGGCGGTCAGCGAAAGTGCGACCGGTACCGCGAGCGCGAGCCGCCGGCTGGAGCGCAGATGAGCCATGGGATCTCCACATCATCCTCAAAGAAACCGGCCCAGGGCACACGAGTGCCTGGGCAGGTACATGACTTGGTGGTGCGCCCCGAAGCTATCCCCCGCCGTCCCTGGCCAGCAATGACTTGAGGGGACCCCGGGCGAAGTAGAGGGGTATCCCTTATCGACACGCCTGTGTCGATCCGTCGCCGAATCGATTCTCGAAAGAACGACAGACGGTTGAACCGGTCCTCTCGTGCCGCCGTGACGTTGAGCAGGGAGCCCGAGCACGATCGTGCGCCCCATCACCGCTAGGAACAGAGCCGACCAGATGTCCGTAATCGACCCGTCCCCCGATCCGACGGCGAAATCGTCCCCATCCACCGTCGCGACCGCGGCGGATACGCGAGGAGACTCCGTGGCAACCGACGCACCGCCCCCCGCGAAGGCAGAACACCATCTCCCCTCGGCCGAGGAGTTCACCGCGGTCCAGGAGAGCGCCGAGTTCGGTGAACTGCGCCGCTCCTACCGGTCGTTCGCCTTCCCGCTGACCGTCGCCTTCATCGCCTGGTACCTGCTGTACGTCCTGCTCTCCAACTACGCCGGCGACTTCATGGGGACCAAGCTCCTCGGCAACATCAACATCGCCTTGGTCCTCGGCATCGCCCAGTTCGTCACCACGTTCCTCATCGCCTGGTGGTACTCGCGGCACGCCGCCGCGAAGCTCGACCCCAAGGCCGAGGCGATCAAGTCCCGGATGGAGGGCGGCGCATGAGCCCCGTTCAGCAGACAGTCCTCGCGGCCAACGAGGCCAGCGAGCACCGGCCGCTCATCATCACCCTGTTCGGGCTGTTCGTCCTCGCGACGCTCGCCATCACCGTCTGGGCCGGCCGCCAGACCAAGGACGCCGCCGACTTCTACGCGGGCGGCCGCCAGTTCAGCGCCTTCCAGAACGGTCTCGCCGTCTCCGGCGACTACATGTCCGCCGCGTCGTTCCTCGGCATCGCGGGCGCGATCGCCCTCTTCGGCTACGACGGCTTCCTCTACTCCATCGGCTTCCTGGTCGCCTGGCTGGTCGCCCTGCTCCTGGTCGCCGAGCCCCTGCGGAACTCCGGCCGCTACACCATGGGCGACGTCCTCGCGTACCGCATGCGCCAGCGCCCCGTGCGCACCGCCGCCGGCACGTCCACGATCGTCGTGTCGATCTTCTATCTGCTGGCCCAGATGGCGGGCGCGGGTGTCCTCGTCTCCCTGCTCCTCGGCATCACCTCCGACGCCGGCAAGATCCTGATCGTCGCCCTCGTCGGCGTCCTGATGATCGTCTACGTCTCCATCGGCGGAATGAAGGGCACCACCTGGGTCCAGATGGTGAAGGCCGTGCTGCTGATCGGCGGCACGCTCCTCATTACGTTCCTGGTGCTGCTGAAGTTCAACTTCAACATCTCCGATCTGCTCGGCACCGCCGCCGAGAACAGCGGCAAGGGCGCCGCCTTCCTGGAGCCCGGCCTCCAGTACGGCGCGACCGGCACCTCCAAGCTGGACTTCATCTCCCTCGGCATCGCCCTGGTCCTCGGCACCGCCGGCCTGCCGCACATCCTGATCCGCTTCTACACGGTGCCCAACGCCAAGGCCGCCCGTAAGTCCGTCAACTGGGCCATCGGCATCATCGGCGGCTTCTACCTGATGACCATCGCCCTCGGCTTCGGCGCCGCCGCGCTGATCGACCAGAAGGAGATCATCGCCTCCAACCCCTCGGGCAACACGGCCGCACCCCTGCTCGCCCTGCACCTGGGCGGCGTCGACTCGGCCTGGGGTGCGATCCTGCTCGCGACGATCTCGGCGGTGGCGTTCGCGACCATCCTCGCCGTGGTCGCCGGCCTCACCCTCGCCTCGTCGTCCTCCTTCGCGCACGACATCTACGCCAACGTCATCCGCAAGGGGAAGGCGTCCGGCGCCGAGGAGGTCCGCGCGGCCCGCTGGGCGACCGTGTTCATCGGCATCGTCTCCATCGGCCTCGGCGCCCTCGCCCGCGACCTGAACGTGGCCGGCCTGGTCGCCCTCGCCTTCGCGGTCGCGGCCTCCGCCAACCTGCCGACCATCCTCTACAGCCTCTTCTGGAAGCGGTTCACCACCCAGGGCGCGCTGTGGTCGATCTACGGCGGTCTGATCGTCGCCGTCGGCCTGGTGCTGTTCTCGCCCGTCGTCTCCGGCGACCCGAAGGCGATGTTCCCGGACGTCGACTTCCACTGGTTCCCGCTGAAGAACCCGGGCATCATCTCCATCCCGTTCGGCTTCCTCATGGGCTTCCTCGGCACCGTCCTGTCCAAGGAGAAGCCCGACGAGGCCAAGTACGCCGAGCTGGAAGTCCGCTCCCTCACCGGCACCGGCGCGCACTAGCCCCCGCCGCCAGCCGCCGCACCGCGCGTGCGCGCCCGCGTCGCGAAGGGGTCGTCGTAGGGATCTACGGCGGCCCCTCGCCGTGTCTCGTGGGATCGGGCCTGTGATGTCGTCACCGGTGTCACGTAGGCTCGCAGGTGTCAGGGAACGACTGATCCGGCGCGGGAGGGGGCCCACGTGCTCATCGACACCTATGGCCGAGTGGCCACCGACCTCAGGGTCTCGCTGACCGACCGGTGCAATCTGCGCTGCACCTACTGCATGCCCGAGGAGGGCCTGCAGTGGCTGGCCAAGCCCGACCTGCTCACGGACGACGAGATCGTCCGCCTCATCGACATAGCCGTCACCACCCTCGGCGTCACCGAGGTCCGCTTCACCGGCGGTGAGCCGCTGCTGCGCCCCGGCCTGGTCGGCATCGTGGAGCGCGTGGCGGCGCTGGAGCCCCGCCCCCAGATGTCCCTCACCACCAACGGCATCGGCCTGAAGCGCACGGCGACGGCCCTGAAGGCGGCGGGCCTGGACCGGGTGAACGTCTCCCTGGACACCCTGCGCCCCGACGTCTTCAAGACCCTCACCCGGAGGGACCGCCACAAGGACGTCCTGGAGGGCCTCGAAGCGGCCCGCGAAGCCGGTCTGACCCCCGTCAAGGTCAACTCGGTCCTGATGCCCGGCCTCAACCACGACGAGGCTCCGGACCTCCTCGCCTGGGCCGTCGACCACGACTACGAGCTGCGCTTCATCGAGCAGATGCCGCTGGACGCGCAGCACGGCTGGAAGCGCGACGGCATGGTCACCGCCGGCGACATCCTCACCTCCCTGCGCACCCGCTTCGACCTCACCCCCGAGGGCCAGGACGAGCGCGGCTCGGCCCCGGCGGAGCGCTGGCTCGTCGACGGTGGACCGCACCGGGTGGGCGTCATCGCCTCCGTCACCCGCCCGTTCTGTTCCGCCTGCGACCGCACCCGCCTCACCGCGGACGGCCAGGTCCGCACCTGTCTGTTCGCCCGCGAGGAGACCGACCTCAGAGCGGCCCTGCGCTCGGACGCCCCCGACGAGGAGATCGCCCGCATCTGGCGCCTGGCGACCTGGGGCAAGAAGGCAGGCGCCGGCCTGGACGACCCGTCGTTCGTCCAGCCCGACCGACCGATGTCCGCGATCGGAGGATGAGCGCCCCCACGGCGCGCCGGCGGTCTACGAGGCGCGGTCCTCCCACTCCTTCAGCGTGACGACGTCCTTGAGGAACCCGCGCACACCGAGGAACTGGGACAGATGCTCCCGGTGCTCCTCGCACGCGAGCCACGTCTTGCGCCGCTCCGGCGTATGCAGCTTGGGGTTGTTCCACGCGAGCACCCAGACCGCGTCGGCACGACAGCCCTTGGCGGAGCAGACGGGGGAGGCGGGTTCGGAACCGGGGACGTTGAGGATGTTCACCCGTCGACCCTAGCCGCACAAAAGGCGACGCCGAGCAGCCACGGGGGGAGCTGCCCGGCGTCGGTCTGTCGCTCCGACGGGGGATGCGGAGCGCGTACGAAGTATGTCACGGGTAACCCTCTGCCCGGCACAGGAACTACATGATTGATCTGAGCTTTTCTTGAGGTTCGTGGTCGGAGGGATTCCGCTTCGAGCGGACCCTCGGCGCTCAGGCCCGCTCGCGCGGCTCACTGCGGTGACGGTCCGCGGAGTCCGCCGGGTCGTCTTCCGAGAAGGATTCCGCGGACCCCTCGGCGGGGGGCGGCGTGATCATCGGCCGCACCGGCGGGGCGATGAACGTCGACGGCAGCGAGGGCGCGTTCTCCCGGCCCGCGTTGGCGATCACCACGGCGATGTACGGCAGAACCATTCCGAGCACCAGTGCGACGACCGCGATGTGCCGTTCGACGTTCCAGAGGACCGCCGCGGCGATCACCGAGAGCGTGCGGACCGACATCGATATGACATAGCGTCGCTGCCTGCCCCGGACGTCGTCGGCGAGTCCCTGCCGGGCGCCGGTGATCCGGAAGACCTCGACATTGCTCTGCTTCCGCATCGCGTTCCACCACCCGCCTCTATCGGACGCTCCCCGGCCCGTTCCCCTGCCGGTCCCGCACGGTGCACGGCGGGCCGGTCCCTGTCCACGTTACGCCGCGCCTGCGCCGCCTGGGAGACCGGGTCTCCTCCCGACAGGACGGGACGAAATGCGCCGCCCCGCGTAGGGCACCGCCCGACATGCGGCGTAGAGGAGGCGGGCCGACACTGGCCGTACAGCTCACGTCGAGCCGTACGAGGAGGCAGCCATGGGCTGGTTGTGGGCGATCATCGTGGGACTCGTGCTGGGCCTGCTGGCCAAGGCGATCATTCCGGGCAAGCAGCACAGCCCGCTCTGGCTGACGACGATCTTCGGCATGCTGGGCGCCGTCGTCGGCAACGCCATCGCGCGGGGCTTCGGTGTCGAGGAGACCGCGGGCATCGACTGGAGCCGCCACATCTTCCAGGTGGTCGCCGCGGTGGCCATCGTGTACCTGGGCGACAGCCTCTACATGTCGACGGTGGGCAAGAGGAAACACGGAGCCTGAGAGACGCCTGGGACGACCGAGGCTGGGCGACGCCTGGCGCGCGAAACCGACGGGCTGGGAGACGTCTGGCGCGCGAACGGGGCGTGAGGGCGAGCGACCCCGCGGCCGCTCCGCCCCCACGCCCCTCGGCTCTAGGCCCCGGTCACCTCGACGGCGGCCAGGTTCTTCTTCCCGCGCCGCAGCACCAGCCACCGCCCGTGGATGAGGTCCTCCGCCGACGGCACGGCGTCCTCGGCGGTGATCTTCACGTTGTTCACGTATGCCCCGCCCTCCTTCACCGTGCGCCGCCCCGCGGACTTGCTGGGCACCAGTCCGACCTCGGCGAAGAGGTCCACGACCGGCGCCAGCTCGGCCACCTTGGCGTGCGGCACCTCGGACAGGGCCGCGGCCAGCGTCCGCTCGTCCAGCTCCGCCAGCTCACCCTGGCCGAACAGCGCCTTCGACGCGGCGATCACCGCGGCCGTCTGGTCGGCCCCGTGCACCAGCGTCGTCAGCTCCTCGGCGAGCGCGCGCTGCGCGGCACGGGCCTGCGGCCGCTCCTCCGTCTGCCGCTCCAGCTCCTCCAGCTCCGCACGGGACTTGAAGGACAGGATGCGCATGTACCGGGTGATGTCCCGGTCGTCCACGTTCAGCCAGAACTGGTAGAACGCGTACGGCGTCGTCATCTCCGGGTCGAGCCAGACGGCGCCGCCCTCGGTCTTGCCGAACTTGGTGCCGTCCGCCTTGGTCATCAGCGGGGTCGCCAGCGCGTGCACCTCGGCGCCCGGCTCCAGCCGGTGGATCAGGTCCAGGCCGGCCGTGAGGTTGCCCCACTGGTCGCTGCCGCCCTGCTGGAGCGTGCAGCCGTACCTCCGGTAGAGCTGGAGGAAGTCCATGCCCTGGAGGATCTGGTAGCTGAACTCGGTGTAGCTGATGCCCTGGTCGGACTCCAGGCGGCGGGCCACGGAGTCTTTCGTCAGCATCTTGTTGACGCGGAAGTGCTTGCCGATGTCCCGCAGGAACTCGATCGCGGACAGACCCTCGGTCCAGTCGAGGTTGTTGACCATGACGGCCGCGTTCTCACCCTCGAAGGACAGGAACGGCTCGATCTGGGCGCGCAGCCTGCCGACCCAGCCGGCCACCGTCTCCGGGTCGTTGAGCGTGCGCTCCGCCGTGGGGCGGGGGTCGCCGATCAGACCCGTCGCACCGCCCACCAGCGCCAGCGGCCGGTGGCCGGCCTGCTGGAGCCGGCGCACGGTGAGCACCTGCACCAGGTGCCCGACGTGCAGGGACGGCGCGGTCGGGTCGAAACCGCAATAGAACGTGACGGGACCGTCCGCGAGAGCCTTGCGCAAAGCGTCCTCGTCGGTGGACAGGGAGAACAGCCCCCGCCACTTCAGCTCGTCGACGATGTCCGTCACGGTTCTCGTGTCTCCTCGATGATCTTCGGATGGTGGCCGGCAGCCGGGGGGGCGGCCGACCACGAACGACTACGAGGTTATACGCCCTGGCTGACAGAGCTCATATTGAAATCCGGCACCCGCAGCGCGGGGGTGGCCGCCCTGGTGAAGTAGTCGCTCCACTCCCTCGGCAGGGTCTTCTCCGTGCGCCCCGCCTCGGTGGCCCGCCCGAGCAGGTCCACCGGCGACTCGTTGAACCGGAAGTTGTTGACCTCGCCCGTCACCTCGCCGTTCTCCACGAGGTAGACGCCGTCGCGGGTCAGCCCGGTCAGCAGCAGCGTCGCCGGGTCGACCTCCCGGATGTACCACAGACAGGTCAGCAGCAGCCCGCGTTCGGTGTTCGCGACCATCTCCTCCAGGGAGCGGTCCTCGCCGCCGTCGAGGATGAGGTTGCCGATGGCGGGCACCACCGGCAGACCGGTCAGGCCCGCGCTGTGCCGGGTGGTGGGCAGATGCGCGATCTCGCCCTCGCGGATCCAGTCGGTCGCCTTCAGCGGCAGCCCGTTGTCGAACACGGAGCTGTCGCCGCCGGAGGAGTGGGCGAGCACGAAGGGCGCCGACTCCAGCCCCGGCTCGAAGGGGTCGCTGCGCAGCGACAGCGGCAGGTCGGTGAGCCGCTCGCCGATCCGGGTGCCGCCGCCGGGCTTGCTGAACACGGTCCGGCCCTCGGCGGCGTCCCGCGCCGACGCCGACCACATCTGGTAGATCAGCAGGTCGGCCACCGCCGTCGGCGGCAGCAGCGTCTCGTACCGTCCGGCGGGCAGCTCGATCCGCCGCTCGGCCCACCCGAGCCGTACGGCGAGCTCCGCGTCCAGGGCCGCCGGGTCGACGTCCTTGAACTCCCGCGTGGAGCGGCCCGCCCACGCCGAGCGCGTACGGTCCGGGGACTTGGCGTTGAGCTCCAGCGTGCCGTTCGGCTGGTCGTGCCGCAGGCGAAGCCCCGTCGACGTGCCCAGATAGCTGGTGACCAGCTCGTGGTTGGCGAAGCCGTACAGCTCGCGGCCGCCCGCACGCGCGCCGGGGCGAAGTCGGCGAACACGGCGGAGGAGGTCTCCGCGGGCGGCTCCGTGAAGTCGGGGGACGGCTGCACGCCCGTGACCAGCGGCTGGGCGTCCTCGGCGGGCCCGGCACCGCGCGCGGC
>NZ_LIRK01000546.1 GCF_001419765.1 Streptomyces torulosus
GAGTACGTGGCGGGCGCTTCGGTCTCGGCCTGGTCCGCGCTGGGCGCGGAGGGGGTGACGGTCATCGGGGAAGGCCCTTCTGGCTGCTTGCGGGGACAGGGCGACCGGGTGGGCGGGTGACGAGGCCACCGGGTGGGCGGGGTCGCCCGGACCGGTAAACCTAAAGGCTTTCGGTTTTGGCAATGTAACCTTCACCACGACCGCTGGGAAGACCCCCGAAGAGGACGGACACCATGGGACGGCCGCGCACACCCCTGCTGGACCGGGAGCGCATCACCACCACCGCGCTCGAACTCGTCGACGCACAGGGCGATTTCAGCGTCCCGCAGATCGCCCGGCGGCTCGGGGTGCAGACCGGATCCGTGTATCACCATGTGGACGGCCGGGACGGCATCGTGGAACTGCTGCGCGAGCGGGTCACCGAGCGCATCGACGTCTCCGCGCTGGAGCTGCGCCCCTGGGACGAGGCCCTCGCGGCCTGGGCCCGCTCCTACCGTGCCGCCTTCGCCGCCCACCCCCGGGCCATCCCGCTGCTCATGACGTCCCCGGTGCGGGCCCCGCGCGTCCTGGAGCAGTACGAGCGCGCCGTCACGCTGCTCCTCGACGCGGGCTTCCCCCTCGCCGACGTGATGCCGGTGCTGGTCGCCCTGGAGAACGTCGTCCTCGGTTCGGCCCTCGATCTGGCCGCGCCGGAGGCCATGTGGGAGATCGCCGACGAGACGGCCACGCCGCGCCTCACCGAGGCGCTCGACGCGGTCGGCGACCACCGCGCGGACGCCGCCTTCGAACTGGCCCTGGAAGGCTTCCTCGACCACGCGCGCCGCAGACGGGAGACGCACGCGGCGCTCTGACGACGGCGGAGGCCGGCGGCGTTGTCAGTGGGGGCTGCCACCATGGGCCGCATGGACGAGGTGGACGAGGTGGACGAGGAAGTCATCCCCATTCTCCGTGTCGCGGACGCCGCGGCCGCGGTCGCCTGGTACGAGCGACTGGGCTTCGCCCAGCAGTGGGAGCACCGCTTCGAACCGGGTCTCCCCGCGTTCGTCGAGGTCGCCCGCGGCGGCATACGGCTGTTCCTGTCGGAGCACGAGGGCGACGCCCGTCCCGACACCCTGGTCTACCTGCGGGTGCGTGACGTCGACACGCTCGCCTCCGCGTTCGGCGTGCCGGTGGAACAGGCCCCGTGGGCGCGCGAGATCGCACTGCGCGACCCGGACGGCAACCGGCTGCGGATCGGCACGCCGACGCGCTGACCGGCGCGGGCCCCTCCCTTCCGACGGCACGGCCTCGAAGCCGGGGGCGCTCGTCGAAGGGGGCTCGCTCTCCTGGGTGCCTCCGATTGCCGTGGCCCGCGCCGTCGCTCAGAGTCGTGCTGTGGCGAGACACCTGTGGAGTCGGCGATACCGGGCGGCCGTCGTGGGGTCGGTGCTGCTGGGCACGCTCGCGGCGTGCGGTGGTGACTCGACGGCGCGGACCCCGCCCTCGCGGGCCGCCGCCCGGCCCACGGCGTCGGCCGTCGTGTACACCAGCAAGGCGTTCGGCGTGCCGCTGACGGTCACGGTGCCGACCTCGCTGGGCGTGCGCCCCCTGAAGGACACACGCACCTTCCTGACCTGGATGAAGGGCGAGAACGACCGGGTCCGGTTCCTGTTGCCGGTGGTCGTCTATCCGCCCGGCCGGAACAACCCGGTGAAGCCGGCCCGCAACTACGACGCCTACCTGGCCTTCCTGCGCGGGCAGACCGACTACCACGCGAGGTGGCGGGACACGGACGAGACCACCGTCGACGGGCATCCGGCGACCCTGATGACCGGCACCACCGACTGGTCGCTCAACGGCAGCATCGGCTGCCCCACCGCCGACGGGAACGCCGAGCACGACTGCTACGGCCTCCAGCCCGAGTTCGCGCTGCGCCTGGCCGTCATCGACATCGGCGACCGGACCCCGCTGGTCGCCTGGACCACCGTGAACACCGATCAGCAACGCGACACCTCGGCCGCGTTCACCCGCTTCGAGACCATGCTGCGCGGCCTGAGGTTCAAGTCCCGGGCGTGATGGCGTCACCCGCGCGCCGGACACGGGGCGGCGGGAAAACTCCTGTGCGGTGCTTCGTACACCTCTGCGATCATCCCGGAATGGCCAACCGTCTCGCATCAGTGGTTCTCCGGCACACCCATCGTCTGCCCGCCCCCGAGGGGGCCGCGGGGGACGGCGCCGCCGCTGCGCGGCAGTTCGACGCCGCGTTGCTGTCGGTGGGGTTCAAGCTGTCGGCCGACCTGCTGGCGCACCTGTCGGGACTGTCGCGGGCCGCGGTGGTGCACACCGCCACGCGCACGCTGCGCACGGTGCGCGAGATGGTGGGCGACCACGTCGCGCACAACACGTACTTCATCGACTTCCCCGCGAACGTGCCGGACACCGAGGAGTTCTGGACGCGGTGCGTCGCCGAGGCGCTCCGTGACCGCAAGGCGCGCGGCAGCGTGCTCTCCCAGCTGGCGCACGGGGTGCTGAACCTGCTCAGCCTGCCGTCGTACGGCCGCTACCAGCACACCTACGAGGAGATGCTCGCGGTGCAGGACGAGCTGATCGCCTCGGCCGGCGACCGGCTGACGGTCCTGCACCTCGGCGGGGCCCTGGACGACGAGGTCACCGCCCTCTATCTGGCGCTCGCGGGCAGCACCACACCGCTGGGCGAGGAGCACCTCGCCGACCTGAGGGTCCTCGCGGAGCGGTGCGCGACCGGTCCGCAGCCCGAGGCGATCCCGGTCCGGGAGAACCGCGCGGTCGTCAACGAGGCCCGCCTCGCCGTCGGCGCCGACCTGCTCCTGGACACCGTCACCGATGTGCTGCGGCTGGCCTGCGCCCTGTCGGGCGGTGACGTGACGCTGCGGGAGCCCACGCGGTTCCGGACGGTGCCGCGTCCGGTGCGCCGGGCGCTCCTCGCGGGCCTGGACGCCGTGGTCGCGGAGAGTCCCGCGAAGCTCTGCGACGTGCACGCGTACCGCGAGCCCTTCAAGCGGCTCGGTGAGCGCCTCCATCCGCACGAGTACCCGCGGTGGCCGCACGCCGCCGAGGTGTTCGCCGTGGCCCGCGGCGAGAAGGAGGCACTGTCCCTCGACAGCCGCGCGCAGCGGCTGCTCGGTGAGGGCGACGTCCCCGGCGCCGTCGGCCTGCTGAGGTCCGCGCCCGGCAAGCTGTTCCGGGCCCTGGACCACCTGCTGCGGATCGCCGCGGGCCAGGAGGAGCGGGACGCGGTGGTGGCCGCGGCCGTGGAGGTCGCCCCGCAGGTGTCGGGCCGGGTCGTGCTGGCGGTGCGCGAGCATCTGCTCAACCGGGAGCGGGAGTCCGGCGAGCGCCGGGTGTTCGTCAACCGCCGGGGCCGGGCCTGGGTCGCCGCCGACGTGCGGCCGGCCGTGCCTGCGGAGGACCGCGAGCGCCTGATCGCCGCCCTCGACGCGGAGCTGCGGCGCCGCCTGCCGGTGCCGGCCCGGCTGCTGGTCGACCCGGACGTCCTGGACGTGGCGCTGCCGCTCAGCGGCCGGGCGACGACCGCCGGGCTCGGGGTGCTGCCACGGGGCTCCGCGTCGGCGGTCGACGGCGGGCTGCTGCGCTTCTTCGTGTACTGGAAGGAGCGCGGGCGGCGGACCGACTACGACCTGTCGGCGCTGCTCCTGAACGCCGACTACAGCACCGACAGCTGGCTCTCCTACACCTCGCTCAAGACGGTCGGGGGCGAGCACTCCGGTGACATCACCGAGGCGCCGGAGGGGGCCTCGGAGTTCATCAACCTGGGCCTGGACCGGGTACGTGGCACGTTCGTCGTTCCGCAGGTGAACATCTACGCGGGTGAGGGGTTCGACGAGGCCGAGGAGTCGTTCTTCGGGTTCATGCTGCGGGACGGGGAGCAGAAGGGCCGTCCGTTCGAACCGCGCACCGTGCGGATGAAGTCGGAGTTGCGCGGGCCGGGTCGGGTGGCGCTGCCGCTGGCGTTCCAGCGGGAGCGGGACGGCCGGTGGAGGGCGAAGTGGCTGCACCTCTATCTGAAGGGCGTCTCGTCGGGCAACCGGGTCGAGGAGAACCAGGCGTCGGTGTCGCGAGTGGTGCGGGCCGTCATGGAGCGGGAGCAGCTCACGGTGCGGTACCTCGTCGGCCTGATGACGGATGCCGACGGGACGACGGCCGTGGAGTCCTGGGACGGCGAGTCCGTCCCGGACGAGCCGGTCACGTACATCGGTCTCGAACGCCCCGAGGGGCTGCACCCGGACTCCCGGATCATCACCCTCGAAAATCTGCGCGACCTGATTCCGGGCTGAGTGCTAGCGTGGCCGAAGGCGAGGCCATGAAGGGGCTTCCTTCTCCATTCCTCCTTGAAACGAGTCCTTTCGCTTTCCTCGCCGTTCACGTCGCCCCGGGCGGCGCCCGCGTTCACCGCGCGAGCGCCGCCCGTGCCGCGTCCAGGGCCTGTTCGGCGTAGCCGCGGCCGAAGAGCACCGTGTGGACCAGCAGGGGGAAGAGCTGGTGGAGGCCGACGCGGTCCTGCCAGCCGGCGGCGAGGGGCGCCGCCCGCTGGTAGCCGTCGAGCACCCGGTCGAGGTGGGGGCAGCCGAAGAGGGCGAGCATCGCGAGGTCGGTCTCGCGGTGGCCGCCGTGCGCGGCGGGGTCGATGAGCCACGCACGGCCGTCGGCGCCCCAGAGGACGTTGCCGTTCCACAGGTCGCCGTGCAGCCGGGCGGGTTGCTCGGCGGGGCCCGCGAGGTCGGGCAGCCGCGCGCAGACCTCCTCGAAGACGGCGGCCTCCGCCGGGCGGATCGTGCCGTCGTCGACCGCGAGCCGCAGATACGGCAGCACCCGGTACTCGGCGTACCAGCCTGGCCAGTCGGCACCGGGGGTGTTCCGCAGGGGGGCGTGCCCGATGGAGGCGTGCTCCGGTCCGCCGGGGGGTGCGGCGCCGAAGGCGGGCGCTCCCGCGGTGTGCAGGGCGGCCAGCGACTCCCCGAGGCGGGTGGCCGCCGCGGCGCCGGGTGAGCCCTGCCGGATCCGGTCGATCACCAGGCGGTCCCCCTCCTGGCCGTGGACCGCCGGCACGGGGACCGCGCCCGCCTCGGCCAGCCAGCGCAGTCCGGCCGCCTCCGCCCGTGCCGCGTCCGGCCCGTCGGCCCGCTTGACGATCACCACGCGGCCGTCGTCGAGGGTGACCTCGGTGAGGGCGCCGGAGAACGGGCGCTCGCCGACGGACGCACGGCCGGTGAGCAGTACGGCCAGGTCGCCCGGCGCGTCGTGAGCGCTCACGGAGCACCACCTCCAGATCCCATGCGGCCCACCGCGTTCGTGGGAACCGTACGGGTCGCGCCTGGCCCGGGTGAAATCCCCGCGCCCTACCGTGCCCTGGCTGCCCCTCGCGTGGGGCGGCTGTTGTGCGCCCCACGCGCCGGGGCCGGGCGCGGCCGAGGGGCGCGGGTGCGCGAGGCGGCCCCGTGTCTGCCCCGGTCGGTGGTTTCCGCCTCCCGAGGACCCGAAGTCGCCCCTTTCACGCGGTGCCCGACCGGCCGCCCCGCCTGCTTGTCTTGACCTGCGACGCGCACCGCCCAGCCGCCCGCGCCGCTCACCGCCGCCACTGCGGCGTCCATCGCCTCGGAATCCGCCCACGACCACGTCGTACGCGCGCCACCCGAGTTCCCCGTACCGCCGTCGACCGGTGTTCCGGTGACTGCCCGTGTTCCCGCGCGTCCCCGCACGTCCCGGCACATCCGCGTACGTCCGCTCACCCTTCGGGAGGGAAAGTGACCGCCCCCGTAAGTTCCTCCGAAAGCGCCCCGGATCCCGCCGACGAACCGCACTGCACCAGTCTGAGCACCCGGGCCGCGCGCCAGCTCGCTACGACCACCAAATCCGCACCGCAGATGCAGGCCATCACCTCCCGGTGGCTGCTCAGGATGCTGCCGTGGGTGGACGTCAAGAGCGGCACCTACCGGGTCAACCGGCGCCTGCAGCTACGGATCGGCCGGGGCCGGGTGCAGTTCGACCAGAACGGCGCCGACGACGTCAAGGTCATCCCGGAGACGCTCACCGAACTGCCCGCGCTGCGCGGCTACTCCGACCTCGCGGCGCTCAGGGAGATCTCGCAGCGCTTCCGCGTCCGTGAGGTGCGGGCCGGCCATGTGCTGGTCGACGCCGGGCAGCCGGTGACGGAGGCGTACCTCGTGGTGCACGGCCGGTTCACCCGGTACACCACCGGCAAGTACGGGGAGGAGGAGGTCCTCGGCGTCATCGCCGACGGCGACGGGCTGGGTGACGAGGCGATCGGCCACGCCGACCCGCTGTGGCTCAGCTCCGTGCGGGCCGAGACGTCGGCCGTGGTGCTGGCGCTCAACTGGGACACGCTGATGGCGTTCGTGGACCGCACCCCGTCGCTGCGGGCCCAGTTCGACGCCTTCGCCGACCGGCAAAACAAGCCGATGAACCGCAAGGGCGAAGCGGATGTCCCCCTGGAGGCCGGCCATGTGGGCGAGTTGACTCTGCCGGGCGGCTTCGTGGACTACGACCTCGCGCCCCGCGAGTACGAACTGTCGCTCACCCAGACCGTGCTGCGCGTGCACACCCGCGTCGCGGACCTCTACAACCACCCGATGGACCAGACGGAGCAGCAACTCCGGCTGACCATCGAGGAGATCCGGGAACGCCAGGAGTGGGAGCTGGTCAACAACCGCGAGTTCGGGCTGCTGCACAACGTCGACTACGGGCAGCGCATCAGCACCTTCTCCGGGCCGCCGACCCCGGACGACATGGACGAGCTGCTGTCGATGCGCCGCAAGACCCGGATGTTCCTGGCCCATCCGAAGGCGATCGCGGCCTTCTTCCGGCAGTGCAACCGGCGTGGACTGTCGCCCGGCACGGTCAGCCTCGGCGGTCACGAGGTACCGGCCTGGCGCGGGGTCCCGCTGCTGCCGTGCGGCAAAATCCCGATCAGCGCGCAGCACACGACCAGCATCATCGCGCTGCGCACCGGTGAGAAGGACCAGGGCGTCATCGGCCTGCACCAGACCGGTATCCCCGAGGAGTACGAGCCGTCGCTGAACGTGCGGTTCATGGGCATCGACACCACCGCGATCATGAGCTACCTGGTCACGGCCTACTACTCGATGGCCGTGCTGGTGCCCGACGCCGCCGGGATCCTGGAGAACGTGCAGATCGGATGGATGCCGGAATGAGCGAATCTTCGGCGCCTGGCGTCGGGACCGCGACCCGGCTTCCGGGGCCGCCCCGCCTCACCCGTCGGTCCCCAGCCCGTGACGGGGGCGCGATTCCCGGACTGCGGTACCGGCCGGCCGTGCCCGCCGATCCCGCGAAGGTCGCGGAGGTCGACCGCAGGCTCGCGGCGTGGGCCGACCGCCTCGACCTGTTCCCGCGGCAGTGGCGGGGCCAGTTCGACCGGTTCGGGCTCGGCCGGGCGATCGTGCTCGCGCATCCGGGCGCGGCCGGCATCGACCACCTCACCGCCGCCGGGAAACTGCTCCTCGCCGAGCACCTCGTCGACAACGTCTACTGCGAGGTGGACGAGGGCAAGGGCGGATCGCCGCGCGGCCTCGGCGGTCGGCTGCTCATGGCCCAGTCGGCGCTCGACCCGTTCCACGGCACCCCCGACCTGGAGGAGCGGTGGCAGCACGGCGTTCGGGCCGACGGGCCGCTGCGCTCGTACCGCTTCGCGCTGCGGGACTACGCGGTGTTCGCCACGCCCAGCCAGACCGACCGGCTCGTCCACGACCTGGCCCGGCTGCATCTGGGCTATCTCGGTGAGGCCGCCTGGGCGGAGACCGCGCACATGCCGGGGGTGTGGGAGTACCTGGTGATGCGGCAGTTCAACAACTTCCGGCCCTGTCTCGCGGTGGTCGACGCCGTGGACGGCTGGGAGCTGCCGGAGGCTCTCTACGCCCGGCCCGAGGTCCAGCGGATCACCGCCCTCGCGGGCAACGCCGCCACGATCGTCAACGACCTGTACTCCTTCACCAAGGAGCTGACCCATGACCCCGACCATCTGAATCTGCCCGTGGTGATCGCCGCCAACGAGCGGTGCGGGCTGAAGGCGGCCTATCTGAAGGCCGTCGAGATCCACAACCGGATCATGGAGGCGTTCGAGGAGGAGTCCGCGGCGCTGTCCGCCACCTCCCCGCCGATCGAGCGCTACGTCACCGCGGTCGCCGCCTGGGTGGCCGGAAGCCATGAGTGGCACGCCACCAACACCGACCGCTACAGCCTTCCCGACTACTGGTAACGCCCCGCACGGCCGACGCCCGATCGCAGCGAAGGAGCCCTTGTTGACCATCATCGACGCCGTCACCCCGCCCGCCGCACCGGCGCCCGAC
>NZ_LIRK01000547.1:0-349 GCF_001419765.1 Streptomyces torulosus
CACCCCAACACCGGCGGCATCAAGTCGTACCCCAACTCCAAGAAGGTGATCAACAAGTCGATCACCTCGCTCGGTTCGCTCAACAGCAACTACAACGTCACGGTCCCGTCCTCGGGCGCGTACAACACCTCGTACGACGTCTGGGACACGGACCACGACTACGAGATCATGCTCTGGGTCAACTACAACGGCGCGGTCGGCGCGCTCGGCGACTACCAGGGCAACGTCACGCTCGGCGGCCACAACTGGAACGTCCACAAGGGCCGGGTGTACCGGAGCAACGGCACGTACTGGGACGTCTTCTCGTTCCTGCGGACCGCGGACTCCACCTCCGGCTCGGTCCAGATCC
>NZ_LIRK01000547.1:364-3962 GCF_001419765.1 Streptomyces torulosus
CCACACGGCCCCGGCTCGGGCCCGTCCGCCCCTGCACAGCCCAGGCTCCGGCCCGTCCGCCCTCGGTCAGGACCGACGTGCGGCGGCCGTTCAGTCGGTCCCGGTGTGGAGGCGGATCAGCAGGGCTGTCGGTGTGCGGGGCAGCGACACCCGCAGCGCGTGCCCGTCCCGGTCCCAGACCGCCGAGCCGCCGCTCCCCGCGGACGGGTGCAGGATCTCCGGACGCACATAGCGGCCCGCCAGGTGCCCGACGGGCAGCGACACGTCCGCCTCCCCGCCGCGCCGCCACACCGACACGTACGAGGGCCCGTCCGGCACGCGCAGGCCCAGCGCCAGCCACGGGTCCGTCCACCCCGGCAGTCCGAGCGGCCAGAAGGGCACGGCCCGCGCCAGGTCACCGCGGATCGACTTGTACGTGTCCACGGCGTCCCGGACGAGGCCGAGCTGACGCTCCGACATCCGGTTCAGATGGCCGGAGAGGTGGATGCGGCCGAGGAGCGCGCCGCCGAGGGTGAACCCGATCAGATCGTTGTCGAACCCGGGCTGTGGATAGGCCCAGACGGCGCCTTGTTCCGGCGGGACCGCCGTCGGCGCGGCGGCGGCGATCGCGGGGAAGCGCAGCGGGTCCTGCTGGTCGCTGATGGACTGGAGCTGGGCGACGGCCAGGGTGGCGCCGTCCATGCGCATGCCCCCGGAGGCGCAGTTCTCGACGACGAGCCCGGGGTGACGGTCCAGGACGTCGGACAGCCACTCCAGGTAGGCGTGGGCGTGGCCGAGGAGCCCGGCGCCGGGGGAGAGGTCGCCGGGGGCGCACGGGCCCGGGTCGACGACGATGTTGTAGTCCAGCTTCAGATAGCCCACGCCCCAGTCGCCGACGATCCGGTCCACCGTCCTGTCGAGGTGCGCGCGGGCGGCGGGGTGGCGCAGGTCGAGCTGGTGGCGGCCCTGCTCGGTGATCCGTACCCCGTCCCGCTGGAAGAAGGCGTCCGGGGGGAGCGCCGAGGCGACCGGGCTGTGCACGCCGACGACCTCCGGCTCCAGCCACAGCCCCGGCACCATGCCGCGCTCCCGGATCCGGTCCAGCACGGCCTCGATGCCGCCGCCGGGAAAGCGGCGCGTCGACGGCTGCCACGCGCCGACGCCGTCCCACCAGCCGCCGTCCGCGGTGTCGTCGTACCAGCCGGAGTCGATGCAGAAGTACTCCGCGCCCGCGCGCGCCGCCGCGTCGATCAGCGGCAGCAGCTTCTCGGTGGTCGGGTCGCCCATCAGCGTGTTCATGTAGTCGTTGAAGACGACGGGCAGCGCGCCATGGTCCGGATGCGGCCGCCGCACGGCCCGCCGGTACGCGGTCATGACCCCGAACGCCTCGTCGAGCGCGGACCCGTCCCCCGGGCGGGACACCCCTGCCTCCGCAGCACCCGCCGACCCCGTCGCGACCGCCGCCCACACCGTCGTGAACTCCTCGCCCGGCGCCAGCCGCACCCGCCACTGGTGCTCGGCGTCCGTGGGGCCGTTCATCGCGAGGTAGGTGCCGTGCGCGCGTTCGCCCAGGTCCCAGCGCCAGCCGGCCGGTGACTCCACCTGCCACACCCAGGCCCGGCCGCCGTCCCGCTCCGTGAGCGCCCCCATCGGCAGATGGCCGTCGGTGGGCCAGCTGCCGCGCCCGGTGAGGGTGAGCGCGGCCCGGCTGTCGTGCTGGTGGGCGTCGACGCTGATGTCGGCGACGGTGTCGCGCAACGGCTCGGCGTACCAACGGCACTCGGCGAGCCAGTCGTTGCGGGCCCGGTGCACATCGAGGACGTCGGGGGAGGGCAGCCCGCCGAGGAGGAGGCTGCTGACGGACTGGACGACGAGGGGGTCCGTGCCGTCGTTGCGCAGCCGCACCCGGGAGCGGAGCACCGGCAGCCCGATCGGGGAGGTCAGCTCGACGAAGGCGGTCAACGCCGTCACCGGGTCGTGGAGTTCGACGGTCAGCCGCGCCCAGTCGGAGGAGCCGGCGTCACGGTGCCCGCGGTACGCGAGCCGCGACCCGAGAGCCGTACCGGTGAACCGGGGCCCGGACCAACCGCTCCCGTGCCCGACCGCCGTCAACTCGACGAGGGGCAGGGCGACCCCTGGATCGACGGCGCTCCCGGCGGGGCCCAGCCGGACCAGACGCGGGGTGCCGTCCGCCGCCGCGGCGAACTCCGCGTGCAGCGCCGGATGCCCCCAACTGAACGTCGGGGACCAGGTGTTGAAGCAATCCGCCGTCCGGTCCGCCGTACTGGTCAAGTCGCTGCCCTCCCGAGCCGCCGCGCTTCGCGCACGCCGCCCCCAGGCCGTCGCCGGCGGGCGGTCCAGATCCTCGCGGGGGCGGTCGCTCGCGGGAATCCCGCTTGACGTTCTCTTGACGCCCCCAGTGTGACCGGTCACAATCCTGACATGAATGTGACCGGTCACACAAGGCGTCCCGCGAGCATCCGGGACGTCGCGACCGCCGTCGGCGTCTCGTACCAGACCGTCTCGCGGGTGATCAACGGCCATCCCAGCGTCAAGCAGTCCACGCGGGAGCGGGTGCTGGCGGCCATCGACGAGCTGGGCTTCCGCCGCAACGCGACCGCCCTGGCCCTGGCCAGCGGCCGCAGCCGCGCGGTGACCGTACTGACCGCGAACACCACCCACTACGGCTACGCGTCGATCCTCCAGGGCGTCGAGGAGGCGGCCCGCGCGGCGTCGTACGCGGTCGGGATCGGCGTCCTGGAGTCGGCGGAGGAGGCGGCCGTCGCCGCCGAGGTGCGGCGGGCGGCGGACGCGGGCGGCGGACTGATCGTGATCGCCTACGATCCGGCCGGTGTCGGCGCCCTGGCCGCCGTGCCCGCCGAGCTGCCCGTCGTCGGTGTCGTCGAGACCCCGGCCACCCCGCCCGGCGGCGACCGGCCCTGGGTGTGGACCGACGACCGCGAGGCCGCCCACGCGGTCACCCGCCATCTGCTCTCCCTAGGCCACGAGACCGTGCACTACGTCGCCATCCCGTCCAGCACCCGCCGCACCAGCGCCCGCACCACCGGCTGGCGGCAGGCGCTCCAGGAGGCGGGCGCGCCCGAACCGCGCCCGCTGCAGGGCAACTGGGGCCCGGCGGGCGGTCATCGGGCCGGCCGGAGGCTGGCTCAGGACCCGTCGGTCACGGCGATCCTCTGCGGCAACGACGACCTGGCGCTCGGCGTGCTCCGCGCCCTGCACGAGAACGGCCGGTCCGTTCCCGGCGACGTCAGCGTGGCCGGCTTCGACGACGCCCCGCACTCCGCGTATCTGACCCCGTCCCTGACAACCGCGCGCCTGGACTTCACCGGCCTCGGCCGGGCCGCGTTCGCCCTGCTGCACGGCGTCCTGGAGCAGTCCGCCCCGATCGCCCCGCACGGGGTCTCCGTACCGGAGCTGGTGGTCCGGGAGAGCTCGGGGCCGCCGCCCGCCCGCGTCTGACCGGTCCCGGCGCCCGCGCCGGCCGCCTCCGCCCCCGTGATTCCTCTCTCTGCCCTGAACCACCGTTCCTAGATACTGAGCGGGAGTGAGTCCTGTTGCCAGAACTCATGCTCAGCCCGACGCCCCGAACGGTGTTGGG
>NZ_LIRK01000548.1 GCF_001419765.1 Streptomyces torulosus
GAGGCCGGGGATCGAGGCGGGCGGGCGGCCGGTGATGGAGGCGGAGGTGCTCTCGCCCCCTCCCCCCGGCCGGCCGGTCGTCGGGGAGCGTGGGGAATCCGTGCCTGCCGTGCGGGCCGAACCGTCGTATCGCCCGGTGCGCGGGTCCGTGGTGCGATGGATGCGGGGGCGGAAAGGAGAGCGAGCATGTCCGCAGCGCAGCGAACCGGTGGTGTCGCCTCGGTGGCGGTCCGCCCGCTGGTCGAGCCGGACCTGGATCGGGCCGACCAGATCTTCAGGGTCGCCTTCGGGACCTTCCTCGGGTTCCCCGAGCCGGAGACGTTCTTCGGGACCGCCGACTACGTCCGCACCCGCTGGGCGGCGGATCCGCGCGCGGCTTTCGCGGCGACCGTCGAGGGCGAGGTCGTCGGGACGAACTTCGCCGCCGACTGGGGCAGCGTCGGGTACTTCGGCCCGCTGACCGTACGTCCGGATCTGTGGGACCAGGGCATCGGCAGGCGCCTGATGGAACCGGTCATGGCCTGCTTCGACACCTGGGGGAACCGCCACCTCGGCCTGTTCACGTTCTCGCACAGTCCCAAGCACCTGGAGCTCTACCGCCGGTACGGTTTCTGGCCCCGATTCCTGACCGCCATCATGAAGAAGCAGGTCACCGCCCCTGCCGCGGTTCCCGGCCGCCTGTTGTACGGCGAGCTGACCGCCGCCGAGCGGACCGACGCGCTGAGTCTTTGCCGCGCGCTGACGGAGTCCGTGTTCGAGGGCCTGAGCCTGGAGCGCGAGATCGTCGCCACGCAGACGCAGGGGCTCGGTGACACCGTCCTTCTTGAGGGCGCCGGTTCAGGCTCCGGCCTCGACGGTCTGGCCGTCTGCCATTGCGGAGCGGGGTCGGAGGCCGGTGAGGACGTGTGCTTCGTCAAGTTCGGCGCCGTACGCCCCGGCCCGGGCGCCGCGGACCGGTTCGGACGGCTGCTGGACGCGTGCGAGCAGCTGGCCGCCGAGAAGGGGCTGGGACAACTGGACGCCGGGATGAACCTGGCCCGCGAGGACGCCTACCGGCGCATGGCCGACCGCGGTTTCCGCACCTGGCTGCAAGGCGTGACCATGCACAGGCCCAACGAACCCGGCTACAGCCACCCGACCGCCTACGTGATCGACGACTGGCGCTGAGCCCGCCTCAGCGCTCGGCTTCGCGGTATTCCGGGCCGGAGCGCCATGTGACATAGTACTGGCGTGACCGAGCGACTGACCTGCGACGTCGTGGTGCTGGGAGCGGGGATGGTGGGCGCGGCCTGCGCCCTGTACGCGGCCCGGGCAGGGCTGGACGTGACCGTGGTGGACCGCGGTCCGGTGGCCGGTGGCACGACCGGGGCGGGCGAGGGCAACCTCCTCGTCTCCGACAAGGAACCCGGTCCCGAACTCGAACTCGCCCTCCTGTCGAATCGCTTGTGGACCGAACTGGCCTGCGAACCCGGCCTCGGGACGGCGTTCGAGTACGACCCGAAGGGCGGGCTCGTCGTCGCCTCGGCACCGGAAGGGCTCGCCGCCCTGGAGAAGCTCGCGGCCGGGCAGCGCACCGCCGGGGTCGCGGCGGAGACCGTCACCGCCGGACAACTCCACGATCTGGAACCGGAGTTGGCGACCGGCCTCGCCGGCGGCGTGTACTACCCGCAGGACGCCCAGGTCATGCCGACCCTCGCCGCAGCCCATCTCGTACGGGCCTCGGGGGCCCGCCTCCTCACCGGCCGCACGGTGACCGGGGTGTTGTGCTCGCCCGACGGGGCCGTGCGCGGCGTACGGACCGACCGGGGCGAGATCCACGCCCCGGCCGTGGTGAACGCCGCCGGCACCTGGGGCGGCGAGGTGGCCGCGCTCGCCGGGGTCCACCTCCCCGTACTCCCCCGGCGCGGATTCGTCCTCGTCACCGAACCGCTCCCGCCCCTGGTGCGGCACAAGGTGTACGCCGCCGACTACGTGGCCGACGTGGCCAGCGACTCGGCGGCGCTGCAGACCTCCCCGGTCGTCGAGGGCACGGCCGCCGGGCCGGTACTCATCGGGGCGAGCCGGGAGCGGGTCGGTTTCGACCGGTCGTTCTCGCTGCCCGTGGTGCGGGCGCTGGCGGCGGGCGCGACCCGGTTGTTCCCGTTCCTGGATCGGGTGCGCGCGATGCGGACGTACGTCGGGTTCCGGCCGTACATGCCCGACCATCTGCCCGCGATCGGGCCGGACCCGCGGGTGCCGGGGCTGTTCCACGCGTGCGGGCACGAGGGGGCGGGCATCGGACTCGCCACCGGGACGGGGCAGTTGATCGCCCAGGTGCTCGGCGGCAGGACACCGGAGCTGGATCTGGCGCCGTTCCGCCCTGACCGGTTCGCCGTCCACGAGGAGGCTGCGGAATGAATCCGTTGGAGTTGGCGGACGCCGAACCGGGGCCCGCCTTCGGCGTCACCCTCGACGGCCGTGAACTGGAGGCCCTGCCCGGTCAGACGGTCGCGGCGGTGCTCTGGACGGCCGGTGTGACCTCCTGGCGCACCACCCGCGGCGAGGGCAGGCCGCGCGGTGTCTTCTGCGGAATCGGCGTCTGCTTCGACTGCCTGATGACCGTCAACGACCGCCCCAACCAACGGGCTTGTCTGGTACCGGTCCGGCCGGGCGACGTGATCCGCACGCAGGAGGGGACGGGGCATGGGCACTGAACGGGTCGGGCCGCGTTCGGGACCATCGCCCCGCCTCGCGGTCGTCGGCGCGGGGCCGGCCGGCCTCGCCGCGGCGCTGGCTGCGGCCGGGCGGGGCGTCCACGTGACGGTGATCGACTCCGCGGAGGCGCCCGGCGGCCAGTTCTACCGGCAGCCCGCCGCGGCGCTCGGGGCACGGCGCCCGCAGGCGCTCCACCACCAGTGGCGGACCTGGCAGCGGCTGCGCGACGGTCTCGAACGGCACCTCGCCGCCGGGAACATCACCCATCTCCCCGAGCACCACGTGTGGTGCGTGGAGCGGCGGCCGGGCGCGCCGCAAGGGCAACGGCCCTCCGGCACCCCCGGCGGCTTCACCGTGCACGCGCTGCTCGGCCCCGGGCAGGAGGAACCCGTCGAGGTGCGGGCCGACGCCGTCGTGCTCGCGACCGGCGGCTACGAGAAGGTGCTGCCCTTCCCCGGCTGGACCCTGCCGGGCGTGGTCACCGCCGGGGGCGCGCAAGCCATGTTGAAGGGCGGGCTCGTGGTGTCGGGCCGTACGGCGGTCGTCGCCGGGACCGGCCCGTTGCTGCTGCCGGTGGCGACCGGGCTCGCGGCGGCCGGTGTCCGGGTGGCCGCGCTGGTCGAGTCCGCCGACCCCAAGGCGCTCGCCCGGCGAGTGGGGACGCTCGCGGGCCGGGCGGACAAGCTGGCCGAAGGGGCCGGGTACGCGGTGGAGTTGCTGCGCCACCGGGTGCGGACTCTCGTACGGCACACCGTGGTCGAGGCGCACGGAACCGACCGGCTGGAGGCCGTGACCGTCGCCGCGCTGGACGCCGAGGGGCGGGTCCGACCCGGCAGTGAACGGCGCGTCCCCTGCGACACGCTGGCCGTCGGGCACGGCATGGTCCCGCACACCGACCTCGCCGAGTCCCTGGGCTGCCGCATCGACGCCGACGGCATGAGCGTGGCCGTCGACGACGAGCAGCGCACCGATGTGCCGGGCGTCTGGGCGGCGGGCGAGACCACCGGGATCGGCGGCGCGGCCCTGTCCCTGGCCGAGGGCCATGTCGCCGGGCGGTCGGCGGCGGCCCGGCTCCGGGGCCGGGAACCGGATCCGCGGGAGTGGGCGGCCGCGGCCACGTCCCGTACGCGGCTGCGGGAGTTCTTCGCCGCGCTCGACACCGTGTACGTGCCGTCGGCGCACTGGACGGAGCAGGTCACCGACGACACGGTGGTGTGCCGGTGCGAGGAGGTCACCGCCGGGGCGGTCCGCGAGGCCGTCGGGGAACTGGGGGCCGGAGACGTCCGCACCGTGAAGCTGCTCACCAGGGCCGGGATGGGCTGGTGCCAGGGCCGGATGTGCGGGCCGGCGGTCGCGGGGCTCGCCGGGTGCGCGGAGACGGTGGCCCGACGGCCGTTCGCACGCCCCGTACCGCTCGGTGTGCTGGCGCGGGCCGGGGAGACCGGGGAGCGAGGAAGGGCTCCCGTGGAGTCCGAGGAGCCGGGAGAGCAGCCCATGGAGGCCGGCGACCCGGGAGGACTGCCCGTGGAGGCCGAGGGTCGGGGAGGGCCGCCGGTGGAGTGAGCCGTCGTCGAGAAGCCTCCCGTCCAAAGCCGTCGAGAAGCCGCCTGCCCGAGACCGTCGAGAAGCCGCTCGTCCGACTCGTCCGAAACGCCGTCAATACCATGTCACACCCTATGGAGGGACCCGCAGATGACCACTTCCGCGCGCTCGACCGGCACAGGCACCGCCAACCGCACCGGCAACCGCCCCTGGCGCGGTGTCCTCGTCGCCACCGCACTCCCCCTCCGCGACGATCTGTCCGTGGACTACGACACGTACGCCGAGCACTGCGCCTGGCTGGTCGAGAACGGCTGTGACGGTGTCGTGCCGAACGGCTCGCTCGGCGAGTACCAGGTGCTGACGCCCGAGGAGCGGGCGCGGGTCGTGGAGACGGCCGTCTCGGCGATCGGCGGCTCGCGGGTGATGCCGGGCGTCGCCGCGTACGGCTCCGCCGAGTCCCGTCGCTGGGCCGAGCAGGCGCGGGACGCGGGCTGCGCGTCGGTGATGCTGCTCCCGCCGAACGCCTACCGCGCCGACGAGCGTTCGGTGCTGGCGCACTACGAGGAGGTCGCGAAGGCGGGCCTGCCCGTCGTGGCGTACAACAACCCCGTCGACACCAAGGTCGACCTGGTGCCGGAGCTGCTCGCCAAGCTGCACGGCGAGGGGTACATCCGGGCCGTGAAGGAGTTCTCCGGGGATGTGCGCCGGGCCTACCAGCTGGCCGAACTCGCCCCTGAACTGGACCTGTTGATCGGCGCCGACGATGTGCTGCTGGAGCTCGCGCTGGCGGGCGCCAAGGGCTGGGTCGCCGGGTACCCGAACGCGCTGCCCGCGGCGACCGTGGAGCTGTACCACGCGGCGGTGGACGGGGACCTCGCGACGGCGAGGGGGCTGTACGAGCAACTGCACCCGCTGCTGCGCTGGGACTCGAAGGTCGAGTTCGTGCAGGCCATCAAGCTGTCCATGGACATCGTGGGCCGGCACGGCGGGCGCTGCCGGCCGCCGCGCGTGGAGCTGCTGCCGGAACAGGAGGCCGTGATCCGGTCCGCCACCGAGAAGGCCGTCGCCGCGGGGCTCGCGTAACGCGCGCGGAAGCGGAAGGAGAGCGGAAGAAGGAGCACGGTCATGCGCAGCAAGCTCGTCCTGCACGCCGTCGACTCGCACACCGAGGGCATGCCGACCCGGGTGATCACCGGCGGGATCGGCACCATCCCCGGTGCGACCATGAACGAACGGCGGCTGTGGTTCCGTGAACACCGGGACGACGTCAAGCAGTTGCTGATGAACGAGCCGCGCGGTCACGCGGCGATGAGCGGTGCGATCCTCCAGCCGCCCACCCGCCCCGACTGCGACTGGGGTGTGGTCTACATCGAGGTCTCCGGCTATCTGCCCATGTGCGGCCACGGCACGATCGGGGTGGCGACGGTCCTCGTCGAGACCGGCATGGTCGAGGTCGTCGAGCCGGTCACGACCATCCGTCTCGACACCCCGGCCGGGCTCGTCGTCGCCGAGGTGGCCGTGGAGGACGGCGCGGCGAAGGCGGTCACCCTGCGGAACGTGCCGTCGTTCTCCGTCGGCCTGGAGCGCAGGATCACCCTGGCCGACGGGCGGACCGTCATCTACGACCTGGCGTACGGCGGGAACTTCTACGCCATCCTGCCGCTGGAGGAGTTCGGTCTGCCCTTCGACCGCTCCCGCAAGGACGACATCCTCCGCGCGGGCCTCGACCTGATGGACGCCATCAACGCCGAGGAGGAACCCGTCCACCCCGAGGATCCGTCCATCCACGGGGTGCACCACGTCCATCTGTACGCGCCCGGCGCCACCGCCCGGCACTCACGGCACGCGATGGCCATCCACCCCGGCTGGTTCGACCGCTCACCCTGCGGTACGGGCACCAGTGCGCGCATGGCGCAACTGCACGCGCGGGGCGAACTCCCGCTGCACACCGAGTTCGTGAACGAGTCCTTCATCGGCACCCGGTTCACCGGACGGCTCCTCGGCGAGACCGAGGTGGCCGGGGCCCCGGCCGTGCTGCCCAGTTTCACGGGCCGCGCCTGGATCACCGGCACCGCCCAGTATCTGCTCGACCCGACCGACCCGTTCCCCTCCGGATTCGTCCTCTAGGATTCCGGGCTCCAGGACTCCAGGAGAGACCGTATGTCCCCCATGGCCCCGCAGCGCACCGGCGCCACCTCCTCGGCACCGGGCGCCCCCGTTTCGCCGGCCGCCTCCGCCGTTCAGGGCGCCGCTCCCCCGGCGCCCGCCCTGCCGGTGCTCGGCGGCAAGAAGAGCAGCTATCGGGAGCGGGTCGCCGACGCGCTGCGGGCCGCGCTGATCGCCGGTGAGCTGCGGCCGGGCCAGGTGTACTCCGCGCCCGCGCTCGCCGCGCGCTTCGGTGTCTCGGCCACACCGGTCCGCGAGGCCATGCTGGACCTGGTCAAGGAGGGCCTGGTCGACACCGTGCCCAACAAGGGCTTCCGGGTCACCGCCGTGACCGAGAAGCAGCTCGACGAGTACACCCAGATCCGCTCGCTGATCGAGATCCCGACCACCGTGGCCCTGGCCCGGACCGCCGACCCCGTCTCCCTGGAGGCGCTGCGGCCCGCCGCGCGGGAGATCGTGGCCGCCGCGGCCGCCGGGGACCTCATCGCGTACGTGGAGGCCGACACCCGCTTCCACCTCGGCCTGCTGGCCCTCGCGGGCAACGCGCATCTGGTCGAGGTGGTGGGCGACCTGCGCAAACGCTCACGGCTGTACGGGCTGACCGCGCTCGTCGAGGCGGGCCGTCTCCTGGCGTCCGCGCAGGAGCACCTGGAACTCCTCGACGCCCTCCTCGACCGCGACGAGAACGCCGTCCGGGCGGTGATGACCCGCCACCTCGGGCACGTCCGGGGCCAGTGGGCCGCCCACGGCTGAGCGGCACCCCGACACGGGCGCGCCGCATGTGATCGGCGCTACGCCCACACCAGGTGACGTTGAAAGTATGATCGGCCAATGTCTGACATGACCGAAACCACGCCTGGCTGGCTGACGTCCGACGAACTCGAATCGGCGCGCGCCCGTATGCCGATCCTGTACGTCGAGGCCGTGCCCGTGCGCGTCGACGACAGCGGCGAAGTGACCAGCATCGGCCTGCTGCTGCGCATCGGCCCGGACGGAACGGTCAGCCGCACGCTGGTGTCCGGCCGCGTGATGCACCACGAGCGGGTGCGCGACGCGCTCCTGCGTCATCTGGAGAAGGACCTCGGCCCGGTGGCACTGCCCCGCGTCCCGGCCTCGCTTCAGCCTTTCACGGTCGCCGAGTACTTCCCGACGCAGGGCATCACGCCGTTCCACGACCCCCGCCAGCACGCGGTGGCGCTCGCGTACATCGTCCCCGTGTCCGGCGACTGCCGTCCTCGGCAGGACGCGCTCGACCTGGTGTGGTTCAGCCCGCAGGAGGCCGCGTCGCCGTCGGTCCAGAGCGAGATGCCGGGCGGCCAGGGAGTCCTGCTGAAGCAGGCCCTCGCCCACGTCGGCTGCGTGTCCTAGGCCTGGTCCGACACCTGAGGCAGTGAACCCCGGCGGCATGTCCCTGTGCCGCCGGGCGTCCAGAACGCCGTCGGCGGTCGCGACGCCGTACGACCGTCCGGAACACCATCGGCCGTTCGGAACACCATCGGCCGTCCGAAACGCCGACAGTCCGGATGTTCGGACATTCGGCCTCCCCCCCCTTAGGGTCAACGCCGTTGCTCCGCAAGGAGTTTGACGGTGGGTCCTACGGGGCCGGGGAGGCGCCACATGCATCATGACGGACTGATACGGCCGCTGCCGGAGCTGCTGAAGGCACATGCGGAGCGGTCGCCGTCCCGGGTGGCCTTCGCCGACGACGCGCGGGCCGTCACCTACGCGGAGCTGGAGCGGCGCACCGGCAGGCTGGCCGCGTATCTCGCGCGGACCGGCCTGGAGCGCGGCGAGCGGGTCGCGATCTGCCTGGGCAACCGTGTCGAGATGGTCGAGGCCGTGCTCGCCGCCGTC
The DNA here is from genome assembly GCF_001419765.1 of Streptomyces torulosus. Taxonomy (GTDB): domain Bacteria; phylum Actinomycetota; class Actinomycetes; order Streptomycetales; family Streptomycetaceae; genus Streptomyces; species Streptomyces torulosus. Next base: position 8,257 of record NZ_LIRK01000548.1, read on the forward strand.
CGGGCCGGTGCCGTGGGCGTCCCTCTCAACCCCCGCTCCTCCGACGCCGAACTCGCCCATTTCCTGCGGGACAGCGGCGCCTCGGTCGTCGTCACCGACCCGGCGCGGCTCGCACGGCTGCACCGGACGAGCCCGGCCGTCGACGAGCCCGGCACGCGCGTGCTGCTGACGGGGCCGGGCCCGGTCCCGGCGGACGCCCCGGAGGGCACGGTCCTCCTCGACGCCGTCGCCGGGGCGGACGCGCCCGGTCAGAACCCGCCCCGGGACGATCTCGGTCTCGACGAGCCGGCCTGGATGCTCTACACCTCCGGTACGACCCACCGCCCCAAGGGTGTGGTGTCGACCCAGCGGGCCGCCCTGTGGTCGGTGGCCGCCTGTTACGCGCCGATCTTCGGTCTCTCTCCGGAGGACCGGCTGCTGTGGCCCCTGCCGCTGTTCCACAGTTTCGGCCACTCCCTGGCGATCCTCGGCATCACCGCCGTCGGCGCGAGCGCCCGCATCACCGGTGACCTGCTGCCGCCCGACGGCCTGTGGCGCGAACTGCGCCACCCGCACGGGGCTCTCGACGGCCCCTACACCGTGCTGGCCGGGGTGCCCGCGGTGTACCACCGGCTGCTGGCGTCGGCGGACGGCACGGCGCTGCCGGTGGGGCTCCGCACATGTCTGGTGGCGGGCGCGCCCAGTTCCCCGGCGTTGCGCCGCGAGGTGGAACAGGCGTTGGGAGCGCGGCTGCTCGACGCGTACGGCAGCACCGAGACATGCGGGATGATCGCGGTGAACCGGCCGGACGGGCCGACGGTCGACGGTTCCTGCGGGCCTCCGATCCCCGGAGTGGATGTACGCGTCGTCGAGCCGGGCAGCGGCAACGATGTCACCGACGGTGGTGAGGGGGAGATCTGGGTCCGCGGGCCTGGTCTGATGACGGGCTACCACCGGCGGCCCGAGGCCACAGGGTCGGCCCTGGTGGACGGCTGGTACCGGACCGGTGACCTCGGCCGCCGGGTCGAGCACGGCCATCTCCGCCTCACCGGGCGGGTCAGCGAACTGATCATCCGCGGTGGCGAGAACATCCACCCCACCGAGGTCGAACAGGCCTTGCTGCACAGTCCCGGTGTGACGGACGCCGTGGTCGTCGGCCGACCGCACGACGTACTCGGTGAGGTGCCGGTGGCGTACGTGGTCCCCGGCCCGGACGGGTTCGATCCTCGGCGGGTGCTGGCCGCGTGCCGCACCCGGCTCGCCGAGTACAAGCTGCCCGTGGAGTTCCATGAGATCGCGGCGGTGCCACGGACGGCCTCCGGCAAGATCGCCCGGCATGCCGTCGCCGCAGCGCCGATCGCGCCGGAGGTCACGGCCGGGGCCGCCGCCGAGTCACCGGCCGGGCGGCTCGGCGCGCCTTCGGCGGTCTCCCCCTCGGTGGCCCCGCCCACAGCGACCTCGCCTCAGGCGGTCCCGGCGGCCGACGGGGCCTTGCGGCGGCGGCTGTTGTCCCTGCCTCCGGAGGGGCGGGAGCGGGCGCTCAGGGAGGCGGTGCTCGCCGAGACAGCCGAGGTGTGCGGGGGCGGGCCGGGCGAACTCCCCAGCGCCGAGGCGCCGTTCACCGATCTGGGGTTGACGTCCGTGGGCGCCGTCGCGCTCATCGAGCGGCTGGGCGCGGCGACCGGGCTGAGGCTCCCGGCGACCCTGGTCTTCGACCGTCCCAGCCCCGCCGAGCTGGCCCGGTCCCTGCACAGCACCCTCTTCGGCGCGACGCCCGCCACCACGCCAGGGACCGGCGGGGCCACGGTCGACGACGAGGACGACCCGGTGGTCATCGTCGCCATGGGCTGCCGCTACCCCGGTGACGTGTACTCGCCGGAGGACCTGTGGCGGCTCGTCTCCGAGGGCCGGGACGCCACCTCCGACTTCCCGACCGACCGGGGCTGGGACCTGGCCGCCCTCTACGACCCGGACCCCGACCGCGTCGGCACCTCGTACACCCGGCGGGGCGGATTCCTGCACCGGGCCGCCGAGTTCGACGCGGGCCTGTTCGGGATCGCGCCGCGGGAGGCCCTGGCGATGGATCCGCAGCAGCGGCTGCTGCTGGAGACCTCCTGGGAGGTGTGGGAACGGGCCGGGATCGCCCCGGCCGCCGTGCGCGAGAGCGACACAGGGGTGTTCGTCGGCATGATGCACGCCGACTACTCGGCGCGTTTCGTCCACCACGAACTGGAGGCCCATCTGGGGCTGGGCACATCCGGCAGTGTGGCGGCCGGCCGGATCTCGTACGTGTACGGCCTGCGCGGGCCGTCGATCACGATCGACACCGCCTGCTCCTCCTCCCTGGTGGCCCTGCACTGGGCGGCCGCGGCCCTGCGGTCGGGCGAGTGCTCCCTGGCGCTGGCCGGCGGGGTCACGGTGATGGCGACACCGAAGCCGTTCACGGCGTTCAGCCGGCAGCGTGGGCTCTCCCCCGAGGGCCGCTGCAAGTCGTTCTCGGCGGCGGCGGACGGCACCGCCTGGGCGGAGGGCGTCGGGCTGGTGCTGCTCGAACGGCTCTCCGACGCCCGACGGCACGGACACCCCGTCCTGGCGGTGCTGCGCGGCTCCGCCGTCAACTCCGACGGCGCGTCCAACGGACTCACCGCGCCCAACGGTCAGGCCCAACAGCGTCTGATCGAGCGGGCGTTGGCCGATGCACGGCTCCGACCGGCCGATGTCGACGTGGTGGAGGCCCATGGCACGGGCACCACGCTGGGCGACCCCGTCGAGGCGGGCGCCCTGCTCGCCGCGTACGGGCAGGACCGCGAGGAGCCGTTGTGGCTGGGGTCGGTCAAGTCGAACCTCGGGCACACACAGGCGGCCGCCGGGGTCGCCGGAGTCATCAAGATGGTGCAGGCCATGCGGCACGGGGAGATGCCCCGCAGCCTGCACGCCGAGACACCCTCACCGCATGTCGACTGGGCCTCCGGGAAGGTGGAACTGCTCACCGCCGCCCGGCCGTGGCCCTCCACCGCGGGCCGACCTCGGCGGGCCGGGGTGTCCGCGTTCGGGATCGGCGGGACCAACGCGCATGTGATCGTGGAGGAGCCGCCGGCCGCGCCTCGCTCAGGCGCCGGGGAGCCGTCCGGTACTGCCCGGTCGGGCGCCGAGGAGCTGTCCGACGCTCCCGACTCTGGTGCCGAGGTGCCGCCGTCTCACGCGGACGACCGTCTGGTCGGGCAGCCACCGGTCGTGCTCGGCGTCGACGCCCACGGTGTCCCCTGGTTGCTCTCCGGGGCGGACGAGGGCGCGCTGCGCGCCCAAGCGCGCCGTCTCGCCGACCATCTGGTCGCGCGGCCCGAACTGTCACCGGCCGATGTCGGCGTCTCCCTGGCCGTGACGCGCTCGGCGTCGACGCACCGGGCGGTGGTCCCGCCGGGTGAACGGGCCCGGATGCTGGCCGGGCTGGAGGCGCTGGCCGCTGGAACTGAGGGAGCTGTTGGAGCCGGGGGTGCGGCCGCGGGCAGCACCGGTTTCGCCAGTACCGGTGGCGGTACCGGTAGCGGCACCGCCATCACCGGCACGGAACGGGCCGTCGCCGACCCCGCTCTCCGTACGGCCTTCCTGTTCACCGGTCAGGGAGCCCAACGTGCCCGTATGGGTGCCGAGTTGCGGTCGGCGTTCCCTGTCTTCGCCTCCGCTCACGACGAGGTGTGCCGGGCGTTCGAGGGCCGCCTCGACGTCCCCCTCGACGAGGTGCTCTCCGCCGCTCCGGGCACCCCGGAGGCCGCTCTGCTCGACCGTACGGACTTCACCCAGGCAGGGCTGTTCGCCTTCGAGGTCGCGTTGTTCCGGCTTCTGGAGTCGTGGGGTGTGCGCCCCGACTACCTGGCCGGGCACTCCGTCGGTGAGCTGACCGCCGCCCATGTCGCCGGTGTCCTGGACCTCGACGACGCGGCGGCCCTCGTCGCGGCGCGCGGCAGGCTGATGCAGGCGCTGCCGGAGGGCGGCGCGATGGTCGCGCTGCACGCGACGGAGGACGAAGTACTGGCGGCGCTGGCCGACTTCGAGGTCCCGCACGGCGACGCAGACCCCGCCGGCCGCGTGACCGCCGCCTCGACGCAGGGCCCTCGCCCGACGGCGACCGAATCCGGTGACGCACCGCCCCCGACGGCGATCGGCTCCGCAGACGCACCGCCCCCGACGGCGATCGGCTCCGTAGACGCACCGCCCCCGGCGGCGATCGGCCCCGCAGACGCATCGCGCCCGGTGGCGATCGCCTCCGTGAACGGGCCGCGCTCGGTGGTGATCTCCGGTGCGCGGGACGCGGTGCTCGCCGTGGCGGCCGGGTTCGAGGCCAAGGGCCGCCGGACCGTACGGCTGCGGGTGGGGCACGCCTTCCACTCGCCGCTCGTGGAGCCGATGCTCGACGACTTCCGCCGGGCCGCCGAGAAGGTGACCTTCCGGCCGCCCCGCATCCCCGTGGTCTCGGCGGTCACCGGCCGCCTCGCCGGGGCCGAGGAGTTGTGCTCACCCGAGTACTGGGTGCGGCACGCCCGGCTGCCCGTCCGGTTCGCCGACACCGTGCGGTGGCTGGGCGACAACGGGGTGTCGGCCTTCCTGGAGGTCGGCCCCCACCCGACGCTCATCACGACCGCCGAGGACTGCCTGCCCGGCCCCGAGAACGGCACCGCTCCCCTGTTCACCGCCGCCACGCGCGCCGGTGAGCCCGAACCGGAGACGCTGCTGTCGGCCGTGGCCCGGCTCCACGTGCGCGGGGCCCGCGTCGACTGGCCCACCGTGTTCGAGGGCACCGGGGCGCGCCGCGTGGAGTTGCCGACGTACGCCTTCCAACGGCAGCGGTACTGGCTGGACGCACCCCGGCTTCCGGTCCGCGCCCCGGAGGGCGACGGGCACCCGCTGCTGGGGCCCGCGTTCATGGTGCCGGACACGGGCCGGACCGTACTCTCCGGGCGCCTCTCCACAACGGCTCAGCCCTGGCTCGGCGACCATGTGATCGGCGGGACCGTCCTCGTGCCGGCGACGGCGTTCGTCGAACTGGCCGTCCGGGCGGGCGACGAGCTCGGCTGCGACACCCTCGACGAGTTGGTGGTCCTGACGCCGCTGCCCCTGCCGCCGGGGACCGGCGTGACCGTCCAGGTCGTGGTGGGCGCCCCGGACGACTCCGGACGGCGGACGGTCGACATCCACGCCCGCCCCGACGCCTCCGCCGACACCGACGGCCCCGACCCCACCTGGACCCGGCAGGCGACCGGGCTGTTGACCCGCACGGCCTCCGCGTCCGCGCCGACGGACGCGGAGGCAGGCCTCTCGGAGTGGCCGCCCCGAGGCGCGGCCGAGATCGACCTCACCGATGCCTACGACACCCTCGCGGACGATGGCCTCGCCTACGGTCCCGCCTTCCGGGGCGTACGGGCGGCCTGGCGGCTCGGTGACGAGCTGTACGCCGAAGTACGCCTGCACGAGGGCGCGTTGGGCGATTCAGACCGCTTCGGACTTCATCCCGCCCTGCTCGACGCGGCGGCGCACGCCGCGCTGCTCACCCGATCGGCAACAGCCACAGCCACAGGGGCGGAAGCCGGCGCGGAAGCGGAAGTACGAGCGGGGGCGGGTACTGAGCCGGCGGCCCCCATCCAGGTGCCGTTCGCCTGGACCGGCGTGCGTCTGCACGCGTCCGGCGCGACGGAACTACGGGTACGGGTGCGTCGGACGGCCACGGACGCGGTCACTTTGACGCTCGCCGACGCGACGGGCCGCCCGGTGGCCCGCGTGGACTCCCTGACCACGCGGGAGCTTCCCGCCGGTACCGCCGACGCGGCGCACGACGTGGCGCGACGGGCACTGTGGCGACCCGGCTGGGTGACCGTCGAGCACACTGCCGTCACCGACACCGAGACTGACACCGGCACCGGCACCGGCACCGGCACCGGCATGGCACCGGACACCATCGTCGTCACCGCAGTCGCCCCGACGACGGACAGCGAGACACCGCCGGCCGCCGTGCACCTGCTGACCGCCCGGGTGCTGCGCGCCCTGCAGGACTGGCAGGACGACCCGGAGGCATCCGGCTCGCGCCTCGTGGTGGTCACGCGGGACGCCACCGCGGCGGAACCGGACCTTGCGGGTGCGGCCGTATGGGGTCTGGTGCGCACGGCTCAGGCGGAGCTGCCCGGACGTGTCGTGCTGGTCGACACGGACGGCCGCCCCGAGTCCGAGCGGCTACTGGCCGCCGCGGTGGCCGCCGGCGAGCCCCAACTGTCCATCCGGGATGGGAGAATGAGGGCTCCGCGGCTGGTGCCGGCGGTACGGACGGCCGCCGCCGATCCCCGTGAGCCGTCCGGGCCGAGCCCCTTCGACCCCGACCGCACCGTGCTGATCACCGGCGGCACCGGCGCGCTGGGCTCCGAACTCGCCCGCCATCTCGTCGCCTCCTACGGGGTACGGCATCTGCTGCTCACCTCCCGCCGGGGCCCGGACGCACCCGGCGCCACGGAACTACGGGCCTCGCTGGAGGAGTTGGGCGCCGAAGTGACGATCGCGGCCTGCGACATGGCGGACCCGGTCGCGCAGGCCGAGGTGGTCAGGGGCTGTGAGCCCGCCCTGGGCGCCGTGGTGCACGCGGCCGGGGTCCTGGACGACGGTGTCCTGGCGGGGCTGACGCCCGAACGGGTGGCGGCGGTGCTGGGGCCCAAGGCGGACGCGGCCTGGCGGCTGCACGAACTGACCCGGGATCTGGAGCTGTCGGCCTTCATCCTGTTCTCGTCGGCGTCCGGTCTACTCGGCCGCCCCGGCCAGGGCAACTACGCGGCGGCGAACAGCGTCCTCGACGCCCTCGCCCATCGTCGCGCCGCCCAGGGGCTGCCCGCGCTGTCCCTGGCGTGGGGGCCCTGGGAGCACGCCGCAGGCATGGCGTCGGCGCAGCTCAGGGAGGCCCAGCTCAGGGAGGCGGCGACACGGAGCGGTGACGTTCTGCGCGCCCTCTCCGTACGGGACGGCCTGGCGCTCTTCGACGCGGCGGTACGCGACGGTGGCCCCGTCCTGGCGCCGCTGCGGCTGGACCGGGGCGCCCTGCGGTCCGCGCGAGGCCCTCTGCCACCACTCCTGCGGGGGCTGTCGCGTCCCCGTCGGCCGGTGGCCGAGGCGAGCGCGGGCGCGGGAACGGGAACGGGCCCAGGGTCGGGGGCACCCGCCGACGCCCCGGAGATGCTGGAGCCGGGCGCCTGGCGGACGCTCCTGGCCGAACTGCCCTCCGCCCGGCGCGCGGAGGCGCTCGCGGAGCTGATGCGGGCGGACGTGGCCGCCGTGCTCGGGTATCCGAGCGCCGACGCGCTGCCCGTCGGCCGGACCTTCGACGAGCTGGGCTTCGACTCGCTGATGGCGGTGCAGGTCCGCAACCGGCTCAGCCTGGCGCTGCGGCTCCGACTCTCCGCCGCCGTGGTGTTCGAGCACCCCACGGCCGACGGTCTGGCCCGCCACGTGCTGGACCTCCTCAACGACCTGCCGGAGCCGCCGACGGCCGCCGGGGAGCCCGGTGCGCCGACGCGTACGACACCCGGTGCTGCCCCCGATCCGACACCCGGTGCGACCCCCGGTACGAACCCCAATCCGAAGCCCGTCAGGACACCGGGAGCGGCTCCCGGAACGGCGCTCCCCCGCAGCCCCGAGCCGTCGGGTGTGCGCCCCGTGCAGAGCCTCTCCTCCCTCTACCGGCGAGTGTGCGAGGCGGGTCAGGTGGTCGCCGCGATGCACATGCTGGTCACCGCGTCGTGGGCCGTACCGACGTTCGACGCGTCCGATGCCCGGCGGCACGCGCTGCCGCCGCTGCGGCGGGCCGAGGGCTCCGGCGACGGCCCGGTCGTGGTGTTCCTCGACGGCTACCACCCCTCCTTCCCCGGACCGGGCGGCGCGGCCGCCGCCTTCCACGACTGCTTCCGGGGCGACCTGGACGTGTGGGAGGTACGGCATCCCGGTGTCGACGAGGGCGCTGCCGTGCCAGAGGATCTGGGGACACTGGCCCGTACGCACGCCGAGACGGTGCTGCGACTGGTCGGCGACCGGCCTTTCGTGGTCGTCGGCTCGTCCACCGGAGGCGCCGTGGCGCACCTCGTGACCCGGCGGCTGGAGGCCATGGGGGCGGCCCCGGTCGGCCTGGTCCTGCTGGACACGTACCGCGTCGACCGGGACAACCGCGGAACGGAGTGGCTGTTGGCGCTGCCTGCCGCCCTCGCCCCGAGGCTGACCGGGGGCCCGTCGACCGGGGACGACGACAGCGCCGTCGCCGCGATGGGCGCGTACACGCGCATGTTCATGGACTGGGAACCCGAACCCGTCCCCACCCCGACCCTGCTGGTCCGGGCCACGAAGCCGACGCCGCGGATGGCGGCGGGCGCCGACGGGGAGGACTGGCGGACGTCGTGGCCGCTGCCGCACGACACGGTCGACGTCCCCGGCGACCACTTCTCGCTCACCCGGGAACACGCCCCGGCCACGGTGGCGGCCGTCCGCGCCTGGCTCGGCTCGCTCGACCGGACGGACACCGCGCCCCCACGGCCGCCGAGCACCCCGTCGGAACCGACT
>NZ_LIRK01000549.1 GCF_001419765.1 Streptomyces torulosus
CACCTCGCGGCGTTGTCGCACGACCCGAGTACATCCAGTACGCGGGTCATGCTCCGCCTTGCGAGGCACCGCACCGGACGCCGCGAGCTTTCCGGCAAACCTTTCCGGCCACAGCACTAGACGCCGGGCCGCGCCCCCGGCGTCACCCGAGCGTGGTGATCACACATACTCCCCGGGACGTACGCCGACCCGACCCGACCGCCCCGGCCTGCCTCGCCTCGTCGAGTGGCCCCGGGCCTCGTCGAGTGGCCCCGGGGCGCCTCAGCGCTCCTTCGCGCCGGTCAGCGCTCCTTCGCGCCGGACTGCGGGTACACGAGGCCCACATGGTGGGCGAGCTGGCCCGCCGCATGGCGGAAGAACGTCCCCCGGTCCTCGACCACCCGGTTGAACTGCCCGAACACCTCGAAGTTGACCAGCCCGAACAACTGCGCCCACGCCCCGATCAGCACGACGACCACCTCCGGCGGCAGATCGGGGGCGAGATCCTCGGCCATGCGCCGCGCCTCGGGCTGCAACTCCGCGGGCAGCTTCCACTGGGCGACACCCTTGTCCCGGTAGGCGTCACGCACGATCCCGATCAGCAGCAGCCCGACCCGCGCGGCGGCCGGCACGGTCGTCGAGGGCGCGGTGTAGCCGGGGACCGGCGAGCCGTAGATCAACGCGTACTCGTGCGGCCGCGCCAACGCCCACTCCCGCACCGCCTCGCACACGGCGACCCACTGCCGCGCCGGACTCTCCCCGCTCACCTTCGCGTACGCCGCCTCGGCGGCCTCACCGAGGGAGTCGTACGCGTCGATGATCAACGCGGTGAGCAGCTCGTCACGGCTGGGGAAGTAGCGGTAGAGCGCCGAGGAGACCATGCCCAACTCGCGGGCGACGGCACGCAGGGACAGCTTGGCGGCGCCCTCGGCGGCGAGCTGTCTGCGCGCCTCGTCCTTGATCGCGGCGGCGACTTCGGTCCGGGCGCGGGCGCGGGCTCCTTGTGCGGTGCTCATGCGCAGCAGTGTGCCACACAGGCAGAGCACTGCACACAATTAAGAGCACCGAACACAAACCAGAGCAGCGCGCGCAACCAAGAGCGGCAAGCACAATCAAGAGCACTGCTCTTGCTTTGGAGCACCCGTCTAGTGCACACTGCTCTCAAGCGAGAGCACCGCTCTCTCAACGGCTCACCGAGCACCCCCGGAGGGGACCATGTCGTCGACCCACTACATCAAGGTCAGCGCCGTCGACCGCGCCGTCAACAACGCCATCGGCTGGCTCGCCCGGCGAGGCGTCAGCTTCCTCGGCTCGGCGGAACTGTCCGTGCGTGGCCGCAAGAGCGGCGAGTGGCGACGCCTGCCGGTGAACCCGCTGCCGTACGAGGGCGGCCCCTACCTCGTCTCGGCGCGCGGCCACTCCGAGTGGGTCCGGAACATGCGGGCGGCGGGCGGGGGCCGGCTCCAGGTGGGGCGCCGGGTGCAGGAGTTCACGGCGGTCGAGCTGCCCGACGAGGAGAAGCCGGTGGTCCTGCGGACCTACCTCAAGAAGTGGGGCTGGGAGGTGGGCCGCTTCTTCGGTGACGTCAACGCCGACTCCACGGACGAGGAACTGCTCGCCGCCGCTCCGAAGCACCCCGTCTTCCGGATCACCATCAAGAAGTGACCGGCCGCAAGGCAGGGACCGGAAGACAGCGCAGCGCAACCCAACGCAATGCGACCGGGATCGGACCCGCCCCGACCCCGACCGCACCTCACCCCTCATGGACGCCGGAGCCCCGGCCCATCCAGCCCGGCCCCGAGCGGCAGCCGCAGCCCCAGTCCCAGTCCCAGTCCCAGTCCGCCTAACGGTCGAACGCCGTCAGCGCGCGCTGGGCGATCGGGTGGGTGCGCACGATCTCGCCCAGCGACGTCGAGCCGCGCGTGATGTCGACGAAGGCACGCCACGCGGGACGGAAGCCGGTGATCGCCGCGTGGAACAGGCCGGGCCGCCGCTCGAAGGCGATCAACAGCCGCTTGCCGACGCTCATCTCGACGCCGAGGCCGGCCTTCACGGCGAACGCGTAGTTCAACGCCTGCCGGCGGGTGTCCACCGCGTCGTGCGCCTCGGCGATGCGGACCGCCCACTCCCCCGCGAGCCGCCCCGAGCGCAGCGCGAACGAGATGCCCTCACGCGTCCACGGCTCCAGCAGCCCCGCCGCGTCCCCGCACACCAGCACCCGCCCCCGGGAGAGCGGCGAGTCGTCGGCGCGGCAGCGCGTCAAGTGCCCGGAGGAGATGCTCGGTTCGAAGCCGGCGAGACCGAGCCGTCCGATGAAGTCCTCCAAGTACCGCTTGGTGGCGGCGCCTTCACCGCGCGCGGAGATCACGCCCACCGTCAGCGTGTCCCCCTTGGGGAAGACCCATCCGTAACTGCCGGGCATGGGGCCCCAGTCGATGAGGACGCGGCCCTTCCAGTCCTCGGCGACGGTCTCCGGGACGGGGATCTCCGCCTCCAGGCCGAGGTCGACCTGGTCCAGCTTCACACCGACGTGCGCCCCTATGCGGCTGGCGCTGCCGTCCGCGCCGACCACGGCCCGCGCCAGCAGCGTCTCGCCGCCCTGGAGGACGACGGCGACCGTGCGGCGGTCCGGTACGGCCGAGCCGTGCTGCTCGACGCGGGTGACCGTGACGCCCGTCCGCAGTTCGGCTCCGGCCTTCTGCGCGTGCTCGACGAGCTGCTGGTCGAACTCGGGCCTGTTGATCAGCCCGAAGAGCATCTGCTTGGACTTGCGCGTACGGGAGTAGCGGCCGTCGAGGGAGAAGGTGACGGCGTGCACGCGGTCCTTGAAGGGCAGTTCGAAGCCGGGTGGCAGCGCGTCCCGCGAGGGGCCGATGATGCCGCCGCCGCAGGTCTTGTACCGGGGCAGTTCGGCCTTCTCCAGCAACAGGACGCTGCGTCCCGCGACCGCCGCCGCGTAGGCGGCCGAAGCCCCCGCGGGCCCCGCGCCCACCACGACGACGTCCCACACCCGCTGCACGTCGTCCGCCGAAGAGTTCTCGCTGCTCACGATGGTCTACTGCTCCCGATCCAGCCGCCTGCCGCACCTTTCCCACGCATCCTACGGCGGTCGTCACCGAGAGTCGCTGTGGGAGGATCGGCAGCGCGTGCGCCCTACACCGATACACCGGGTACGCGCGTACGCACGCACACCCACAGAAGCACAACGTCGCACCCACGAGGAGCGTGCCCATGTCGTCGAACCCGGTCGCCGAGACCGTCGCCTCACTGATGCCCAGGGCGAAGGAGGAGCTCACCGAGCTGGTGGCCTTCAAGTCGGTGGCGGACTTCGACCAGTTCCCGAGGAGCGAGAGCGAGGGCGCCGCGAACTGGGTCGCCGACGCGCTGCGCGCCCAGGGCTTCCAGGACGTGGCCCTGCTCGACACCCCCGACGGCACCCAGTCCGTGTACGGCTGCCTGCCGGGGCCCGCGGGCGCGAAGACCGTCCTGCTGTACGCGCACTACGACGTGCAGCCGCCGCTGGACGAGGCCGCCTGGGTCTCGCCGCCGTTCGAGCTGACCGAACGGGACGGGCGCTGGTACGGGCGCGGTGCCGCCGACTGCAAGGGCGGCGTGATCATGCATCTCCTGGCGCTGCGCGCGCTCAAGGCGAACGGCGGCGTCCCCGTCACCGTCAAACTGATCGCCGAGGGCTCGGAGGAGATGGGCACGGGCGGGCTCCAGCAGTACGCGGAACAGCACCCCGAGCTGCTCGCGGCCGACACCGTGGTCATCGGCGACGCCGGCAACTTCCGTGCCGGGCTGCCGACGGTCACCGCGTCGCTGCGCGGCATGATCCTCATGCGGGTGCGGATCGACGCCCTGGAGGGCAACCTGCACTCCGGGCAGTTCGGCGGCGCGGCGCCCGACGCGCTGGCCGCGCTGATCCGCGTCCTCGACTCGCTGCGCGCCGCCGACGGCACGACGACCGTCGACGGGCTCGCAGGCGACGGCACCTGGGACGGTCTGCAGTACGACGACGAGCGGTTCCGTGAGGACGCCAAGGTGCTCGAAGGAGTCGAACTGGTCGGGTCCGGCACGGTCGCCGACCGGATCTGGGCGCGCCCCGCCGCCACCGTGCTCGGCATCGACGCCCCGCCGGTGGTCGGGGCGACCCCGTCGATCCAGGCGAGCGCCCGCGCGCTGATCGGGCTGCGTGTCCCGCCGGGCGTGGACGTCCAGGAGGCGATGAAGCTGCTGGAGGCCCATCTCGTGGCGCACACCCCGTGGGGCGCCCGGGTGAGCTGCGAGCCGATCGGCCACGGCCAGGCGTTCCGCGCCGACACCTCCAGCCCGGCGTACGAGGCCATGGCCGCGGCCATGGCCGTCGCCTACCCGGGCCAGGAGATGCAGTACGCGGGCCACGGCGGCTCGATCCCGCTGTGCAACACCCTCGCCGCCCTCTACCCGCGGGCCGAGATCCTCCTCATCGGCCTCAGCGAGCCCGAGGCGCAGATCCACGCGGTGAACGAGAGTGTCTCGCCGGACGAGCTGGAGCGCATGGCGGTCACGGAGGCGCTGTTCCTGACGAACTACGCGGCGAGCTGAGCGGACGAGGCGTCCCCGGTGCGGCACCGCCGCCCACCGGGGGCGCCGGACGCGCCTCCCGGACCTGGGGCGGCCGGGGCCGCCGTCACACGGGCGCGCCCGCCTCCAGATAGAACGCGGCGCCCCGCTCCCGGGCCCGCAGGGCCCACCGCAGCCGTTCGTAGCGGACCGGCGGCAGGAGGTCCGCGGCCTCCTCCTCCGTGACGAAGCGCCAGCCGCGCAGCTCGGGGCCGGGCAGTACGGGCCGCTGGGACCCGGTCGCGTCGAGGCGGCCGCCGTCGAAGAGGAGGCGCAGTCCGCCGTATCCGGGGGGCGAGGGGGACTCCCAGTCGACGACGAGCAGCCGGGGTACGTGGTCGAGGCGTATCCCGGTCTCCTCGACGACCTCGCGCACGCCCGCGCGGGCCGGTGCCTCGCCGGGCTCCACGACACCGCCGGGGAACTCCCAGCCGGGCTTGTAGGTCGGGTCGACGAGCAGGACCCGGTCGTCGTCGTCGAACATCAGCACCCCGGCGGCCACGGTCTCCGCGGTCGGCTCGGGGGTCTGCACGATGTCGCACACGGGTACGTTCCCGTCGCGTACGGCGTCGGCGATGCGCCGCGCCGTCTCGTACGGGGTGAGGGCGCTCGTGTCGACGAGGTGGGCGTCGGCGGTGAGCCAGCCGCCGAGGGCGGCGCGGTAGGGCGCGATGTGGTCGTACGCCCATTGACGCATCCGCATCTCGCCGTCGGGGAGGTCCGGCGGTATGTCCCGCCCCGCTATTCGCTCCCGCAGGATCGTTTCGGCCGGTGCGAGGAGCAGATGCCGTACGGGGATGCGGCGGGCGGCGAGGCCGCCGAAGATCTCGTCGCGGTACTCCTGGCGGAGCAGGGTCATGGGGACCACGAGGGTGCCGCCCAGCTCGGCGAGCAGCGCGGCGGCGGTGTCGACCACCAGCCGGCGCCAGCTCGGCAGGTCCTGGAAGTCGCCGACCTCGGCGAGGCGCTTGGCCGGCAACATGTGCGTCAGTGCGCCGCCGATGACCTCGGGGTCGAAGAGCGTGCTGTTCGGGATCAGGTCGATCAGTTCCCGTGCGGTGGTGGTCTTCCCCGCACCGAACGCACCGTTGATCCAGACGATCACGGTTCCCCCTCTTCTGTTGACCCCCTGAGGCTTGCCCTCCACTACGACGCGGAAACCAGCCGCTGATGAGGAGGTGAAATACACGGTGGCGGGTTCCCACCGAGTGGGAACCCGCCACCGTGTATTTCACCT
>NZ_LIRK01000055.1 GCF_001419765.1 Streptomyces torulosus
GCTGGAGCAGAAGGGCCTGCTCAAGCCCGCCGGACAGAAGGGCCACATCTCGATCGTCTCCAACGACGGCATCCCGCAGGAGTTCGACGCCATCCGCAAGGGCCAGATCGACGCCACCGTCTCCCAGCCCGCCGACCTCTACGCCAAGTACGCGCTGTACTACGCCAAGGCCGCCGCCGAGGGCAAGACCTTCGAGCCGGGCCCGACCGATCACGACTCCACCATCATCAAGATCCCCGGCGGGCTGGAGGACCAGTTGCCCGCGCCGCTGGTGACCAAGGACAACGTGGACGACAAGACCCTCTGGGGCAACACCGTCGGCAAGTGACCGGCCCGACCGGCGACCCCTCGTACGCACCCGACGAAGGACGGTACTGACCATGGCGGACACCGCGACCGCCCCGGCGAACGGCGGCGGGCCCGCGGCCGGCCGGAACCCCGCTCCGGTGGCCGAGGCCACCGGGATCACCAAGAGGTTCGGCGCGACCGTCGCCCTGCGTGACGCCCGTATCACCGTCGCCGCGGGCGAGTCGCACGCGCTCGTCGGCCGCAACGGCGCCGGCAAGTCGACGCTCGTGTCCATCCTGACCGGCCTCCAGCACGCCGACACGGGCACCCTGCGCTTCTCCGGCGCACCGGCGCCCGCCGTCGGCGACATCGACGCCTGGCGCTCACGGGTCGCCTGCGTCTACCAGAAGTCGACGATCATCCCGGACCTGACCGTCACCGAGAACCTCTTCCTGAACCGGCAGAGCGCCGGGCCGCTGCAGCCGATCCGCTGGAAGCAGCTGCGGCGGCGGGCGGAGGAACTGCTCGGCGAGTACGGCGTGGACGTCGACGCCTCCGCGCGGGCGAAGGACCTCACGGTCGAACAGCGGCAGTTCGTGGAGATCGCCCGGGCCCTGTCGTTCGGGGCGCGCTTCATCATCCTCGACGAGCCGACCGCGAAGCTCGACGCCCGCGGCATCAACCGGCTGTTCGACAAGCTCCGCGACCTCCAGCGGCAGGGCGTGGCCTTCCTGTACATCTCGCACCACCTCCAGGAGGTGTACGACCTGTGCGCCACGGTCACCGTCTACCGCGACGCGGCGCACATCCTGACCGCGCCGGTCGCGGAACTCGGCCATCGGGCGCTCGTGGAGGCGATGACCGGGGAGTCCACCACGACCGCCGCGGAGATCGTGGAGAACCGGGGCCCGGTCGCGTCCGACGCCGCCGAGCTCCTGGCCGTGCGCGGGCTCACCCTGCCCGGCGCCTGCCGGGACCTGTCGCTGACCGTGCGGGCCGGTGAGGTCGTCGGCCTGGCCGGCGCGACGGCCAGCGGCAATGTAAGGGTCGGCGAGGCCATAGCCGGTCTGCACCCCGCCGAGGAGGGCACCGTCTCGGTCGGCGGTCGGGGCGTCCGCACCGGAGACGTCCCGTCGGCGCTCGCCGTGGGCGTCGGCCTGGTCCCCGAGGACCGGCATCTGCAGGGCCTGGTGAACAACCGCAGCGTGGCGGAGAACGCGACGCTCACCGTCACCGACCAGCTCGGCCCGTACGGCACCGTGCTGCCGGCCCGCACCCGGGTCTTCGCGCAGCGCATGATCCGGGCCCTCGACATCAAGACGCCGGGCGCGGCGGCCCCGGTCTCCGCCCTCTCCGGCGGCAACCAGCAGAAGGTCGTCGTGGCCCGCGCGCTGGCCACCGACCCCAGGGTGCTCGTGGCGATCCGGCCCACCAACGGCGTGGACGTCAAGTCCAAGGAGTTCCTGCTGCGCCGGATCCGCGAGGTCGCGGACGGCGGGAAGGCCGCGCTGATCGTCTCCGACGAGCTGGACGACCTCCGGGTGTGCGACCGGGTCGTCGTCATGTTCCACGGCCGTAAGGTCGCCGAGTTCGACCGCGGCTGGACGGACGAGCAGGTGGTCGCCGCCATGGAGGGCGTGGCCGGCCGGGCCGGAACATCCGACGAGAAGGGGGCCGACCGGACCGGAACGTCCGACGAGAGCGCGGGCGACCGCACCGAGGCGCCCGGGGGCGGGACCGACCGCACCGCAGCATCCGACACCACCGAAGAGCACGGAAGGTAGCCATGTCCGCCACCACTGATGTCACCGACCCCGCTGCGGGCGTGGCACGGGAGACCGCGGGCGGCGAGCGCCGCGGGCTCGACCTCGGTCGCTTCCGTGAGCTGTCCCTGGTCCCCGCCATCCTCGTGCTGGGGCTGATCGGCTTCATCGTCTCCCCGGCCTTCCTGACCGCCGACAACCTGATCGGTGTGGCCCAGCAGTCCACCGAGCTGAGCCTGCTGGTCCTGGCCACCGCGCTGATCCTGATCGCCGGACGGATGGACCTGTCGCTGGAGTCCACCATCGGCGTGGCCCCGGTGATCGCCGTCTGGCTGGTCCTGCCGACCAGCGGCGCCCGGTTCACGGGGCTCGGACTGCTCCCGGAGTGGACGGCCGTCCCGCTCTGTCTGCTGGTGGGTGTGGTGATCGGGGCCGTCAACGGCTTCCTGATCCTGAAGCTCCGCCTCAACGGCTTCATCGTCACCCTCGGCATGCTGACGATGCTGCGGGGCCTGCAGGTCGCCCTCTCCGAGGGCCAGTCCATCGTCGAGCTCCCCTCTTCGTTCACCTATCTGGGCAAGGCGTCGTGGCTGGGCGTACCGGCCGCGATCTGGATCTGCGTGGTGCTGTTCGCGGCGGGCGGGAGCGCGCTGGCCTGGCTGCGGCACGGCCGGGCGCTGTACGCGATCGGCGGCAACGCGGAGGCCGCGCGCACCGCCGGTATCCGGGTCGACCGGATCGTGTGGGTGGTGCTGGTCCTCGGCAGTGTGCTGGCCGCGTTCGCCGGAATCCTCTACAGCGGGCACTACGGGTCGATCTCGGCCACCCAGGGCAGCGGCTGGATCTTCCAGGTGTTCGCCGCGACCGTCATCGGCGGGGTGAGCCTGAACGGCGGCAAGGGCTCCGTGTTCGGCGCGCTCACGGGTGTGCTGACGCTGCAACTCGTCGTCAACGTGATGACGTTGGCGGGTGTGCCGCCGCTGTGGAACCAGTTCCTCAACGGAGCGATCATCATCGTCGCGCTGATCATCTCCCGCTTCGCCTCGGGCGAGAAGCAGGAGTAGACGCGGCCCGCGGGCGGCCCGCCCCGGCGGAGCCGCCCTTCCCCGGGCCCCGGCACAGGGAGGGACCCTCGTGGCACTGACGGACGAGGCGATGGACAAGATCAAGGCGATGATCGTCGCCGGTGAGCTCGCGCCCGGCTCCCGGCTCCCCAAGGAGGAGGTCCTCGCGGGCCAGCTCGGTCTGTCCCGCAGTTCACTGCGGGAGGCGGTGCGGGCGCTGACCGCGATGCGGATCCTGGTCACCCGGCAGGGCGACGGCACCTATGTCTCCAGCCTGGAGCCCCATCTGCTGCTGGAGTCGCTCTCCTTCGCCTCGGACGTCTCCCAGGGGCAGACGGCCCTGCAACTGCTCCAGGTACGGCGACTGCTGGAGCCCCAGGCGACGGGGCTGGCCGCCGCCCTGCTCACCGCCGACGACCTCCGGGAGCTGGGGTCCGTCCTGGAGCGGTCCCGGGCGGCGGCGACGGTCGAGGAGTTCGTCGCCCACGACATCATGTTCCATCTGCGGATCGTCGAGGCGGTCGGCAACCCGGTGCTGTCCATGCTGCTGCGGGTGCTGTCCACCCGCACCCAGCGGGCCCGTATCGTCCGCGGCACCCGCACCGAGCGTGCCGTGGAGCACGCCCACCGGGAGCACGACGAGATCCTCCGCGCGCTACGGATCCGTGACGCCCAGCTGGCGGTGTCCGCGGCCACGGTGCACGTGGCCGCGGTCGAGCAGTGGCTGGCCGCCGGGCTCGTCGACGATCCCCTCTGCGCGGCGGAGGACTGACCTCACCGGTCGGCGGCGTCCACCACGTCGCCGAGGTCCACGAACTTGAAGCCGGTGGCCGTGCGGGTGCCGCCGTCGCCGTCCGGCACCGCGGGGGTCTCCTGGCCGTCCTGGAGGACGAGGAGGCCCCGCGGATAGCGGCGGCCCAGCGGGGCGTTGAGGATCGCGGCGCCGTCGCACTCCTGCACGCCGTCGAGGGTCGGCGTCGCGGCCCCGATCCGGAAGCCGCCCTCGTACTCGTTGTTCTCGCTCACCTCACGGTCGTAGAGGGCGAAGGTGTCGTCGCCCTGGCTGGAGGCGAGCAGGTAGCCGTCGCCGTCCCGCTCCTGAAGGAGCGTCAGGCCCTCGACGTCGGCCGACAGCCGCTTCCCGCCGTACCCGGGGTCGGTGCCCGGCACGCACTCCTCGGTCTCCTCGTCGTAGGTGCCGGGGACGCCGTACTCCGTCACCTTGTCGACGAGGACGGGCCTGCCGGTGAGGTCGGCGCGCAGCCGCCAGATGCCGATGTCCTCCTGGCCGGCGTAGAGCGTGCCGGTGGCCGGGTCGAGGACCATGCCCTCGACCTGCGGG
The DNA here is from genome assembly GCF_001419765.1 of Streptomyces torulosus. Lineage (GTDB taxonomy): Bacteria > Actinomycetota > Actinomycetes > Streptomycetales > Streptomycetaceae > Streptomyces > Streptomyces torulosus. The sequence continues at coordinate 4,458 of NZ_LIRK01000055.1, forward strand.
AGTTCACCGGGCTCGGCACAGGGGCTCCAGGTGGTGCCGTCGGGCAGCCGGAAGGAGGACGGCAGGTCGAGGGTGCGGACCGTGCGGTAGCCGACCCTGCCCTGGGCGGCGGGTACGAGTTCCAGCAGGGCGAGTCGGGTGCGTTCGCGTCGGCTGACCAGGGCGTAGGCGCGGCCGCTGGTCCGGTCGGTCCAGGTGGCGAGGCCGTACGCGGTGCGCTGGTCGTTGATCTCGGCCTGGTCGGCGGAGAACACGGGGGCGGCGGCCGGGTCGGTGATGTCGGTGAGGGGGCCGCCGGGCCGGGTCGGGTCGATGCGGTAGACGCGCAGCCGGTCGTTGCCCCGGTCGCTGACGACGGCGACGTCGGCGCGGCCGGTGGTGGTGCGCAGGCCGGTGACGAGGTCGACGTTGTTGTACCGGCCCGGCGCGTCGTCCTCGGCGGGGGGCTTCGGGGCGGGCAGGGACTGCACCAGGCGGGCGTCGAGGTCGTAGACGCGCAGGCCGCCTTCCTTGGCGGTGGCGACGACGAGGCTGCGGCCGGGGTCGGCGGGGTTCCGCCAGATCGCCGGGTCGTCGGCGTCGGAGTTGCCGCCGGCCTCGTCGTCGTGGAGGGCGGCGGTCTCACCGGTGGCGGTCACCACGGGCAGGGCGGGCGTGCCCGCACCGGCGGGAGCCGCCGTGAGCAGGGCGGTCAGCGCGGTACCGGTGGCGAGGGCCGCAACTCGCCGAGTGCTGCGGGGCGTTCTCACAGGCACTTCCTTACCGTCGATCGGAGGTCGGCAGAGCGTGCTCGCACCACTGCCGATTGTCGGGGACATGCAGATAGTGCGGAGGGAAGCTTGCGCGCGGGCAGACGCGATCTGGCCATGCCATGACCAAAGCCCCGTGGGGCGGGCCGTTCCGCCCGGTGCGTCTTCACCGACGGTCCGATCGACCGCTGGTTTTGCGTACAGCCCTCGGCACGGGGCGCACGGCGGACCTATCGTGTAAGAAGCACAGTTTCGCCGCGTGCTGCTCCTGCCCTCCGCGGGGGACCCCATGAAGGTCGAACTGGTTCAACAGGCCGCCGACGCGCTGTTCGACGTCCCGGACACCGTCCACGAGGAGATCGTCGCCCTCATCGAAGCGGTGGCCGAGGAACCGAGGATCCAGGTCAGGGAGCTGGCCGCGGTGTTCGGTGACTGGTGCTGGCTCGTCTACACGGTCCACGGCGACGTGATCGAGGTGCTGGACGTCGGCTGCGCCCGCTGACGCGGCCCGGGCCATGAGGCCGGAGGGGCAGAAGGTGCGTTTCGTCGCGGGGCGCGCCGCGCCGGTGTTCGTGCCGGCTCACCTGGCTGTTTCCGCGGCGACCCCGGGCTGCTCGTCCGTCCCCGGAACGGTGTCAGCAGTGCCGGGCCGGTCCGCGCCGGCCCGCCTCAGGACGAGTGCGGCCGTCGTGGCCAGGGCGACGAGGGCGGCGCCCGAGAGGGCGAAGGCGTGGGCCGCTCCGACGAGGCTGATGGCGGTGGAGGCCACGAAGGGCGAGACCGTCAGGGCACCGGCGATACCGGCTTCCCACAGGCCGAGCGCCTTCGCGAGATGGCGGTCGGGGACGCGCCGCTGCACCAGCGCGATCAGTGGGATGTCCGTCAGGGCCGAGGCCAGCCCCGTCGCGGCCAGGAGGAGGGCCGCCACGGCCGTGGACGTGACGGTTCCCAGCGGGGCACGGAAGATCCCGAGCACGGCCCAGGCCAGCACCGCCGCCAGGGCCGGTCGGCGGATCGACAGCCGGGCCAGCAGCAGCGCGCCGACCACCTCGGCCACGCCGGCGACGCCCAGCAGCAGCCCGTACTGGCCACCCTGTCCGACGACGGTCACCAGACCCACCGTCAGGAACCCGTTGGCCAGGGCCAGTGCGAGCACGAAGGTCACGATGACGACCAGGACGTCGGGGGCGGCGCGCACGGCCTTCAGGCCCGCCGCGAGATCGGACCACAGGCCCGTCCGTTCGCCGGCCGGTACGGGGCGCCGGACGCTCAGGCCCGCGAGAGCGGCCGCCGACGCCAGGAACGTCAGGCCGTTGACCACCAGCGCCCACTGGAGCGAGGCCTGGGCGAGCAGCGGCGCGAGCATCAGCGGGCCGACGAAGAACGCGGCCCTGAAGGCCACTTGGAGGAGGCCGTTGGCCTGCCGGAGGGCCTCGGCGGGCACGATCTGCGGGACGATGGCGTTGCGGGCGGGGGCGAACGGGGCGCCGAGCAGCGCCAGCAGTGCCGTCGTCGCCACCAGGACGGGCAGGTTCAGCAGCCCGAGGTACAGCAGGACCGCGCCCGCCGCGACCACCACGACCCGGGCCAGATCGGTGGCGATCATCAGCTTCCGGCGGTCGTGACGGTCGGCGTACGAGGCGACGACGAAGGTGGCGAGGAACGCGGGCGCGAAGGCGGAGACGCCCACGAGGGCCACGGCGGCCGGGTCCTTCGTCAGGGTCCAGGCCAGCCAGGCGGTCGAGGCGGTGTACAGGCCGTCGCCGAAACGCGATACGCCCTGACCGACGAAGAGAAGCAGGAAGTCGCGGTCTCTCAGCAGTGACATGGCGCCACTGTCGGGCCGCCGCCGGGCGGTGATCCACTTATTAGGCAGATGGCTAATCACTCGGCGCCGGTCGGTCGGGCCGGTGGTCGTCCGGGTCGTCGTCGCGGCGCAGGAAGCTCTCCAGTCCGGGCGTGAGGCCCGCCACCTGACCGGGCACGAGCCGGTACAGGACGTAGTAGCCCTCGCGTCGGCGCTCCAGCAGGCCGGCGTCCGCCATCACCCGCAGATGTTTCGACAGCGCGGCCTCGCTCACACCCACGAGCGGCGCCAACTCCTGGGTGCTGCGGGGGCGCTCGGCGATGAGCCGTAGCGCGCGCAGACGGGTGTCGTCGGCGAGGGCCCGCAGGATCCCGACGAGCCGGGCCGGCGGGATGCGTGGGCGGGCCTCCCTCGCGATGGAGGAGACGGGGAAGACCAGGCCGAGGGGCCACGGCCCGTCGCAGTTCACCCGGACGTGCGGCCAGACGTAGGTGCTCGGGGCGAGGAGGAGTGTGTCGTCCGTACCGATGACGACCTCGTGGTCGTGGGGGCGCTCCAGCCAGAACCGCTCGGCCCGGTGATCGCTCCGTACCTCCGGCCACAGACCGCGGAGCATCCCGTACAGGCCGCTCCGCGCGATCTGCTGCCCCGCCTCGCTGACACCGGCGGCCAGATCGGGCTCGACGCGGGCCCATTCGTCCTCGAACGCCTCGCGCCAGTAGCGCTCCAGCATGTCCAGGAACCGCTCCAGCAGGGCACGGGGGTCGTCCAGCAGCATCGCGGCCATCGCGGGGTCGCTGTCCCGCAGGGCCAGGGCGCGCAGCCGTTCGCGGACGTCCGGTCGGTGCAGCAGCCGCGGGTCCCTGCCGCCGCCGTCGTCGTCCGGCCAGGGGGTGAGCAGGGGGACCGCGAACTCCAGGCGGATCAGGTCCGGGTCCGCCGTGCGCAGGGCCGCCAACTCCTCCCTGAAGTCACGCAGTCCGCCGGTGGGACGGGGGAAGAGGAACTCGGGGAAGTACGAGCGCACCGCGTACGCGAACGCCTCGATCTCCCTCTTCAGCGCGGGTGACAGTCTCCGCATCGCGCGCACCCAGCCGTGCTGGACGGGGTGGTGTTTCGGCTCCACCAGCACATGGAGACTGAGGACGGCTTCCATCGCCGGCGAATAGGCGAAGCCCACCCGTTCGGCCCCGTCGGCGGGCACCCGGAACACGATCGTCATGACCCGTCATCCTCGTCGTGCGGCCCCGCAGGTCAACCGGGACACGCGCCGGCGGCGCGGGCGTGCGCCCTCCCGTCCGGCGGAGCACCGGTCGGGAGGGCGCGGGGTGTCACGGTCGGTCCGGTGGGGTCAGCTCGTCACCCGGAAGGTGGCGTCACCTCGTCCCGTCGCATTGGTGATGGGGTCGAGGCGGAGTTGGTAGGCGTAGTGGCGGATGTAGCGGTCGGGGTGGTTGTACGACTGGAAGGAGGACCAGCCGGCGTCGGCGAGGCCGGCGACCTTGGTGAAGGTGGCGTCCGCGGCGAACTGGGCGGTGCCGTCGTTGTACACGAGCTGGAAGTCGTAGTTGGAGTGGCGCAGGAAGTAGCCGGGGAAGTTCACCGACTCGAAGGAGACGGTGCCGGAGCCGGTGAGGCCGGGCCTGAGCCGGAACCGGGAGTCGTCGGCGGGGCTGACGTTTGGGTCGATCCGCACGTCGAAGTCGGCGTGCCGTACGTACCGGTCCTGGAAGTTGAACGACTGGAGCCGGTTGGCGGGGGTGTTCGCGTACCGGGTGAGGACCCGGCTCTCCTCGGCGGCCGTCAGGGTCAGGATCGAGCCGTGGCGCTTCTTCGTGCCGCCCAGGTTGTAGCTTCCCGACGCCGGCAGCCGGTAGGCGGAGGTGCTGGTCGGGTCGGTCGTGAAGACGGGCAGGTAGCCACGGCCGGAGGCGTACTGGTCGAGGTAGAGCGTCCACTCGTTGCGGTCACGGAACTTCATCCACATCGGGCCCTCGACCTGGGCGCCGGTCAGGCCGATCCCGGAGAGGTTGCCGATGGTGGTCCACGTCCCGAGGATCGAGTTGCTGCCCTCCAGCGTGATCTGGCCGTCGCCGGAGGCCCGCACGTAGCGGTAGGCGCCGACGCCCGCCGGCATCTCGACGATCTGCGTGTCGATGATCTCCTGGGTGCCGGGGCGCTCGATGAAGGTCTTCGGGGTGGTGATGGAGCGGAAGTCGCTGGTGCGGGCGTAGAAGACGCGGTGCTTCGTCCTGCCGTCGAGGGGTACGTTCGTCGCCCAGTACAGGACGTAGTCGTTGGTGGCCGGGTTCCAGATCGCCTCCGGCGCCCAGGCGTTGCGTCCGTCGGGGATCGCGCCGGCGACGTTCAGCAGCCACGGCTGCGACCAGGTGACCAGGTCCGTGGACTCCCACACGACGAGGTTGCGGCTGCCGTCGTTGATGGCCTGACTCCATGTCTGGCCGCAGTCGATGCACAGGTCGGTGGCGATGATCCAGTACTTGCTCCCGTCGGGAGAGCGCACCAGTGCGGGGTCGCGCACGCCGCGGGTGCCCACCGTCGAACGCAGCGTCATCCCGCCGCCGTTGAGGTCGTTCCAGTGCAGGCCGTCGCTGCTGTGCGAGAAGTAGATCTGCTGCCCGGTCGCTCCCTCCCCGATGAAGTGCGTCATCAGATAGCCCGGGTCGGCCGCTGCCGCCCGGTCCGGTGCCGCCAGCACCTGGCCGGTGAAGAGGAGGGCGACAGCGACCAGTATCGCCGCCAGCCGGGAGAGAACCGCGGACATGTACGTCTCCTGTCTCTGTGCGGGCACCACCGTGGAGACCCGACGAACGCCGCCCCGATGCGTTCGACTTCTCGGACACCGTTCGCAAGACCGGCCAGACGGTAAGGGTGAGGCGAACGAGGCGTCAATACTTCTCACACGACGAACGCCCCGGCCCGCTCTCGCAGTTGGGCCAGGGCGTCCGGGTGCCGGGTGGTCCGCGCTCGAACCGCCGGTCGTGTCAGACCACCCGGGGTTGCAGATAGCGGGCCAGCAGGTCATCGAGGTTGACCAGTGCGGTCGGGCGGCCGGTGTCGTCACGGATGACGGCGAGGGAGGCGCGGTTCCTGCGGAGTACGTCGATCGCGTCGGCCACCGTGGTGTCCTCGGTCAGCTCGGGGACGGGCCGGGCCGGCGTACGGGCCGTGGTGGTCCGTCCCCTGGCCCGGGCCACAAGCGCGTCACGGGCGTGGACCGAGCCGAGGACGGTGCCGCGGTCGCGGACCAGGAGCCGGGTGCGGTCGTGGTCGGCGGCGGTGCACAGGATGTCCTCGGTGCCGGCGTCCGCGTCGACCGAGGTGATCTCGGCCGCCGGGACGGCGAGATCGCCCACCGGGGTCTCGGGTTCGGTCAACGAGCGGGTGATCAGCTCCGAATCGCTCCGTGATGAGGCCGAGCCGCTGCCACTCCTCGACGAGATGGGTGAGCTGCTTGAACTCGGCGGCGACGATGAATCCGCCGGCACGACGAAGATGCCGCCGACCGCGCCCTCGGGGATGCCGATGCCGGTCAGGGCGGGCTCCAGCAGCGCCGACACGGACGGCTCGGCGATGAAGCCGACGACCAGACCGGTGACGGTGATGCCCGGCTGCGTGCCGGACAGCATGAAGGTCGGGCTGGTCAGGCCGAGTCCCGGCTGGGATCGGGTGGGATCGGCCGGGGCCTCCCGTCAGTTGACGCGTATCTCGGCGAGCTGGAGGCGGAACTTGCCGGTCTCGTCGGACGCGGCCCGGCCGAGCCGGGTGACCCTGAGGCGCAGATAGCGGCCGCTCGCGGAGGTGAGGGTGTAGGTCCGGGCGGCGCCGTTCGGGTTGGGCTCGCCGGTGAGGGTGCGGGCGGTGGTGTAGGTGGTGCCGCCGTCGGTGCGGGTCTGGAAGGTGAAGTCGACCGGGAAGCCAGCCGTGCCTCCTCCCGAGCCACCGGTGTCGGTGCGCGGGTGGAGGGTGACCGACCCGATGGGCCGGTCGGCGCCGAGGTCGACCTCGATCCACACCGGTGTGCCGCTCACATCGGCGGAGGGGAAGTCGATGCTGGTGAAGCCCTTGGCGCCGGCCACGCTGGTGGTGGTGCCGTCCAGCACGCGGGTCTTGCCCCAGTCGCCGTTCTCCAGGGTGCAGTTGCCGGTGACGGTGGTCGCGGCGGTGGGGACGGTGAGTTCGGCGATTTGGAGACGGTACTTGGTGGTCTCGTCGGACGCGGGCGCGCCGAGCCTGGTGGCCTGGAGGCGGACGTGGCGGGCGGTGGTGGTCCGGAAGCCGTACGTCTGCACACGGCCGTCGGGGTTCGTCTGCCCGGTGACGGTGCGGACGGTGGTGTAGACGCCGGCCCCGTCGCGCCGGGTCTGGATGGTGAAGTCGACCGGGAAACCGGCCGTGCCGCCGCCCGCCGCCGGGGTGTCCGTGCGGGGGAAGAGGCGTACGGCGTCGAGGTCCGTGTCGGCCCCGAGGTCGATCTCCACCCACACGGGGTCGGCGCCGACATCGGCGGACGCGAAGTCGTTACTGGTGTACCCCTTGGCCCCGTTCACACTGGTGAGGGTGCCGTCGGTGAGCCGGTCACGACCCCAGTTGCCGTTCTCCAGGCTGTTGTTGCTGGTGACCGGCCGGCCCAGGGCGAGGTTGTCCAGACGGCCCACGCCGGTCGCCGTGAACGTCCAAGTGCCGGGCTGGACGACGAAGTACACGTAGTCCGAGTCCTTGCCGTCGTAGGACAGTCCGGCGACGCTCCCGGTGGAGGAGCCGCCGGTGAAGACGGTGGTGTCGTTCGCCTTGACGACCGGGGACGCGCCCCCGTAGGTCGGGACGCCCACGCGCGCGGTGGTCCCGCCCGGGGACGTGAGGGTCAGCGTCACCTTCGTCCCGTCGCGGGTGATGCCGAAGCGGATGTCGCCCTCGACGGTGGACGTCACCGTGTTGATCCTGCTGAGGGTGCCGGTCTGCGGGACGACCTCGTACGTCGCCCAGCCGGGCTTGGTGGGGCGGACACCGGCCGCGTAGGCCGACAGGGCGTACAGCGGGCCGCCGTTCCAGGCATGGTTGTCGGTGCCCTCCGACTTCACCCACACCTCCCACAGGGTGTGGCAGGCCGGGTCGGTGACCTGGGCGGCGAAGCGGTGGCGCATCCGTTCCTCGGCGACCGTGGCGGCGCCCATCAGGTAGAGCGCCTCCAGGACGTAGAACTCCATGTAGGGGCTGGCGTTGAGGTGGGTGCGGAGCACCTCGGTGATGGCCCGGTACCGGGAGGCGGGGGCGAGTCCGGCGACGACGGCGAGGCCGTGGGCGCGGTCGTCGGTGTCGCGGGTGTAGCCCGGTGAGCGGTACTCGCCGCGGGAGGAGTTCCACAGGACGCGGTCGAAGTTGGTCTTGATGCTGTCGCGCCTGGACTTCCAGCCGGCCACGTCACCGGAGTTGCCGCTCAGGTCGGCGAGCTTGGCGGCGGTGTCCAGGGCCAGGTAGTACCAGCAGTTGTCCAGGACGCGGGCATCGATGTTCGAGCCCCAGTCCTCCCAGTCCCAGTCCCCCGCCCGGTGGTTGACGAGCCCGTCGCTGTCCAGGCTCCACAGGTCCAGGTACTTCTTGACCGCCGGGTAGGCGACGGTGACGGCGGCGGCGTCGCCGGTGTAGAGGTAGTACGTCCAGAACGACCACACCGAGGCGAGCATCTGCGTGGGCAGTTCGGCGGTCCAGATGGTCGAGGGGACCGGCGAGTACAGTGCGCCGCTCGACTTCTGCCAGGCGGCGAGCTGGGCGATCGCCTTCTTCCCCAGCGCGTGGGACCTGGGGTCGAAGGTGTAGAAGCCCTCCTTGAGCTGGTTGACGACGTCTCCCCACCACTGGGCCCGTTCACGGGTGGGGCAGTCCATGTAGTTGTCCCGCATGTTGACGTACATCGTGCGGGCGGCCTTGGTCCACAGCATGTCCAGGAAGGCGTCGCTGCTGCTGAACGACCCCACGAAGTCCGTGTCGTAGCCGGACTCGCGGTACTTAAGCTCCAGGATCGTCACACCCGCCGGGATCGTGTACCGCACGGCCGTGCCGCTCATCCAGGCCAGCGACTCGAACTCCTGCACCCCGCCGGCGCAGACGTAGGTGGCGCGCATGTTGTACTGCGTCCCCGGCTCGATGCCGACGAGGCCGGCTCCGTCGTCGTAGTGGTCGGTCTGGATGCCGATCACCGCGCCGGCGGGGGCGTCCACCTTCAGGAAGGGGGTGACCTGGAGATTGGACGGCAGGGTGGCCGAGATCGCGGTGGAGCCCTGGCCGGTGGCCGGGAGGGACGCGGCGTTCGTGTACGCCTTCAGACCGGAGTGGCGGAACTGCGGGATCGGCCGCTCGACGAGGGCGTTCCAGGGCGCGGAGCCGGCGGCGCCGAAGTCGGTGGGCGCCGTCCAGGCGCTGTCGTCGAAGCCGGGTGAGCGCCAGCCCGACATGACGGCGGCGGCACGGGCGTCGTAGTACACGTTCGACTCGGGCAGCCGGAAGTTGGCCTGCGTACCGCCGGTGTTGTTCGAGTAGCCCGGGTGGACGGTGTGCTTCCAGCTGGTGTCGCTGACCAGGCGGGTCGTGGTAGCGCCGACCTCGATGTCCGACTGGAGGAGCAGCCCGCCCTTGCCGCTGCTGTTGTGCGAGAAGCCCTGCTTGCCGAAGTACCACACCAGCAGCGCGACCGTGTTGGAGCCGCTCTTGAGGTACGGGGCGAGGTCGATCTCGTCGTAGTAGGTGTCCGTACGGTTCGGGCCGCGCTTGAGGCCGCCCTCGAACACCACCAGCGTGCCGTTGATCCACAGCCAGTACTTCGAGTCCGCCGCGATCCGTGTCACCGCCTTCGACGGTGCCGCGTCCAGGGTGAACGATCTCCGGAAGGCCACCCACTGGTTCGCGGTGCTGGCAGGGGCCCAGATCCATTTCGCGGTCCACGAGACAGCGGCGGACGCCGTGGACGCGAGGCCGGGCAGGATCGTCGAACCGAGGGTGGGAGCGAGGGCCACGGCGATGGCCGAGCCCACGAGCGAGCGGCGGGACATGTGCTGCATCGAGGGAACCTTTTCCAGGAGTGCTGGACGCGGGGAGGGACGAGCCGACCGGAGGAGCGGAGCGAGGAGCGGAACCGGCCGCCGCCGGTCAGGGCACCGGGCCTCTCCTGTTCGCCGGACCGAACGATCCATACGGTTCTGAATCGTTTCAATCGGGGGTGTGCAGGCGCGATCCTCAGCCCTCGGGAACACCGGTGTCAATGGTCCGGTCGCCAGAAGTGGTTCCGCCGGCCCGGCTGGAGGGCGGGCGGTGGGAGCCGGCTACCCCTGCACGGTGAGCCGGGCCTGGTCGAAACGTTGGTCGGCGAGGCCCTCGGGGCGAATGAGCCAGTAGAGGGTGCCCTCGTCACCCCACGCCATCTTCGCGTCGCAGTCACTGTCGAACTGGGCGAGCACCCCCCAGCGCTCAGCCTCCTGATCCAGGGGCTGCTCGCCCCATTCATGCCCGCCGCCGAGCGCCGCGTTCGCGATGTCGTACTCCACCGGCCCCTGGACGGGCACGGCGTGGCCGCCGACCTGGCGACCGATCCGGGTGCGCAGCCGCCCGAAGGCGCGGACGAACGACGTGAGCTCGGCCGGGGTCTCGCGAGGGTGAGGCCAGTGCCGGGTATCGCCGAGCAGGGCTTGCCGGGCCTGGGGCAGCCACAGGTCGGGGGCACTCTGCTCGGTGTCCGCGGTCAGCTCCACCCGCGAGAACGCCTCCAACTCCGGGGGCAGCCACGATCTGGTCGCCGTCCACCGCCCGACGAAGGCGTATGCAGGGCCGCAGAAGCGCTGTCCAGCGCTGGGCGAGATCGCCGGGAGGATGCTCGGCAGCAAGCCGGGAGTATTGCTGATCAGTCATGCAGTGCATCACCCCTCCCGCGCGGGGGTCGGGCGCTCGCTGACAGCGGGCGTCGACCTCACGCGGCGCGCAGGTCCCTCCAACCCACCCCGTCAGCGCCCGGCCACCCCCACTCTCACCCCCTCGGCTCGCCCTGACGGAGCGTGCGGAGTGTCTCGATGACCTCCTCCGCGTCGGTGTCCGGGTTCACGAAGGCCAGGCGGAGGACCGTCGTGCCGTTCCACTGGGTCGGCACGCACAGCATCGCGCCCGTTTCGGCGGTGCGGGCGGACCAGGTCGCGTAGTCCTGCGGGCCCCAGCCCGGACGGTCGAAGAGGAGTACGGACAGCTCGGGTTCGACCAGCAGACGGAGCCGGTCGTCGGCGCGGATGGCGTCGGCCACCAGGCGGCTGGTGGTCAGGGTCTGCTCCACGGCGCGCACGTACCGCTCGGTCCCGTGGACGGCGAGGCTGAACCAGAACGGCAGTCCGCGGGCCCGGCGGCTGAGGTGGAGCGCCAGGTCCGTCGGATTGTGGACCTCGCGGTCGATGGCGTCGAGATAGCTCGCCGTCTGGCTGTGCGCGGCACGTGCCGGCGCGGGGTCGCGATACAGCAGCGCGCAGCAGTCGTAGGGGGCGAACAGCCACTTGTGCGGATCGACGATGAAGCTGTCGGCGCGTTCGATGCCCGCGTAGCGGTGCCGCACGCTGGGTGCCGCCAGGCCCGCCCCGCCGTAGGCGCCGTCGATGTGCAGCCAGACCTGGTGGCGCTCGCAGGCGTCGGCGATGTCGTCGAGGTCGTCGATCAGACCGGCGTTGGTGGTGCCGGTGGTCGCCACCACGGCGAACACCCCGGTCGTGGAGGTGAGCACCGCGTTCACGGCGTCTCCGGTGAGGTGCCCCCGCCGGTCAACGGGTGCGGTGACGACGGTGACGTCCATCGCCTGGGCCGCGGACCTGATCGAGGAGTGGGCGCTGTCGGCGCACACGATCTTCCAGCCGTCCGCGGGCCGCGGCCTTGACGCGGCTGCGGCGGCGCGGGCCGTGATGAGCGCGGAGAGGTTGCCCATGGTGCCGCCGCTGACGAAGCATCCCGCCGCGGTGCTCGGCCATCCGAGCAGGTCGGTGAGCCAGGCCAGCGCCTCGTTCTCGGCGTGGATGGCGCCGGCTCCCGACTCCCAGGTGCCCGCGAAGATGTTCGCCGCGCCGGTGACCGCGTCGAAGGCGAGCGCGGCACGGGTGGGGGCCGCGGGGATGTAGGCGAGGTTCGTCGACGCGCTCTGGGAGCGGGTGGCGGGCAACAGGACCTGGTCGAACAGTTTGAGGGCCGCCGCGGCACCGATTCCACCCGGGGTGACGGCCGTACCGGCCGCGAGGGCGAGGTCGGCGGCGGGGCGGGCGCCCGACACCGGGTCCGGGGCCTCCGTGATGCGCCGCCACGCGTAGTCGATGGCGGCGTCGACGATCTCGGCCTCGTCGCCCCACACGCGGTGGTCGGCACGGGACTCCTTCTCCGCTGACATGCTGTCGCGTTGAGCTTTTTGCATGGCGTGAACCTAGGAACACCCATCGGAATGCGCAATATGCGCACGGGAGATTGAGCAGAATGCTCAATCGGGCCTGGTGCGCGCCCTGTCATACTGAGCAGCATGCGACATGTCGACGACCTCGACGCCCGGATCCTCCTGGCGCTCGACGCGGATCCACGGGCCACGACGGTCGCCCTCGCGGACCGGCTGGGCCTCGCCCGCAACACCGTGCAGGCGCGCCTGAAGCGGCTGGAGGAGAGCGGTCTTCTCAGGGAGCACAGTCGGCGCGTGGCACCGGCGGCCCTCGGGTATCCGCTGACGGCCCTCATCACGATGTCGATCAGCCAGCGCGTGGGGCAGCCGACGCAGGAGGCGATCCTGCGGATCCCCGAGGTGGTCGAGCTGCTCGTGACCACCGGCGACGGCGATCTGCTCGCCCGCGTCGTCGCGCGGGACACCACGGACCTGCACCGGATCACGAACCTGCTGCTGGAAGCACCCGGCGTGGTCCGGTCGAACACCACGATCGTGCTGCAGGAGGTGCAGCCGTTCAGTGTCCGGTCGCTCCTGCGGCGGCACGCCGGGGACTGACGCGGCGCCGGTACGCGCGGCGGAGCGGATGCCCGGCGCGGCGGAGCCAGAGCACGTGACGGCACAGGTGCGTGCGCCGGAGCGGTCCGTCCGCCGCCGTGGCGGTCAGGCGGAGTCCCGGTCCTGCAACCGGAGCGGGCCCGGGCAGGCCGTGTTCGGCGCACACCTCGCGGACGCCGTCCAGCCGGGGCTGAGCCAGGACGTCGAGTCGCGGCAGGTCGGGGTAGGCGTAGCCGATCCGGCGGTGCGCGCCGACGAGGTGGCGGGCCTGGAGCGCGCCGATCGGTTCCTCGGACACCAGTGGCGACCGGACGTCACTGTGCGTCCTGCCGTGCATCGTCATGACGACCTCGATGCCCGCGGAGCGCATGGCGTGGGCCTCGGACTCGGGAATCTCGTTCAGCGCACGGGCCGACGAGCGCACTGGACGTCACCACCCAGGCCGCCGGGGACCCTGGTGCTCCAGCACGGGCGCATCGTGGAGGAGGGGCGCAGCACCGATGTGTGCGACCGGCCGCGGCACGCGTACACCCGGCGCCTGGTGGCGGCCGCGCCCGTCCCCGATCCCGTCGCCCAACGGGAGCGTCGTCTCCAGCGGTTGGCGGTGGAAGCGGTCTTCTGACCGCTCCCACCGGGGTGCGCGCCGTCAGTCGTCGAGCGGCTCGTAGTCGAACCAGTCGAAGTGCGCGGCGTCCGCCGAGGCGTACATCCCGAGGACCCGGCCGGTGAAGCCTCCGGCGACCTCGGTGGAGAGGTAGCGGCCGTCCAGCGAGGCGAGTGCGGTGAAGGTGCCGTCGGGTTCCTCGAATCCGAGCGTGACGGTGTCGGGGCCGGCGAGCGGATCGTGCGCGGCCCGCACGACCCCCGTCTCGGCGCGGAGGACCACGGGCCCGGTCGGCGCGGGACGGGAGGCCACGATGGTGTTCAACGGGCCGATGCGGGCCCGGACCCGCACCTGGCCGGAGGAGACGTCGACGCTGTAGTGGTGCTGCTCGTCGAGGCGTACGGCGAGGCCGCCGTGCCCGTCCGCGGCGTCGAGGGAGGTGCGCACCCGGCAGGCCACGTGCTGCTGCCGTCGTCCCACGAACGTCACGTCGGGCTCGTCGAGCGAGCCGCCGCGGGCGCGAAGGGTCAGCCATCCGGGCCGTTCCTTCGTGGTGCAGTCCTCCGCGGAGCGGTGCCGCAGGGAGACCCAGTGCGGGGCGAGTTCGCTCGTGTCGAAGTCGTCCCGGACCTCGGGCGCGGTGGCCGGGGGCAGGCGCGGCCAGGCGGGTGCGGGCATGGTGAGGGAGACCTCGCCCACGACGGGCCAGCCGTCCACCCAGGTCACGGGCGCGAGGTAGGTCTCGCGGCCGAGGACGTGCCAGCCGGGGGTGCCGCCGCCGGGTCGTACGCCGAGGAGGACCATCCACCAGGTGCCGTCGGGGCCTTGGACGAGGTCGGCGTGGCCGGTGTTCTGGATGGGGTGGTCGGTGCCCCGGTGGGTGAGGATCGGGTTGGCGGGGCAGGGCTCGAACGGGCCCGTGGGTGTGGGGCCGCGGGCGATGGAGACGCCGTGGCAGCGTTCGGTGCCGCCCTCGGCGATGAGCAGGTACCAGTGGTCCCCGATGCGGTAGAGGTGCGGCGCTTCGGGGGCCTTGGCACCGGGCGTGCCGGACCACAGGCGGCGGGAGGGGCCGAGGGTCTCCCCGGTGTGGGGGTCGATGGGGACCTGTGCGACGCCCGCGGTGGTGCACCAGCAGGTGCCCTCCTCGTCCCAGGCGAGGTCGGGGTCGATACCGGGCACGCCCGGCAGTCGTACGGGCTCCGACCAGGGGCCGGCCGGGTCGGTGGCCGTGAACAGCAGATTGCCGTCGCCGCTGACGTTCGTGACGATCAGCCAGAAGCGGCCGTCGTGGTGGCGCAGGGTGGGGGCGTAGATCCCGCCCGAGGCGGGGGTCTCCCTGGGGAGGCGCAACTGGCTGGGCCGGTCCAGGGCGTTGCCGATCTGGGTCCAGTGGACCAGGTCGCGGCTGTGGAAGAGGGGGACGCCGGGGAAGTACTCGAAGCTGGAGCAGGCGAGGTAGTAGTCGTCGCCGACGCGGCAGACGGACGGGTCGGGGTAGAAGCCGGGGATCACCGGGTTGCTGAAGGTGTTGCCGGTATCAGGCAGGTTGGACACCCTGGTCGAGTCCTTTCACCGACGGCCGGTGCCGCGCGGGGTGCCGTACCCGGCGGGCGGCGTCGAAATTTTTCGCTACGTCCTCTGGATACTTTCCGAACGAGGCTAGCCAGGGGCCGTCCGTGGGGTCAATGGGCCCTCGTGTACCGCCGGGAGCGCAAGAACCCGGCCGGTCAGGCCCGTTGACGTCCGCCGAGATCCCACTGCCCGTCACTCTTGCGCTCGGGCCCTGTGCGTCGGCGCTCCGGCGGAGTTGCGGTCGCGGCATCTCCTCCCGTCACAGCTGTGGCCCCGGCCACAGCTTCATGTTAATTTCTCCGCCGCTCATCGCGAAAGTTGCTCTGCCGAATCCATATCTGTGTCGGCTTCGGGCCGGCTCCACGTGTCGCACACCCCCACAACAGAAGGTGCACGTGATGACGAGGAGACTCGCACGACTTCTTCCGCGACGGCGCCGGTCGTCGCGGATCCCGCGGAGACCGACGGCACTCGTCCTGGCGCTCGTCCTGCTTCCGCTGCTGCCCTCCACGGCGCTGGCCGCCGATCCCCCGGTGCCGCCGCCCAGTTCCCCGGCCGCCCGCAGCGCGGTGGCGGCGATGCAGCCCGGCTGGAATCTGGGCAACACCTACGACGCCGTCCCCGACGAGACGTCCTGGGGCAATCCCCCGGTGACCAGGGCGCTCTTCCAAAAGGTCAAGTCACAGGGCTTCAAGAGCATCCGGCTGCCCGTCACCTGGGGCATCCACCAGGGGGCGGCGCCCGACTACCGGATCGACGCGGCCTGGATGGCGAAGGTGCGCCAGGTCGTGGACCTGGCGCTGAGCGAGGACCTGTACGTCCTGCTCAACATGCACCACGACTCCTGGATGTGGGTGAACAACCTCTCCACGGACCACGACAGCGTCCTCGCCCGCTACACCGCGACCTGGACCCGGATAGCGGCCGAGTTCCGTGACAGGTCGCCGAAGCTGGCGCTGGAGAGCATCAACGAGCCCACGTTCAGCGGTACGTCCGGGGACGACGAGGACTACCGGCTGGTGGCAGAGCTGAACAAGGTGTTCCACCGGATCGTCCGCGGGTCCGGCGGCGGGAACGCGAACCGTCTGCTCGTGCTGCCGACGCTGTACACCAACGCCGACCAGGGCCGGCTCGACGCGTTGGCCACCGAACTGACGGACCTGCGCGACCCCATGGTGGCCACGACCGTCCACTTCTACGGCTGGTGGCCCTTCAGTGTGAACATCGCCGGCTACACCCGGTTCGACGCCACCTCCGAGCAGGATCTCACCGGCACCTTCGACCGGGTGTACAACGCCTTCACCGCGCGCGGGATCCCGGTGGTCATCGGCGAGTACGCGCTGCTGGCCTACGACCACAACCGGCCCGGCATCATCCAGCGGGGCGAACAGCGCAAGTACTTCGAGTTCCTCGGCGACTACGCCCGCCGGCGAAACCTCACCACCATGCTGTGGGACGCCGGCCAGTTCCTGAACCGCCACACCCTGCAGTGGCGTGACGCGGAGCTGTTCGGGCAGATCAAGTCGAGCTGGACCACACGGTCAGGAACCGCCTCCAGCGACATGGTGTTCGTGCCGAAGTCCGGGGCCGTCACGAGCCAGGAGCTCACGCTCAACTTGAACGGCACCGACTTCCAGGGCCTGCGGCACGGCTCCCGCCATCTCCTCAGGGGCAGGGACTACACCGTGTCCGGCAACCGGCTCACCCTGACGGCCACCGCGCTCACCGCACTGGTCGGCGACCGGGCGTACGGGGTTAACGCGACGCTGGAGGCAAGGTTCTCCCGTGGTGTCCCCTGGCGGATCGACGTGATCAGCCACGACCGGCCGGTGCTGTCGAGCGCCTCGGGGAACACCAGTGGGCTGAGCGTTCCGACGCAGTTCCGGGGCGACATGCTCGCGACCATGGAGGCGAAGTACGACGACGGCGGCAACGCGGGACCGGCCAACTGGACGTCGTACCAGCAGTGGGACACGGCCTTCTCGGCGTACACCAGCGACTCCGTCAAGCTGACCGCCGAGTTCTTCACCTCGCTCCGGGACAACGCGCGCGTGACACTCACGTTCCACTTCTGGAGCGGCGCGAAGGTCACGTACCACGTCACCAAGTCGGGCAGTACCGTGACCGGTTCGCCCGCCTGATCCCGCTCACCAGTGCCGTCGCCGCGCGGCCCGCTCCCCCGGCCGCGCGGCGTCGGCAGCGGCGGGAGCGGAGGCGGTGGTCACGGGAGGAAGGGCGGGACCAGGCCTCGAAACGCTCCCCCGGTTCCGCCTGTGGACAGCGCAGATCAAGCCCCCGGTGCCGTCACCGGTGCTTGTGCAGGTGCCATAGGGTTGCCCTCCGCGGGACTGCAGGGGGAAGGGAACAGCCCATGACCGCAGGGCCCGTCCCTCCGCCCGGAGACCCCCCGTCGGACGGGATCCCGAAGTGGGCCGGGCCTGCCGGCTGCGCGCCCGCCGTCGGGCCCTGGACCTGCTCGCCGTCCGGGGCGGCCGCGCCGCCGAACGTGCCCGGCACGCCACCTCCCGGACCGCGCTGGAACTCGCCCACTGCCGCGCGCTGATCGCCTCGGGGCAGCCGGAGGAGGCATGCGCGCGGGCCCACGACCTGCTGGGAGCGCCTCACTTGCGCCCTCAGCGACCGGCAGGTGCTCCAGGTACACGCCGTCTGCGCCGACACCGAACGGCAACTCGGCCGGTACCCGGAGGCGGCAGCCGTCGTCCGCCCGAGCCCCGAGGGGCCATCGGCCTACGAGGAACGGACGGAGTGAGGGGACGCCGAGGAACCGGCGAATCGCCGGGGCCACGGACAGCCGAGCGCCCCGGAAGATCGGCCGGAGCCCACCCTGCCCGGTCGGCGGGATCATGCGCGGCCGACGTCCCGGGTCCAGCACGCGGATCGCGCCGTGCTGCGTGTCCTCTCCGCGCTGTGCGCCACGCACGCCGGGGATCTCGCGGAGGCCGGACCCGAGGTGACGCACTGTGCCCGACCGTTGCACCAGCCCGACCTGCGCAGTCAGAACCGTGTCCCGCGGCGGCGGCCCCGTGGGGAACTTCCTCGGAGCCGTCCGCGTCACCTGCGCGCGCGGTGGGTGGTGTGGCCGCGGGTGAGCAGCGCGCCCAGGGCGATCATGCCGATGCCGAGGACGAAGTGCAGCCAGTCGTCGGCCGTGTTCAGCGGGACGAAGTTGGCGTCGCTGTGGTGGTCGACGATCAGGCCGTACACCCACAGCACCAGATAGACGGCGCCTCCGACGAGCAGGTAACTGCGGGCGCCCGGCGTGGTGCGGGACAGGAGCAGTCCAGCGGCGCCGAACGCCAGATGAACGAGGTTGTGCAGGATCGAGACCTGGAAGACGCCCAGCAGCTCGGCGCCGGATTCGTGGGAGGCGAACTCCATCGCGTCGTAGTCCGTGGTGACGCCCGGTATGAATCCCAGGATCCCGACCAGCAGGAACACCGCTCCGACCAGCAGCGCCGCCTGCTGGACCGGGGTACGGGCTCGTGCCGTCGCGTGTGTGTGCGTGGTCATGGCGGTGGCCTTCTTCTCGGGGCGCGTCACGGTGAGCGCCTGCGCGCGCCGAGTACCCCCGGCACCCCAGGATGAAGCCGGACAAAACCTACTGTTCCGGGCATACCTGCCGGCCGCCGGCCTCGGGCGGGCGTCAGCTCAGGGGGACCGGGCGGTCGTAGATGTTGTCCGGTGTGACGACCTCGGTGATCGCGCGGGCGACGAGGGAGGAGGGTTCCTGGCCCTCATGGGTGATGTCGGTGTTGAGCAGCAGCACCAACGTGGCCTTCTTGGAGGGGAGATGGACGGTGACGCTCTCATAGCCCGGCAGGGAGCCATTGTGGCCGATCCACCCTCCGGTCTCCAGGATGCCGAGGCCGTACCTGGTGCCGGGGAAGCCGGTCGGCAGCATCTTGAGCCGCTCGCGTTGGGTCGCCGCGCTGAGGAGCTTCCCGGTGGCGACGATCTCCGCCCAGCGGCGCAGGTCGTGCAGGTCCGCGATCATCGCTCCGGCGGCCCAGGCCCAACTGGGGTTCCAGTCGGTGGCGTCCACGACCTCACCGGTGAGGATGTCGTCCGTGTAGCCGTGCGGGTGCGGCTCGGGGAACTCGGCGCCCCCCGGGAAGAAGGTGCGGTGCAGCCGGGCGGGGCGGAGCACCCGCTCGCGGAGGAAGTCGGCGAAGGGGCGTCCGCCGACCCTCTCGACCACGAGCCCGAGCAGGATCAGGTTGGTGTTGCAGTACTGGAAGGTCGTGCCCGGCGCGGCGGTGTTGGGGTGCTTGAAGCCGTAGCGGAGGAGTTCCGCCGGGGTGAACGAGCGGCTCGGATCGCTGAACAGAGCCTGCATGAAGTCCTGGTCGGCGGTGTAGGGGAACAGGCCGCTGCGCATCTCGGCGAGGTGGCGCAGGGTGATCCGGCGGCCGTTCGGTACTCCCGCGACGTACCTTGAGATCGGGTCGTCCAGGCGGATCTTGCGGTCGTCGACGAGTTTCAGAAGTGCGGTGACCGTGAAGGTCTTGGTCTCGCTGCCGATCCGCACGAAGACATCGGTGGTCATCGGCGTGCCGGAGGCGGTGTCGGCGACGCCGGTCGCCCGGACGTAGTTCCCCCTGCCCGGCATCCACAGTCCGGTGACGATCCCGGGGATGCCCGCCTCCCGGCGGGCCTCCTCGATGGTCCGGTCGAGCCGCGCGGTCAGTTCCGGTCCGAGGCCGTCCGGCGGGCACGCCTGCCGGTCGGGGCGACCGGAGGACTGGAGGGCCGCGGCCGGGGCCGCCGCCAGCGGGGCGAGCACGGAGGCCACGAGCAGCGCCGCCGAGAACTGTCTGCGGGAGGGGGTGGGTCGCATGCGGTGCCTCTTCCGGGAGGTCATCGGGTCAGTACTCGAAAGATCACCGTCCCGGCCCCGACCGAAGACCACCGTCCAGGACGCGCTCCGGTGAGTCCACTCTTTCGGCGCCATAGGGGTGCCGAAGGGCTCTCCCGGGGTGCCCGGTGGTCCCGGCCATGGGGTCGGGTGACCCATGGTCCGGTGCGGGGCGCGGGACGACGCTGGAGGTGACAGGGTCCGTACGCCCGTTCTGGAGGTCGTCATGAACGCTCCCCCCACCCCCGGCATGCTGCGGGCGTTGCCCGCCGAGCACCGGCAGCGGCTGATGCGGTTCGCCCGCGAGGTGTCGTTCCCCCAGGGCGCCCGGATCTTCGACGAGGGGGGCACCGCCGACCGGTTCTGGATCATCCGGACCGGCACGGTCGCCCTCGACATGCGGGTGCCCGGCCGCCGCCCGGCCGTCATCGAGACCCTGGGACACCACGAGCTCATCGGCTGGTCCTGGCTGTTCACCCCGCACGTCTGGCACCTGGGGGCCGAGGCCACCAGCCCGGTGCGCGCCCACGAGTTCGACGCCACCGCGATCCGTCTGATGTGCCAGGAGGACCCCGCGCTCGGCTTCGCCGTCGCCCAGTGGGTCGGCGGCATCCTCGCCCACCGTCTGCACTCGGCCCGCACCCGGCTGCTGGACCTGTACGCGCCCTACGGCAGCGGCAGCCTCCTGTGACGGCCGACAGCTGACCACCGGCACCTGACGACAGACAGCTGACGGCAGTCGTCTGGCGTTCGACGGCCCCAGTGACGTGACGACCAAGGAGACATGATGCACGGCAGCCCGCACATCGTGAGCGACGTGATGACCCACACCGTCGCCGGCATAGGCAGCGGCGCCGCCTTCAAGGAGATCGTGCGGATGATGCACGACTGGAAGGTCAGCGCCCTGCCCGTCCTGGAGGGCGAGGGGCGCGTCGTCGGTGTGGTGTCCGAGGCCGATCTGCTGGCCAAGGAGGAGTTCCGCGACAGCGACCCAGACCGGTACACCCAGCTCGCCCGCCTGGCCGACCTCGCCAAGGCAGGTGCCGTGACGGCCGGGGAGCTGATGACCTCCCCGGCCGTCACCGTCCGCGCCGACGCGACCCTCGCCGAGGCCGCGCGGACCATGGCGCACGCCCGGGTCAAGCGGCTTCCCGTGGTCGACGAGCTGGGCATGCTGGAGGGGATCGTGAGCCGGGGCGACCTGCTGAAGGTGTTCCTGCGGGGCGACGACGAGATCGCCGAGGAGGTGCGCCGGGAAGTGGTGTCGTACCTCTTCCCCGCGCCGGACTCCGCCGTGCGCCTGACCGTGCGGGAGGGGGTCGTGCGGCTCGGCGGGCGCGTCCGGGACACCTCCCTCGTGCCCGTGGCCGCCCGGCTGATCCGGGCCGTCGAGGGCGTCGTCGACGTCGAGTTCGACCTCACGGGGCGCTCCACCGGTTCGGCCGGCGCCCCGTCGGGACACGGGGAGAGCGTCGTCCCGTCGTCGTGACCCGCGACGGCGGCGGGCACCGGCCGGGGGTTTCGCGACTCCGGCCGGTGCCCGCTGTCACGTCGTCGCGGGGCTGACCAGGGTGTCGGCGCCGGTGCGGCCGGCGAAGTAGTCCTCGACGTTGGCGATCGTCGTGGCGGCGATCTGCTCGACGGCTTCCCGGGTGAAGTACGCCTGGTGCGAGGTGACCAGCACATTGTTGAAGGTCATCAGCCGGGCGAGGCGCTCGTCGGTCATCACCTCCAGCGACTTGTCGAGGAAGAAGAGTCCGGCCTCCTCCTCGTACACATCCAGACCGACCCCCCTCAGCCGTCCCGCGCGCAGCGTGTCCAGCAGGGCGTCCGTGTCGATCAGACCGCCCCGGCTGGAGTTGACCAGGAGCGCGTCGTCCTTCATCAGGGCGAGGGCGGCCGCGTCGACCAGGTGGTGGGTGCTCTCCATGAGTGGCACGTGCAGGCTCACCAGGTCCGCCTCGGCGAACAGCTCCTCCCGTGAGACGTACCGCATGCCGAGGGCCAGGCAGTCGGGGTTCTCGGCGGCGTCCCAGCCCAGCAGCCGCATGCCGAAGCCGTGGGCGATCCTGGCGAACGCGGTACCGATCTTGCCGGTGCCGACGACGCCCGCGGTCCGGCCGTGCAGATCGCGGCCCATCAGTCCGGCCAGCCGGAAGTCGAACTCTCGGGTGCGATGGGCGGCCCGGACGATGCGCCGGTCGACGGCCAGGGCCAGCGCCCACGCGAACTCGGCCACCGCGTACGGGGAGTAGTACGAGACACGCGACACCGTCAGGCCGAGTTCCCCGGCCGCCGTCAGGTCGATGTTGTTGTAGCCGGTGGCACGCTGGGCGATCATCCGGGTGCCCCCTGCGGCCAGGGTGCGCAGCACTCCCGCGTCCAGGGTGTCGTTGACGCCGCAGAGGACGACGTCGTGGCCGTCGGCGGTCGGGGCGGTGTCCTGGTCCAGGAACAGCGACAGGCAGCGCAGCCGGTGCCGGTCGGCGAACGCCCGGTCGAAGGCCGCCCGCAGCAGGGGTTCCTCGTCCGACTGGACGCCGTACGCGACGATCTCCACGTGCTTTCCTCCCATGAGGCGAGTGATCACTCTCCCACCGTAGGTCGCGACGGTCGTCGCCACGGGCCCGGCGGCTCCGGGCGTCCGGACGGCCGCCGCCCTGTGCGCCGGTGAGGGCGGCGGCCGTGGCGCGAGTCCTCCTGCTCTCCCCTGTCAGGAGGGCTCGCTGGGCACCCTCGCGGCTGCGCGGGTGCGTGCCCGCCGGCTGGCAGCCGCGAGGTGTGGCTGGGGCCCGCCGTCAGCCCGGTCGGGTCGGCGGAGGGCCGATAGCGGGCCGGTGGAGGGCCGGCCCCGGTGGAGGGCCGGTGGTACTCACCGTGCGGCGCGGCTCCCGCCCGGCGCGACACCCGCGAGTTCCGCCGCCCGGCCGGCGGCCCATTCCCGGATGGCGGGGAAGTCACGGAAGTCCCCGCCCTTCCCGGACCGGAGGATCATGCCGGCGACCCAACCCTTGGCCCCTTCCTCCAGGCAGCCGCCGAAGGTGACGTGCCCGTTGGCGTCGAGGCGGACCATGGCCTTCCGCACGCCGGGGACGGGCGGGATGTCCCGTTCCGAGGCGGAGGGGTCGAGGGGGCCGCTGCTGAACAGCCACAGGGGGCGTTCGGCGAGGGCGTGACGGTGCCGGCGCAGGAAGCGCCGGGCGTCCTTGTGCCAGCGTCCCGCGTAGAGCGCGCCGCCGACGACGACCGCGTCGTACGGCGCGAGGCTCGGCACGGAGGGAGCCGGGAGTGCCTCGGCGGTGAGTCCCGCCTCGTTGAGGGCGTCCGCGACGGTCTCGGCGATCGTCGCGGTGGATCCGTTGGTCGTTCCATAGGCGACCAGCACGCGGGTGGACATGTGGTCCGCCTCCTCTCGGGAGCCGTGGTGGGTGCGCGTGTCAGTCATCGTGCGCCCGGTGGGGGACGACGGCGACCGCGCAGGCGGCGTGGTGGAGCGCGGCGTGGGCGACGCGGCCGAGCTGGAGCCCCACGAGGTGCTCAGGGCGGCGCCGGGCCCCGACGACCAGCAGGTCGGCATCGGCGGACGCGTCGAGCAGCACCTTGCGGGCGGGGCCCTCGGCGGTGCGCCGGCGCACCCGCACGGTCGGGTACTGGGCTGCCATGTCGTCGAGCGCGGCCTCCAGGGTCTCGGCGGCGCGTTGTTCGTGCAGACGGGCGGGTTCGCCCGCGAGCAGGGGGTGGTCGGTGGTCTCGTGCGCGGGGCACCGCCAGGCGCGTACGGCCTCCAGTACCGCGCCCCGGCGCTCCGCCTCCTCGAAGGCGAAGCGGACGGCCTCGGCACCGTGCGCCTCCTCACCGACGCCCAGCAGAATCCGGCCGTGCGTCACCGGCTGCGGCTGCCCGTCGGGGTGGCCGCGCAGCACGACCACGGGGCAGGTGGCGTACGCGGCGACGCCTAGGCTGACGGAGCCGAGCAGGAACTCGGCGATGCCGCCGCGCCCCCGCGCGCCGAGGACCAGTGCGGTGGCCTGCCGTCCCTCCCGGACCAGCGCGTACTCCGGCTCCTCCGGGACGATCAGGCTGGTCACCTTCACGTCCGGGCGGCGGTCACTCACCCGCCGGGCGGCGGCGTCGACGATGTCCTCGGCGAGTGTCTCCTCGGACGGTTTGCCGAGGTCCTCGGCGAGGGCGGCGCCTTCGTAGCGCTGCCACAGCGAGGCGTGCACCAGCCGCAGCGGCACCCCGCGCAGGGCGGCCTCGTCGGCCGCCCAGTCCACGGCCCGCAGGCTGGGTGCGGAGCCGTCGACTCCGACGACCAGGGGACGTTCCATCGGTGGTCCTCCTCGGAGGGTGGGGAGCGCGGGCGCCCCGTCACGGGTGGGCGATCACGGCCACGGGGGCGGTGGAGTGGTGCAGGACGGCGTGGGTGACGGGGCCGATGTGTGTGCCGACGGGGTTGCGGCGGATACGGCGGCCGACGACCACGAGGGACGCCTCGCGGGAGGCGTCGACGATGTGGTGGGCGGGGCTGCCCCAGCGGCACACCTCGGTGACGTCGACGTCGGGGAACTTCACCTGCCAGGGCCTGAGTACCTCGGTCAGGGCGGTGACCTGGTTGGTGCGCAGCTCGGGGCCGAGTTCCGGGTCGGCGGGGATGGCGTAGGCGTAGTACGGCGGCGGGTTCCAGCCGTTGACGACCCGCAGGGCGGTTCCGCGGCGGGAGGCCGCGTCGAAGGCGAACTCGATCACGGTGTCGTGCGGGTTCTCGGTGTCGATGCCGAGGACGACGGGCCGGAAGGGGGTAGCGGCCGACGGGATGCCGACGGGGTCGGCCTGGTGCTCGTCGGCGGCCTGTTCCCCGGCGCGGACGAGGACGACCGGCTGCTCGGCGTGCGCGACGACCATCTGACCGACGGAGCCCACCAGGAAGCCGCCGATGCCGCTGAGCCCCCGGGAGCCGAGGACGAGCAGCGCGGCGTCCTTCGCCGCGCGGGTCAGGACCTCGCCGGGTCGGCCGCTGATCTGTTCCACGGTGACGTCCACGCCGGGATGCCGCAGCCGCAGCCCTTCGGCCGCCTCACGCGGGATGCGCTCGCTCCAGTGCTGGAGCGTCTCGGCGGCGAGCAGCGGTGCCTGGGCGATGGGGTCGGGTACCGGTTCCCAGACGTGGACGAGGGTCAGCGGCAGGTCCCGCAGCTTCGCCTCGCGGGCCGCCCACTCGGCGGCGGCCCGGCTCTCGGCCGAACCGTCGAGCCCTGCGACAACGGTGTTCACCATGGTTCTGCCTCCTGAACGGGGGGTGTGCTCCCAGCTTCGTGCCGCGGGGGCCGGTGGTGGAGGGGCCGCAAGTCCCCGGCAGGGGCCGAACGTCCCTGCTGCGACCGGTTCGGTGCGGAGTCCCGCCGTGTGGCTCGCGCCCGGGCCTCTGTGCGGTGGATGCTGATCTCCACGCGGTGGAGGGAGGCCCATGGTCCAGGGCTCGGGCAGACGGCACGTTCCGGGGTGGCGCCGCCTGGCCCCCGGGCTCGGCACGCTCCTCGGCTACCGGCGGGCGTGGCTGAGGGGCGACGTCCTGGCCGGGGTGACGGTCGCCGCGTATCTGGTGCCGCAGGTGATGGCGTACGCGGGGGTGGCGGGGCTGCCGCCGGTCGTCGGGCTGTGGGCGATCCTGCCGGCCCTGGCCGCGTACGCCCTGCTCGGCTCGTCCCGGCTGCTGTCGGTGGGCCCGGAGTCGACGACGGCGCTGATGACGGCGACAGTGGTGGCTCCACTCGCCGCCGGGGACCCGGACC
>NZ_LIRK01000550.1 GCF_001419765.1 Streptomyces torulosus
GGTCGTCGAAGCCGACCACGGAGACGTCGGCCGGGACGCGTCGCCCGGCCTCCCGCAGGGTGCGCAGCGCCCCCGCCGCCATGTTGTCGTTGGAGGCGAACACCGCGTCCAGGTCGGGGTGTCGCAGCAGCAGCGCGGCCATGACCGCGGCCCCGCTGGGCTCCGTGAAGTCGCCCTCGTTCGGCGGGAACGGTTCGAGGCCGGCGGCCAGCATGGCGTCCCGGTAGCCGCGGTACCGCGCCCGGCCCACCTCGGTGTCCAGCCGCCCGCAGATCACGGCCACCCGGGTCCGGCCCCGGGAGAGCAGGTACTCCGTCGCCTCGCGCGCCCCGCCGGTGTTGTCGACGTCCACGTACCAGCGGGGAGCCGAGCCGACGGGGCGGCCCCCGAACACCACGGGCATCTCCGCCTCGTCGGCCGTCCGCGCCAGCGGATCGTTCTCGCGCAGCGCCATCAGCATCACCCCGTCGGCACCCTTGCCGCGGAGGAGTTCCTCCACGCGTCTGCGGCCCCGGTCGGTCGCGGCCAGGCACAGCATCAGATGCAGGTCGGCCTCCTCCAGCGCCGCCGACGCCCCCACGATCACCTGGGCGAAGAACGGATCCGCGAAGATCGAGGGATCCTCGCCGGAGACGACCAGGGCGGCCGCGCCCGTCTGCCGGGTGGCCAGCGCGCGGGCGGTCGGGTTGGGCACGTAGCCGAGTTCCCGGACGGCCCGCTCCACGGCCTCGCGTTTCACCTGGCTGACGTGCGGCGCGTTGTTGAGGACGCGGGAGGCCACCGAGCGGGAGACGCCCGCGAGTTCGGCCACGGCCTCGAGTGTGGGCTGCCGACGCGGCGGATCGTCCGCCATGACCATGTGCCTCTCCCCCCTGACCGAAAACTGGGAGCGCTTCCGGTCACAGCGACCGTAGAGCGTCGAACTCACCCTGTACAGAGGGGGTTTCACACCTCGACTCTTGACAGTTCTACCAGCCAGCCACACGATACCGAGCACACCCCAAAGGTTCTCAGCACCTTCCGCACTACTGGAAGCGCTTCCAATGGGAGCGCTCCCACTCCCCTTCTGGGCACGTCGAACCACGCACTTCCTCAGCGCGTCGCACGCTCGGGACGAGAGCGCGCGCCGCACCCCTGCCAGGAATCCGAGGTGAAGTCATGCGCCGCAGGCTCCGCGTCCTGATGGCAGCGCTCTGCGCTCTGCCGCTCGCGCTCACCGTCGCCCCCTCCGCCCATGCCGCCGACCCGACCGGCATGACCAGCGGGTTCTATGTGGACCCCGACTCCAGCGCGAAGCGGTGGGTCGCGGCCAACCCCCGTGACGGCCGGGCGTCGGCGATCAACAATTCCATCGCCAACACCCCGATGGCCCGCTGGTTCGGCTCGTGGAGCGGCTCGATCGGCTCCGCCACCAGCTCGTTCACGGGCGCCGCGGACAGCCGGGACAAGCTGCCCATCCTCGTCGCGTACAACGTCTACAACCGCGACTACTGCGGCGGGCACTCGGCGGGCGGCGCCTCCTCGCCGTCCGCCTACGCGAGCTGGATCTCCCAGTTCGCCGGCGGTATCGGCAACCGTCCGGCCCTGGTGATCCTGGAGCCGGACTCCCTCGGGGACTACGGCTGCATGAACCAGGCGCAGATAGCCGAGCGCCAGAGCATGCTCAGCGGCGCCGTCTCCCAGTTCAGCCGCCAGGCCCCCAACACCTGGGTCTACATGGACGCCGGCAACCCCGCCTGGACGGACGCCGCGACCATGGCCAAGCGGCTGCACGAGGCAGGCGTGCGGCAGGCCCACGGCTTCTCGCTGAACATCTCCAACTACCTCACCACGGGCGAGAACACCGCCTACGGCAACGCGGTGAACAGGGAGCTCAGTGCCCGCTACGGCTACACCAAGCCGTTCGTCGTGGACACCAGCCGCAACGGCAACGGCTCCAACGGCCAGTGGTGCAACCCGTCGGGCCGCCGGATCGGCCCGGCCACGCAGATGGGCGGCGGCGCCGAGATGCTGCTGTGGATCAAGGTGCCGGGCGAGTCGGACGGCAACTGCGGTGTCGGATCCGGTTCCTCGGCCGGTCAGTTCCTGCCCGAGGTCGCCTACAAGATGATCTACGGCTACTGATCGCGGTCGGCGATCGCGGCCATGGCTCGCGACCGCCGGCCCAGGACTCCCGTGGCCCGGTTCGCTCGCCCCGCGACCGGGCCACGGGGCTCGCCGTCAGCGCGCGGAGGTCTCCTCCAGTTTCTCGAAGAAGAACTCGTGCTTCAGGAAGGAGACGTCGTACTCGTGGCCGGACTGGGGCGGCAGCAACTGCGACGCCTGGAACAGGCGCCACCCGTCGAGCAGCGCGTCGAGCCCCGTGCCGTAGGGCGGTTCGTCGCTGTCACCGGCCGTGGGGCGGGTCCGGCCGGTCCCGTCGTAGCGGGACCAGCCGACGACCGGGGAGTCGAGCGCCGAGGTCGACAGATAGAGGACCAGGACCTGCTGCCTCATGCGTGGCTCCTCAGGGCGGGCCGGTTGCTGACGCGGGTGACCCAGTACTCGATGTCGAACGACGGATCTACGGTCAGGGCCCGCCACAGCAGGGCCCGGTTGTGGATCTCCAGTCGGCCGGTGGCCTGCTCGTACCACGGGAAGTGGGTGTCCAGCTCCGCGGTGACGGCCGGGTCGTGCAGGTCGGCGGTGTCCCACAGGCGCACCTGCGGCACGGTCGGGTTGAGGCGCAGCTTGTACATGTAGCGACGGCGGGCGGTGTCGTTGCGGCGGCCGCCGTGCCAGATGCCGTGGTGCACGAGGACGACCGTGCCCGCCGGGCAGGTCAGTCGGGTCTGGCCGCGCAGGTTCTGGACGCGGCCGATGTCCGTCTCGTTGATCCTGCGCAGATGGCTGCCGGGCACGCTGAGCGTGCCGCCCATCTCGGCGGTCACCTCGTGCGGGTAGTACATGAGCTGGATGTCGAAGGCGTCCGGCCGTACGTCGATGATCGCGTCCGCGTGGAGGTCCTGGGCGTGGCCCTCATGGGGTTCGCGGACGTGCACGGCGTGGTGGTCGACGGTCGGTCCGGGTCCGACCAGGCTCTCCACGGCACCGGCGACGACGGGCAGGTCGAGCAGTTCGCGGCCGAAGGTGCCGGGTGGGAACGCCTCGCTCAGCGGGGTGCCGTAGGGCACGCCGGGCAGGCCCTCGGCGAGTGCGGCGATGGCCCGTTCGTTGGTCTCCCGCGGCACCACCCCGTCCAGGCGCAGGAATCCCTGCGCGACGAAGCGGGCCACCTGGACCGAGGTCAGGAGGTGCTTGCTGGTTGGCATACGACGAACGTACGGGCCCCGTGCCGCCCTGTAGTGGGCTGAAATCGTCCTGTGGTGGTCGTTTTCCATGATCGGTGCGGCGGCGGGACGGCGATCGGTGCAACCTTTTCCGCGCCGACGGTGTGGATGTCGGTGAACGACCGTCCATCCCTACGAGGAGCAGCGCCATGACCGACCAGATGCCGCAGGTACCCGATGTGACACCACTGAGAACCGATGTGACGCCGCACAGCCCCGACGTGACGCCGAAGCGGCTGGGCGGACGGGGCGCGCTCGTCGCCCTCGGAGTGGTGGCGGGCCTGCTCGTCGGCACGGGCGTCACCTGGTGGGCCGTGGCCGGCGGGGACGACGCCATGAGCCATGTCGAGGTCTCCGGCGGGAAGCTCGCGAAGGAGAGGAACGACCTCCTCGACGAGGGCGAACAGTGCGACGACCGAGACGAGTTCGACTACAACGACTGCGACGCGAGCACGACGTACAGCTTCGACTACGAGATCACCAACAAGGGCGGTGAACCCGCCAACTACACCGTGATCGTCAACGGGTTCGACGACGACGGGGACTTCGTGGGCCAGGCGTACGTCAGCTCCACCCATCTCGGACCGGGCGAGACCGACTCCGCCGAGGGCGACTTCGACGAGTACGTGGAGCTGGCGGACAAGCACACCCTGGCCGACATCGACTCCCTCCGGGTCGCCCATGTCGAACGGCTGTCCCTCGCCAACTGACCTGCACCGTGAGGCCGTTCGTCCCGGCCTCGGCCCACGACGTGCCGGTGGGCGCCTCCGCGCGGGAGGCGCCCACCGCCGTGGTCTACGCGGTGCGGCCCGCCTGCCGGGGGCTTCCGCTGTGTCCCACGAACCCCACGAACCGCGCCCATTCCTCGCGGCCGACCGCGAAGTGAGGGAGGGCCAGGTCCTTGGAGTCCCGTACGCACACGGCCCGCCGGGTGAGGGCGACTTCGACGCAGCTGTCACCCTGACTACCGCTGTAGCTGGACTTGAACCACGCCAGTTCCGTCGTGCTCATAGGTCTAGTTCCCCTCGGAGTCGCTCCAGCAGCGCCCGGGAATCCTTGGCGTTCAGGGCCTGCGAGCGCAGTGTGATGCCCCTATGGATGTCAA
>NZ_LIRK01000551.1 GCF_001419765.1 Streptomyces torulosus
GATGCCCCTATGGATGTCAAGCAGCGGCTGCGACACGGCCTCCTCGGTCGGCTGCTGGGGCAGTGGGGACGATGAGCCGGTAGATCTCCCGAGCGACGTACCGTTTGAGGCATCGGATGATCTCTCGGCGCGTCTTACCCTCGGCCAAACGTCGCCGCAGGTAGTCCTGGGAGCGGTCGTCCCAGCGCAGGCGGCTGAGAACGATCCGGTAGAGGGCAGCGTTGGCCTGGCGGTCGCCGCCTCGATTCAGTCTGCGGCGCTGGGTCTTGCCAGAAGAAGCCTCGACCGGGCTCGTGCCGCACAGAGCAGCGAACGATGCCTCGCTGACGAGGCGCTCGGGGTTGTCGCCGGCCGAGATGAGCAAGGCCGCTGCAGTGTCCGGACCGACGCCGCGCACGTCGAGGAGCCCAGGCGTGCTCGCTTCGACCGCCTCGGCTATGTGCTTGTTGAGATCGTCGATTTCCTCCGTCAGGTGCTGGATGCGCCGGGCCAGCAGTCTCAAGGCGTGTCGGGCGGCACCTGCCGGCCCGGAGATCTCCCGATCGTCAAGTTCGGCGCACCGCTTGATCAGATGCGGGTTGGTCAGCCCTGCCAGGGACTCGCGCAGGGCGGCGTCAGACGAGACCAGGACACTCTTGAGCTGGTTGATGGCCTGGGTCCGGGACTTGATCGCGGACCCCTTCGCCAGCTTGAACAGGCGAAGCATCTCCACTGGGCCGTCGCTCGTCTTCGCCGCGGCGGTAGCACGTCCGGACAACACAGCGCGGGCGGCTGCTTCCGCGTCGATGGCATCGGTCTTGCCGTGTCGCCGCCGGGCGGCCTTGTCCGGCTGGTTGACCTCGGTCACCTCGATGCCTTCGGCACGCAGGTGTCGAGCCAGGGCGGCCCCGTAGGAGCCCGTGCACTCGACCCCGGCCCGTCGCACCATGCCGAACGAACGGGCCCATGCGACGAGTTGGCGATAGCCCTCAGGTGTTGCCGCAAAGCTGCGGCCGTCCAGGGCGGCGCCGAGTGTGGTGATGACGGCTGCGGCGTGTACGTCCTTGTGGGTGTCCACGCCGAGAAGGACGTCCTCCTCGGCACCGGCTGGGATGTGGCAGGGGGCAGCGGGCTGCGTGATGCTGGTCAAGGTCGCCGGTCTCCTGATCGCCTCGGGTGCTGGTGGCTGTCGCCAGGCCGGGGCGGTCAAGACTGTGACGGTGCCTGTCGCGAAGGCCCCTATCGGGACACGCCCCTGCCCGGCGGCAGCAAGCACGCTCCGAACAGGCGGCCGACAGATCAAACTCAAGGCACGAGGCCAGTCATAGCGCGAGTCAGGCCACCGCTCGGAGCGGCGCCCGATCATCCTCACAGTCATAGCG
>NZ_LIRK01000552.1 GCF_001419765.1 Streptomyces torulosus
GCCACAGCACCCGCCACGCGAGGCCCCCGGAACGCCGTTCCTGTGCCCCCGCAGCACCCCCGGCAACCCGGCCACATGGTCGGCGTGGAAGTGGGTGAGCACCACGAGAGGGATCTCGGTGATGCCGAGGGCGGTCAGGCAGCGGTCCACCAGCACGGGGTCGGGGCCGGCGTCCACGACCACCCCTCTGCCGTCGCCCGCCGCCAACACGGTCGCGTCGCCCTGCCCGACGTCGCACATCACGAACCGCCAGCCGGGCGGCGGCCATCCCGTGATCACTCTCGTCAGGGGCGGCGGCTGCACCACGGCCAGCAGGAACACCACCAGGCAGGCCCCCACCAGCCACGGACGGCCCACCAATCGCCGCCCGACGAACACCGCCACCACCGTGACGAGGGCCAGCAGGGCCGCGCCGGTCCAGCTGCCCGGCCAGTCCACCCCCGCCCCCGGCAGGGACGCCCCCGTGCGCGCGATGTCCGCGATCCACCCGGCGGGCCAACTCGCGCACCAGGCGATGCACTCGGCGACGGGCATCGCGATCGGCGCCGCCGCCAGCGTGGCGAACCCCAGCACCGTCGCCGGCGCCACAGCGAACTCCGCCAGCAGATTGCACGGCACCGCCACCAGGCTCACCTTCGCCGACAGCACCACCACGACCGGCGCGCACACCGCCTGCGCGGCGCCCGCCGCCGCCAGCGCCTCTGCCGGGCGGGGCGGCACCCGACGCCGCTGGAGCGCCGCGCTCCACCGCGGGGCGAGCAGGAGCAGCGCCCCGGTCGCCAGGACGGACAGCAGGAAGCCGTAACTCCGGGCGAGCCACGGGTCGTACAGCACCAGCAGCAGCACGGCCGTCGCCAGCGCGGGCACGAGCGATCTGCGGCGTCCCGTCACGATGGCCAGCAGCGCGATCGACCCGCAGGCCGCCGCCCGCACCACGCTCGGCTCCGGCCTGCACACGATCACGAAGCCGAGCGTCAGCGCACCGCCGACCAGCGCGGTCGCCCGCAGCGGAATCCCCAGCCGGGGGGCGAGCCCCCGCCGCTCCGCCCGCTGGGCGAGCCCCGGCGGGCCGATGAACAGGGCCAGCAGGATCGTGAAGTTGGCGCCGCTGACCGCCAGGAGATGAGTGAGGTCGGTCGCCTTGAACGCTTCGTCCAACTCGGCCGGGACCCGCGAGGTGTCGCCCACGACGAACCCCGGCAACAACGCCCGCGCATCCCCGTCCAGCCCGTCCGTCGCCTCGCGCAGCCCCTCCCGCAACCGCCCCGCGAACCGCTGCGCCGCGCTCGCCTCCTCCACCACCTCCGGGGACCCGCCCCCTCGCACCCGCAGCACCGCCGCGACCCGGTCTCCGCCGACCAGGGCCGGTACGGCCTGCGCGGCCACCCGCACCCGCGTCGACGGCAGCAGCGTGAGCCACGGCGATCGGCCTCTTTCTCCCGCCGACGACCGCCGTTCCGTGTCGACGATCACCAGCACCGGCGTCCGTGTGTCCACGACCGCCCCGTCCGGCCCCTTCACCCTGCGAACCTCGGCCTGGAGGAGCACGGCCGTCGGGGTGGCGTGGTTGCCGTTGATCCGCGGGCGGGTGAGCCGGGGGTCGGACGTCAGCTCGACCTCAGCGGTGACCGGCGCGTACCGCTCGGCCAGCCGTGGAACCGGGCCACGCCGCAGATCCGCCCCGTGCAGCCCGGCGGAGACAGCCGAGGCGGCGACACAGAGCAGCACGGCGGCCACGGACACCTTCGCTCCTACGGAGTAGGACGACAGGAGGGCCGGGCCCCGGCTCACCAGCGGCTCAGCGCCCACGTGCAGCTCCGGGCCGCGCCTCGGCTCCGGGCACGCCTGTGGGTCCGGGCCCACCTGGGACTCCGGGCCGCCCACCTGGAGCTCCGGCGTCACTCGGGGTTCCGGCCTCATGCGAGGCTGCCGCCCGGCCCAAGGTTCCGACCTCACGGGTGGCTGCCGCCCGATCCGAGCGTCTGACCCCACGCGAGGCTGCCGCCCGATCCGAGCGTCCGGCCTCACACGTGGCTGCCGCCCGATCCGAGCGTCCGGCCTCACACGTGGCTGCCGCCCGGCCCGAGGTTCCGGCCTGACACGTGGCTGCTGCCCGGCCCGCGACGCCCGCCCCCGCCCTCGGTGGGCCACGAGCAGCCCGATCCCCACGACCAGGCTGACCACGACCACGCCGATGACCCAGCCGGTCGAGGCGTGCACCATCAGCGCCGCCGTCCCCCACGCCGCCAGCGCCGGTGGTACGAGACGCAGGTCCGTCGGGCCCTCCTGTCTCGGATGGGCGACGCCGAGCCGGTGCTCGGAGGCCGCGTGCACGGCCGGACGGCGCGGAGCGGCCCGCACCACCCCGGTACGCGACTCGACACGCGCCCCGCCCCGCGCCTCGGCGGGCACCGGCGCCCCTGTCTCCGGCGCGCTCATGGCCGTACGAGGTTCCGCAGGTCGGCGAAGCGGCGGTCACCGATGCCGTTCACCTCGCGCAGTTCGTCGACGGAGCGAAAGCCGCCGTGTTCGGTGCGGTAGGCGATGATGTGCTGCGCGAGGACGGGACCCACTCCGGGCAGCGTGTCGAGTTGCTCCGCGGTGGCGGTGTCGAGCAACACCGCCGCCGCGGAGCAACTCGACACGC
>NZ_LIRK01000553.1 GCF_001419765.1 Streptomyces torulosus
GGCGCTGGCCGCCGGAGAGGGTCAGGCCGTGTTCGCCGACCTTGGTGGCGTAGCCCTCGGGCAGCTCGGCGATGAAACGGTCCGCCTGGGCGGCGCGGGCGGCGGCCTCGATCTGCTCGTCGGTGGCGTCGGGGCGGCCGTAGGCGATGTTGTTGCGGACGGTGTCGGAGAAGAGGAAGGAGTCCTCCGGGACCAGGCCGATCGCGGCGCGCAGCGAGTCGAGGGTCAGCTCGCGGACGTCGTGGCCGCCGATGAGGACGGCGCCGCGGCTCACGTCGTAGAAGCGGGGCAGCAGCAGCGAGACGGTGGACTTGCCGGAGCCGGAGGAGCCGACGACGGCGAGGGTCTCGCCGGGCCGGATCTCGAAGCTCAGCCCGTCCAGCACGGGGCGGCCGTCCTCGTAGCCGAACGACACGCCGTCGAACTCGACGGTCGCGGGCGCGTCGGCGGGCAGCGTCTTCGTGCCGTCGGTCAGCGTCGGCTCGGTGTCGATCAGCTCCAGCACCCGCTCGGTGCCGGCGCGCGCCTGCTGGCCGACGGTGAGGACCATGGCGAGCATCCGGACGGGGCCGACCAGCTGGGCGAGGTACGTCGAGAAGGCGACGAAGGTGCCGAGCGTGATGTGCCCGCGCACCGCGAGCCAGCCGCCGAGCGCCAGCATGGCGACCTGGCCGAGCGCGGGGACGGCCTGGAGGGCGGGGGTGTACCGGGAGTTGAACCGGATGGTGCGCAGCCGCCCGGCGAACAGCCGCCGGCCCACGTCGCGCAGCTTCCCGGTCTCCTGTTCCTCCTGTCCGAACCCCTTCACCACGCGTACGCCGCTGACGGCGCCGTCGACGACACCCGCGACGGCGGCGGCCTGGGCCTGCGCGTACCAGGTGGCGGGGTGCAGCCGGGTCCGGCTGCGGACGGCGATCCACCACAGGGCGGGGGCGACGGCCAGCGCGACCAGGGTGAGCGGGATGGACAGCCACGCCATGACGACGAGGGAGATCAGGAACAGCAGGAGGTTGCCGATGGTCATCGGCAGCATGAAGAGCAGGCCCTGGATGAGCTGGAGGTCGCTGGTGGCACGGCCGACGACCTGCCCCGTGGACAGCTCGTCCTGACGGCGCCCGTCGAGCCGGGTGATCGTGCCGAACATCTCCGTGCGGAGGTCGTGCTGCACGTCGAGGGCGAGGCGGCCGCCGTAGTAGCGGCGGATGTAGGTGAAGACGTAGACGAGGACGGCGGCTCCGATGAGGGCACCGGCCCAGGGCATCATGGCGCGGGTCTTGTCCCCGATGACATCGTCGATGATCACCTTGGTGATCAGGGGGACGAGGGCCATCACGGCCATGCCGGCGAGGGACGAGCCGAGGGCGAGGACGACGTCCTTGGGGTACCGCCACGCGTACGCGGCGAGCCGCCGCGCCCATCCGGGCGCCCGCTCGGCCTCCGGTTTCGTCGCCGGCTCTCCCATCGCGTCCTCCCCCTGTCGCGCTGCCACGCGGTGCCCTCCTCGTCGTCGTCCGGGGTGGTCCCGGAGGTATCCGGAACACACCAACGCGGGGAGCTGCGGATTTCATCCCGCGGCAACGTTCGGGGATCGCGTGGCAGCGCGACAGGGG
>NZ_LIRK01000554.1 GCF_001419765.1 Streptomyces torulosus
ACCAGCCGCAACGGCAACGGCGCCCCGACCGACGGCACCTGGTGCGACCCGTCAGGCCGGGGCCTCGGCCGCCCGCCGACGCTCACGACCGGCGAGTCCCGCATCGACGCCTATCTGTGGGTGAAACTGCCGGGCGAGTCCGACGGATGCCGGGGCGAGGCCGGCGAGTTCTCACCGGGGTACGCGTACGACCTGGCACGGGGGTGAGCGGGGCCCGCGTCGGTACCGGCGGGGTCTAGTAGTGCTTCGTTAGGTTGTGGGTTGTCTGTGGTTGCTGCGAGGGCTGGGCAGGGGGCGTCCGCAGGTGGTGCAGGTACCGGTCCAGCACCTCAGCAGGTCCTGAGCGCCGGCCATCCAGCATCAGACCCCGCAGACAACACTCGCCCCACCGCCGCTGATCCCGCCGCGGAAACGACCCGAACACATCGCCAACGAACTCCGCCAACTCGCCCCGGAGCCGTTCCACTACCCCCAACCTCACTCCGGGAAGCCACCCACGAACAGACGAGATCACTCAACGTAACGAAGCACTACTGGTCACCCCTTTTTCCGGGCCTGCAGCCTCCATGAGGTCCTTGCCGACGAGCATCCCAGCGGCGTCATGGTGAGCACGGACGGTCGTGGAGTCCACGCTGACCAGGGACAAGTCCGTCCTGCCCTGACGGGCGGCTTCGGCGATCAGGCCCTCCAGCAGGGCGGTGAAGACACCGGCGTTCCGCCAGACCCGGAAGCGTCCGTAGACGGTCGGCCGGAGCCCGAACTCTCCCGGCATCTCACGCCACTGAGCGCCGGACCTGAACCGCCGGATCACCCCTTCGAACTGATCCCGCAGCCGCTCGGGGTACAGGCCGTACTCGCCTGTCGGCAGGAACGGCTTGATCAACTTCCACTGCTCGTTGGTGAGTTGCCTGCGCGTTACGATCGCCTTCCTACTGGATCCACCTTTCAGACGGACCCGGATTGGCAAGATTGATCACGACATCACACAGGCCCGGCGGACAGCGGTGACCAGGTGCGTGTAGTCGGCGAAGGCGATGTTGGCCAGGCTGATGCGCCGCAGGCTGGACCA
The DNA here is from genome assembly GCF_001419765.1 of Streptomyces torulosus. GTDB lineage: Bacteria > Actinomycetota > Actinomycetes > Streptomycetales > Streptomycetaceae > Streptomyces > Streptomyces torulosus. The sequence goes on from NZ_LIRK01000554.1 coordinate 1,070, forward strand.
GATTCCCTCCACGGGGTTGAGGTCCGGTGCGTAGGCCGGCAATGGGAACACCGTGAGCCAGCCCCGAGCCGTGATCCAGGCGCGCATCGCGCGACTGGGGTGCAGGCCGACGTTGTCCCAGACCAGCACGATCGGTCCGCCGAGCTGGGTGCGGGCGGCTGTGAGCAGGTCCCGTAAGTCCTTCCAGGAAAAGCTGCCCCGGAGCGGGTCATTCTTACGTGGTTTCACGGATACGGCGCGCGCTCGCGATATGCCAGGCTCGTGCGGATTCCGGACTTTCACCTTGTGTGCCGGTGGGAAGCGGACTGCGTACTGAGGGAGTGGGAGGTGAGACTGACGATCGCAGATCGTGGCAGGGCTGCCGTCGGCCCGGGGCCGGAAGGCCGGTCCCGGGACATCCTCTGGCCGGCTTCCTTCCCGGGAACACCCCAAGCCCGTATCCATGCGCACGCGTTGGCCGTACTGGTGGTCATCACCTCGGTGTGCGCGGCGTACAAGGGCTTCTACTGGGCTGACGACCCCCAGGTCAGCCAATATCGAGAAGGCCTGTTGGGGCCGGCGCAGGCGATGGCGGCGCCGTTCGGGTGGATGGCGGTGCCGCTACTGCTCATGTGCGCCGTACTGGCGGGCGCCCTGCGGTCCTGGCCCAGAGGGCCCTACCTGGGGCTGACCGCCGTGACCTGGACGATGTCGGCACTCGCGACCTTCGTGCTGCTGCTGGATACCTCGCTGACGGACGACAGCGACTACTGCACGGCGAATGCGCCCGTGGATCCGGTCTCGGGGAATGTTGTGGCCCTGTGTCTCTTGGCAGCGCTGGCCGCCGGATCGTTGGCCGGGTGGATCGCGTGGGTGATATCGCGTCATCGGGCGCGGCCTGTAGTGCTGTACGCAGTATGGCTCGCCGTGGTCGCCGTCACCGTCGTGCTGACCCTGGCAGTGCCGCTCCACGCGGCTCAGATCTGCGGTGCGTCCGGGATCGGCTGACACCCCCGGACAGAGGTCGGGAGAGGCCGGCGACCGTTCCGTCGTCGTCGACCTCGACGTCCCGCAGGACCCCGAGGTCAGCCGGGCTGAGCCTGGACAGCTCTGGGTCCGGCACCTGCTCGGCGATGTGCCGGGCACGTCGCCTCCGGGGGACCGGGCCACGCTCTGCAACTCGGCGAGCAGAGGGGCGAAATCCTCGGTGTGCTCTCTGTCGCGGCCGGCGGCCGGAACATCGGCAGCGGTAGTCCGGCCGTCTCCATGACCTGCTCAGCAGCGCCTCGGCCTAGTCCCGGACGTCACACGCGGTGAACAACTCGTCCGGGTACGGCGCGGCCTGCTCCCGCGCGTCGCGCATCCGGTGATGGGACTCGGCGGTGCCGTCTCCGAGGTGGACGACCCGTTCGGTGGCGTACTGCCGGTGATACGTCACCTCTTTGACACGCTTGTCGTCCATCACGGCGGGCACCGGATCGTCGGCGGTGGTGATCCGCTCGAAGTGGGCGAGTCTCCAGGTGGAGAGGGACAGCGGGTGGGTGACGCAGAACGCGAAGTCGCCGCCGGGGAGTTCGGCGAGGCGTACGTTGTGGAAGTCTTCCGGGTCCCGGAAGTACGCGTAGGCGTCTCGTCGCGGCCGGTGCCGTCGACCTGGCCGGCTCGGGAGTACAGCAGGCGTGCCTGGCCGAGCAGCAGGACCTGCGGGTCGTTCGGCAGCGCGTGCGGCCCTTGACCGAGGGCGCGAACGGCGGGCTCAGGCGGTGGCGTCCCGATAGTCGCCCAGGCAGCGGAAGGCGCCCGCCGTCGCCCGGAACAGGTACATCGCGTCCGTGTAGCGGTAGGTGGACGGGTCGTAGTGGAACCTCTTGGTGATGCCCCGGTAGTCGGTCTCGCGCAACCGGCCGGTGATCGCGGCCCGTTCGGCGTGCGACGCGCCGAGGTCCGTCATGGCGCGGGTGACGAAGAGCGTCGCGTCGTAGGCCTCGGCGGAGTACCACGGCGGGGCGGACCCGAAGCGCGTCCGGTAGGTGGTGACGAACGACTTCGCGGCCTTCACCCGGGTCGGATCGAGGAAGGCGGTGGCGAACACCCAGCCCTGGGCGGCCTCGCCGGCCGAGGTGAGGAAGCGGGCGTCGAGGGCGCGCTGGGTGGCCAGCCGCGCGCCGGAGTAGCCCGCGGAGCGCAGTGCCCGGGCCAGCAGTGCGGCCCGGGCGTAGCCGCCGCCGAACACCACCGCGTCGGCTCCCCCTTCCGTCACCGACGTCGCGAGGGCGCGGAAAGCGGTCGTATCGCCGTCGGCGGCGAGGGAGCGCCGGATCACGGTGCGCTGCCCGGAGCGCACGGCGTCGTCGATACCCGAGCACAGACGCCAGCTGAAGTCGCCCTCGGCGGCGTCGTCGATCAGCACCGTCCTGCGGGCCGCCAGGGTGCGCACGAGGTACGCGACGAGTGGCGCCGCCAGGGTCGCGTCAGCGGGGCGGGTGGCCGCGTAGACCCGATAGGTGGTCGGGGAGACCTCGTCGAGTCCGACCGACACCGTGACCATCGGGAGCCGTGCCTCCTGGTAGAGGCCGAGGGTGGCCTTGGCGCAGGCGTCGGTGGTCGGTCCGAGCACCGCGCGGACCCGGCCGTCGGCCGCCAACTGCCGGGCGATCTGCCCGGCACGAGTGGCGTTGCCCTTGTCGTCGTGCACCTGGAGCGCCAGGTCGAAGCCGCGTCCGGTACGCGAGTTGAGGTGGTCGACGGCGAGCCGGGCACCGTTCTCCTGGGCCAGGCCCACCGCTTTGTGAGCGCCGCTCAGGTCGGCATGCAGGGCGACGACCAGTCGTGGCAGTCGGCTCGTCCGGCTCTGGGCCGAGCTGCCGCCGGGGCCTCGTGCCGTCCACCAGGCCGCTGTGCCGCCTGCCGTCAGGACCCCGGCGGCCGAGCCGAGGACCAGGAAGCGTCGACGCGTTGATCCACTGCCGCCTGCGGAAACCGTGTCGACCGCGGTCGTCGCCGCGGACGCCGTGGACACCTCGGTCGCCTCGACGGCGGGCAGCGCGAGCACGGCCGCCGAACGGCGCGCGATCAGCCGGGTCAGGGGCTCCGGCAACCAGTCACCGCCCTCGCCCGCACCGTCCAGGGCCCGCCGCAGCTCGGCCACGCCCGGCCGCGAACCGGGCTCCTTCGCCAGACAGCCCCGCAGCAGCGGCAGCAACGACGCGGGTACGCCGTCCAGTTCGGGATCGTCGTGGACCGTGCGCAGCAGCGTCTCGGCCACGGAGTCCGACCCGAAGGGGCGCCGACCCGTCAGCGTGTACGCCAGTAGACAGCCGAGCGAGAAGACGTCACTGGCGGGACCGATCTCCCGGCCGCGGCCCTGGGCCTGCTCCGGAGAGAGGAACCCTGGGGAGCCGACCACCATGCCGCTCGCGGTGAGCGCGGTGTCCTCCGGCATCCGGGCGATACCGAAGTCGATCATCCGGGGCCCGTCGACCGCGAGCAGCACATTGGCGGGCTTGACATCCCGGTGCACCAGACCCGCCCCGTGCACCGCGTCCAGCGCCTCGGCCAGCCGCGCCCCCAGCACGCGGACGCTCTCGTACGGCAGCGGGCCGCATTCCTCCACCGCCTCGTCCAGCGCGGGTCCCGGCACGAACGCCGTGGCCAGCCACGGGGACTCCGCGTCCGGGTCGGCATCGAGCAGTGGTACCACCCAGGGGCTCACGACCCGGCCCGCCGTCTCCACCTCACGGCGGAAACGGGCCCGGAACCCCGCGTCGTCGGCGTGCGCCGCGCGGATCACCTTCACCGCGGCGAGCGCGCCGCCGGGTGAGCGTGCCAGGTACACGACGCCCATGCCGCCGGCGCCCAGTCGGCGCAGTAGCCGGTGGCCCGCGATCCGGGCCGGGTCGGCGCCGCGCAACGGCTCCATCAACGCCCCTTCGAATGAACGCCCGAGCTCACCGACTGAGCACTTACGGCCATCAGGTGGACACCTGAGACGGGGCCAGGCCCTGATAGGCGAACCGGCCGCCCTCGACCGTCCACAGGTAGACCCCGCTGCCGTCGATCACCAGCGCCCCGGTCGCCTTGTCGAACGCGAAGTTCCGGGCGATCCCCTGGTACGACCCCGCTCGCAGCGCCGTCGTCAGGTTCGGCCGGGTGCGGCTCCCGACGCCCAGCGACCGCAGCGTTTTCACGGCGAACTGCGCCACGTCGTACGTCTCCACGGCGTAGCGCTCCGGCTCCGCCCCGAACAGCTTGCGGTGGGCGGCCCGGAACGCCTTCGCCTCGGGCGCCACGGTGGCGTCCATGGCCGGGGCGACGATCGCCCAGCCGTCGGCCGCGTCGCCCGCCGCGGACAGGAACCGGGCGTCGAGCACCCCTTGGGCGGCGGCCCTGGCTCCCGGGAAGTCACGGCGGTGCAGCTCCCGGGCCAGCAGCGCGGCCCGCTCGTGATAGCCGGCGAAGACCACCGAGTCGGCGCCCCCGGCCAACAGGGCGTCCAGGGTCGGCCCGAAGTCGGTGCGCAGCGCGCTGACCACCTTGGGCACGGCCGGCAGCGGCACCTTGCGCAGGATGTTGGCGAGGGTGCTGCTGATCTCCCAGCCGTAGGCGTCCGCCGCCCGGTCGTCGACGATCCCGACCGTGCGCGACTTCGCCGTACCGCGCAGGTAGGCGTCCAGGTAGAACGGCAGGATCGTGTCCGTCACCCGGGCGTGCAGGAAGGACCGGCTGCCCATCACCTGGAGCGCGGTGGCGCCGGGTGTCACCGCGATCAGCGGCAGCGACGCGGCGTCGTACGTCGGCAGCGAGGCCAGGGCGGTGGCGTCCGTGGTGGGACCGATCACCGCCAGCACGGAACGGTCGGCGATGAGCTTCTTGGCCGCCGCGGGCGACCGCGCCGGATCGCCGCCGTCGTCCACCGTCTTCACGGCGAGCGAGAAAGGCGCGCCCGCACGGGAGTTGAACTCGTGGACGGCGAGCCGCAGTCCCCGTTCCTGGGCCCGGCCGACCTCCTTCTGATCGCCCGTCAGATCGGCGTGCAGGCCGAGGGTGTAGAGAGGGTTGGAGTCCGCCGGCGTGGCGTCGGAGTCCTCGCTGCGGTCACGGTCGAGCGCCGACCACGTGGCCAGTCCGCCGCCGACCGCGACGACCGCCGTGGCCCCGGCCAGGAGCAGGAACCGGCGTCTGCCGAGGACACGGCCGGCAGGACTCGCCGCCGCAGTGTCCGTCGAGGCGGTGTCTGCGGACCCGGGGCCGACCTCGGTCTCGTCGATCGCGGGCAACGCGAACCCGACGGCCGATCGTTCGGCGATCAGCCGCACCAACGGCTGCGGCAGCCAGGCCTCTTCGCCCGTCGGCGCCTCCTCGTCACCGGCCACCTCGGGACGTACGGCCCGCAGGGCCTCCCGCGGATCTGTGGGAGAGGCCGGCGGAGTGCCCGTGAAGGACGCCGTCAACTCCTCGGCCGTGGGGCGTAGTTCAGGATCCTTCTCCAGGCAGTCGGCCACCACGCGTGCGAGCTCCGCCGGAACACCGTGGAGGTCGGGCGCGTCGTGCACCGTCCGATACAGCAGCGCGTCGAGCGACCCGGTACCGAACGGAGGCCGGCCGGTGGCGGCGAAGGCCAGCACACACCCCAGCGAGAAGACGTCGCCGGCCGCTCCGGGAATCCCCGTGCCCCGCGCCTGCTCCGGCGGCAGGAACCCGGGCGTACCGACCACGACACCGGTCGAGGTGAGCCCTGGTTCTTCGGTATCGCGGGCGATACCGAAGTCGATCAGCCGCGGCCCGTCGAGGGCCAGCAGCACATTGCCGGGTTTGACGTCCCGGTGGACGAGTCCGGCCGCGTGGATCTCTTGCAGCGCCTCGGCGAGCCGCGCCCCCAGCACCCGCAGACCGCGCACCGGCAGCGGGCCGTGCTCGGCGACGGCCTCGCCGAGCGAGGGGCCGGGGACGAACGCGGTGGCGAGCCAGGGCTGCGCCGCCTCGGGGTCCGCGTCCACCAGAGAAGCCACCCACGGGCTGGTCATGCGCCGGGCCGTCTCCACCTCACGCCGGAACCGCTCCCGGAAACCGGCGTCCTCGGCGTACTCGGTCTGAATCACCTTCAGCGCGAGGAGGGTTCCGCCGGCCGAGCGGGCCAGGTACACCACACCCATGCCGCCCGCGCCGAGCCGTCCGAGCAGCCGGTAGCCCGCCAGCTTGGCGGGATCGAAGGTACGCAGCGGCTCCATCACTTCCCCTTCAGCCGCTGCTCGATGCGCGTCAGCATCTTCGCCAGGGCCTTGCTGCCGAGTTCGTTCAGTTCCTGCTCGGTGTTCCCGGCGCCGCCGGTCACCGACACGGCCACGACGACCGTGCCCAGCCGGGCGACCATCCAGCGGTACGGCTGTCCGGCGCCGCCGTTCTCGGCGTATGTGCCGGCCTCCAGAACGGAGTCGTCGGCGTACTGCTGTTCACGGGCACCGAAGGGGGTGCCCAGCGACATGAGACCCGTGATCCGCTCCGCCGACCGCGGCCGCTGCTCCGGGCAGCGCAACACCTCCTCCAGGGTGGCGCTCAACTGCTCGTCGGCGCCGAGGGCGGAGCCGTGCACGGTGGCCACGGCCGTCACCGTGACCGCGCCCCTGCCCCCGCCGGCCGCCAGCCTGCTGTAGCGAGACGTGCTCGCCAGCACCCCACGGGGGAGCTTCTCCCGCTCCCAGCGGCAGTCTTCGCCCAGGACGGCCCATGTCCCCGGGGTGCTCGCGGCCGGAGTCCGAGCGACATAACCCCGTCCCCAGTCGACCGGGGCGAGCACGACGGCATCGGCCAGCCGACGCCCGTCCTTCGAGGTCTTGGGTACCAGGGAGGCATCCGGCGTGAAAACGGTGGAGGCGGCGGACGAGGCCCCCGACGGGGTCGCGGTGGTACTCGGCGAATCGCCGGCCGAGGCACTGGCCGATGAAGCTGAAGAAGGCGCCACCGCCGAAGTGTTCTCCCGCTCCGGTGCGTTGCCCGTCGCCTGGCCCGAACACCCCGTCAGCAGGCTTCCCGCCACCAGCAAGGTCACCCAGCTTCCCCGTACCACACGGGCGTTGCCTGTCACTCAGTCCCCTCAACACCGATCACTCTGTCCGACACGCCGAACATAGGCGCGACTGGAGTGACGGCGCCTCAGTGAAACCACGTATCCGACTACGTATTCCGCGGAGACGTCCGCTCAGAGGGTCGGGAAGACCGCTGCGAAGAAGAACCACAGCAGTACGGCCCAGAAGACCGCCGCCGCCAGCGATACGAGCAGAGAGCTACGCCATCTCAGAACCAGGAACGGGAAGAGCGCCGGGAGCGCCCAGTAACCGGCCACCTCGATCGACATGCGGGCGGCCTGACTGAGGGTTTGCGCGTGCCCCGCGGAGATACGCCGCAGCAGTCGCTGGGAGACGAAGCCGTACAGGCCGAAGACGATCGGAAAGAACCACAGCGGGGTGATCGTGACCAGTTCGGACTCGTCGAGCTCGTTGAACATGACCAGATAGATGCAGGCGGCCCCCAGCACACCAGCGATGAGAGCAGTCATGTAGAGGGCGGTCAGAGCGGCCGGCTCCGCCGATGTGGTCGGCCCGGGAACAGGGCCGGGCGTGAGCACGGGCGAGGCGTACGGAACATCGGCAGCCGGAGCCGGGACCACCCGGTGGCAGTGGGGGCAACGGACGTTCTGCCCGGCACGGTCGGCCGGAACCGAGATCAAGTGCCCGCATGAGGCATGGAATTCCGTTTGCTGACGGTTCACGCGTGGCCTTTCCTGTACCTGCGCCGATGCGCGGCTCGTGAACGAGTCTCGTTGCCGCGTGCCTCCATCGCATCGGTGAAAATACGTAGTCCCTCACGTAGAGGTTGTCCCATATGGGATATGAGCCGAACGCGGTAGTTGTCACAAAGGCAGCCTGTCGCGATGGATGCCACCGCCACCCGGGGGGAAGCCGTTGAAGAGGTCGTCCATGCCCCGCAGGGCGAGCCGGGTGGGGGTGGCCCGGACCGCTAGGTCGCGGGCCGCCGCAGCGAGCGGGTTGCGCAGGGCTCCCAGGCGGCCGACCCAACGGGCGCGGACGCGGACAGCGTTCGTCCGGTCGCGGCGGGCGGCGGTGTACGCGGCGAGGGCGGCCGGGACGGAGTCCGTGCCGTCCCCGCGGGGGAGCAGGTGGGCGAGGATCACCGCGTCCTCGATTGCCTGGCAGCCGCCCTGGCCGAGGTTGGGGGCCATGGCGTGGGCTGCGTCGCCGAGCCAGACGATCCGGCCGTGGTGCAGGCGAGGAAGCGGGGCGGCCAGGTCGTAGAGGTCGTTCTGGAGGACGTCGGCCTCGTCGAGGCGTTGGACGCGCTCCAGCAGGGCCGGGATCGGGTCGTGCCACGAGCCGAAACGGCGGCGGAGTTCGGCGCGGGAGTCGGCCGACCGGGTGCCGGGCGGGACGAGCCCGGTGGCGTAGAGATACAGACGGCCGTCCGCGAGCGGGGTCACGCCGAACCGTCCGCCCCTTCCCCAGGTCTCGCTCATGGACGGTATCCGTAGGTCCGGAGCGTCCACGATGGTGCGCCAGGCCGTCTCGCCGATGTAGTGCAGTCCGGGGTGGTCGGGGAAGTACGCGCGGCGCAGCGGGCTGCGGATGCCGTCGGCGGCGACGACCAGGTCGGCGGACAGGTCCTGACCGGCCGCCGTACGGACGGTCGAGCGGCCCATGACGTCGTCGACTCCCGTCACTTCGGTGCCGTAGCGAAGGGCCTTCGGCGGCAGGTTGGCAGTCAGGGCCGCGGTGAAGGCCGGACGCGGGACGGCGATCGGAGGCATGCCGTAGCGGGCAGCCATGTCCACGGTCTCGGCCCGGACGAGCCACCGGCCGTCGGAGCGGCGCACGCCCATCGTCACGGGGACGGCACTGCCGACGGCCCGGGCGGCGTCGACACCGATGGCCTCCAGAGCTCGCAGGGCGTTGGGGGCGAGGCCGATACCGGCGCCGGTCGTGGGAGGTTCGGGGGCACGTTCGCAGACGGTGACCCGCCAGCCGCGGCAGTGCAGTGCCACGGCGGCCGTGAGTCCACCGATTCCGGCTCCGACCACCACTGCATGATGCTTCGGCATGGCACCCCCGCCTCTGTTCGGTTCGAACACGCCCACGACACGCCCGGCGCGGCCTGCACATTACACACCGGGACCACGGCGGTTCCTCGGGCATCACGCCGCCGTACCACCCCCGTTGACGCGGCACGGGTCCGGTCGGCACAGGGCGAGAACCGCCCCGCCGCGGAGTGCGGGGTGGTCAGACACGGTCTCCGGGGGACCGTCCCGTCGCGAAGAACAGCGGTTCCCGGGCCGGTGCGGGCCGCTGTTCGAGGGCGGCGCGGGTCACGAGGCCCGCCAGCGCCGACCGGGACGGCAGTCCGGTCTTGCGGTAGATGGCCGACAGGTGGCTCTCGACCGTGCGGGTGCTGAGGAGACCGCCTGGCGCGGCTCGGGACCGGGCGTGCGGGCCAGTTCCCGCTGGAGGAGGGCCAGGGCTTCAGGGGAGTGCCCGAGGTGGCGTTCCATCATGGCGCACAGCGCCGTCCCCGCGCAGCGACGCGTCCTTCTCCCCCGGGCCGCTGATCAGCGCGTGCAGCAGATCCCGGCTCTCCCGCAGGCTGCCGCCCACGCCGAGCGCTCGCGCACACGCCAGCGTCAGCGCGCCGCGCCGCGCCGCGTGGGCGGGCGTGTCCGGCCTGAGCCGCAGGACTACGTCCAGCAGATATGCGGCCGTGGCGGGTGCCGTGTGGGCCGGGCGGCCGCCTCGCTCAGGACGGCCGCCGCCGCGGGATCCCATCCCGTCAGCGATCTCGCCACGTGGTGGGCGCGTTCGGCGGGGGAGGCGCCGGTGCGGGCCAGTTCTTCCGCGGCGACGCGGTGGATCTCGGCGCGCCGCGACGCGGGGGTGCGCTCGTAGACCGACGCCCGCAGCAGCGGGTGGCGCAGCGTCCAACGGCCGTCGGATCCCGTGCGCAGCAGATCGCGCCGCGCGAACGCGCCGCTACGGTCGTCGAGTTCCGCCGCCGTGGGGTTTCCGGTGGTCAGACTCACCATGGTGGGGGTGGCATGGTCCCCGAGCACCGCCACCGCTTCGACGGTACGGCGCTGGGCCGCCGGCAGCACGCTCAGTTCCTCCAGGAGCAGGGCGGCGAGTCCGCTCGGTGTCCCGGTCGCGGTGTCGTCGTGGCCGTGGACGGCGGTGCCCCGCCGCGCTCTGTTCCAGGGCCCGGCCGCGGCGCTCGAAACGCCAGGCCGCCAGGACCGGCTCGATCAACTCCCAGCGGGCATCGGACAGATCACTCGGATACAGGCGTCGTTTCGGCATGCTTCCGACGTACTGCCGCACACCGAATGCGCCCAGGCGCACGCCAACGGCGGTCGAAGCACACAGCCTCGAAGACCGGGCATCCTGGGATGAGACAGGATCAGGGCCTCTTCCGCCCCACCCGCAACCTCCCGCGACTCGTCGGCATCGACAGCCTCGGTGACCTCGCCTGTACCGCCACCTACCGCTTAAGAAGTGCCCGATAAGCGGGCATCCTAGATGAAAACGACCTCTAAGGGCGTCTGGCTGACGTGGGGGCAATGACCCGGGCCGCGTCTGACTTACGCGGTTGTAGTGGGCGCTTCCCAGAGCGTGGGTCGTCCGGGTCAGCCCGCGTCGGGGATGTCGATGATGTTGCCGTCCTTGTCGAGCGTATGGGTGTCCCAGTACACATCCCACGTGTCGTCGACCTGCTGCGGCACCTTGCCCTCCGGGTATCGCACGAATCCCGCCGGCGGGTCTTCCTTGTCCGACACGCAAGCGGAGCCGGTATCGCCTACGGCCAGAACGGGGTACTCGCCGCTGCTGCAGATGTCCTCCTTGTACTCGAAGCCGGCACATCCGGTGAGTGCCAAGACTGCGGCCCCGCTCGCGAGAGCAGCAACGATGATCCGAACCCTTTCGGGCCGGAAGGCAGTGGCGGCTCGGTTCATTCTGCGGGGCAGGTGCATGATCGTCTCCAGTCGCTTGGTCTGCCGCCCAGTCTCGCCGCCAGGGAGCTGCCGTGCCGTGAGTACGCGTACTCAGTTCTGCACGCGTGGATACCCAAACCGCCGTAGTCCTGGGGGATTTGAGAGCAGGACCTTCGCCGGGTCGTGGACGGCCCGTTGCTTGCGCCACAGGGTGAGCGCACCGGATATCGCCTGATCGAGGCCGGTCTTGCGGATCGCCTCCACCAGCAACACGGACCCGGACTGCGTGGCGACCCCGTGACCGCCGCCCTCGACACGGACATGCGGGTACGACCCGATACGCCTCTTCACCTGGGAAGTGCTTCTTTCCTCGCAGTCAACAGGATCCTCGGCAAGTCCTATCGTTGCGGGTCAGGAGCACTTCCCGCCTTTTTGATCAAGCCTCGAACAGTCCGCTTCGTGAAAGCGCGAGGTTAGGCCCCCCGGGAACCACTGACCCAGCTCCCCACCCGTGACCGCCGAAGCCCCGACAGCCCCCGCCCTCGCCCACGGCAGGCTCGTCCCCGTCACCGTGCACTTCGACGACCTGGACGCCCTCGGCATGCTGCACAACGCCCGCTACCCGGTGATGGTCGAGCGCGCCTGGACCCAGCACTGGCGGGAGCAGGGCTACGGCTTCGACGGCGACTGGGCCGCCGCCGGCGACTTCTGCAACGTGGTCAAGGAACTGCGGATCAACTACGAGGCGCCGGTCACCCGGCCCGGCACCTACGCCGTGCACCTGTGGCTGGAGCGGCTCGGCACCACCGGCCTGACCTACGGCTTCCGCTTCTGCTCGACCGACGGCTCGCGGACCTACGCGCAGGGCACCCGCGTCCTCGTCAGGCTGGACGCCGACACCCTGCGGCCCACCGCGTGGAGCGACGGCTTCAGGGCTTCGGGTCGGGAACTGCTGCGTCCGGCCGACTGATCCGCGTCCGGTCGCCCTCCCCGGCCCGCAGCACCCCCGCGAACACGGCTAGCCCGCACGCCAGCAGGGTCACCAGACCGAACGACACCACCAGGCTGGTCAGCTGCGCCAGACCGCCGATCGCGCTCGGCGCGATCAGCCCCGAGGTGTACGTGATGGTCGCGACACCCGCGATGGCCTGGCTCGGGTTCGGGCCGCTGCGCCCGGCCGCGGCGAAGCAGAGCGGTACGACGACGGCGATGCCGAGCCCCATCAGAGCGAACCCGGCCATGGCGACCGCCGGGTGGTTCGCGACGACGATCAGCACACCGCCGAGCGCCGCGAGGACACCGCTCGCCCGCACGGTGCGCACCGCGCCGAAGCGGTTCACCACCGCGTCGCCCACCAGCCGTGCCACTGCCATGGTGAGCATGAACCCGGTGGTGCACGCCGCCGCGAGGCCCGCCGAGGTCGCCAACTCGTCCCGCAGATACACCGCCGACCAGTCCAGGGCCGCCCCCTCCGCGAAGACCGCGCAGAACCCGACGGCGCCGATGAGCAGCGCCGACCTGGGCGGCAACGCGAACCGGGGCGGCGGCTCCTCGTCCTCGGTGGCCCGGATGTCCAGCACCCACTGACAGGCGACCAGACCGAGCACGGTGAGGGTGGCCGCCGCGAGCGCGTGGTGCAGCCGGGCGTCCGAGCCGAGGTGCGCGGCGAGCGTGCCGGCCGCCGAGCCGACGAGAGCGCCCGCGCTCCACATGCCGTGCAGCCCCGACATGATCGACTTGCCGAGGCGGGCCTCGACCTCGACGCCGAGCGCGTTCATCGCCACGTCCGCCATGCCGGCCGTCGCGCCGTACACGAACAGGGCGGCACACAGCGTCCACAGGTTCGGCGCGAGGGACGGCAGGATCAGCGCGAGGGTCCACAGCGCGATCAGGGCCCGCATCGCCGTACGGGCGCCGAGCCGGTGGCTGACATAGCCGGCGAGCGGCATCGCCACGGACGCGCCGATCGCCGGAAACGCGAGCGCCAACCCCAGCTGACCCGCGCTGAGCTGGGCGTGGTCCTGGACCCAGGGCACCCGGGTCGCGAACGAGCCGGTCACCGCTCCGTGCACGGCGAAGACGGCGGCCACGGCGTACCGGGCCCGCCGCACATCGCGCCGTTCGTAGACCACTGAGCTCATTCTCCGCCCTCCCTGGCTTGCGTGAATGCCCTCGAACTCGCACTCCAGCCGTACCCGCCCGTTTCCGGACCACCCGACCTCGCTCTCGCGCCGCCGTAAACTATCAGGAACCCTGCCTGATAGATAGAGAGCGCTGTCCGTACGGCGCCGCGGGGCCGGCGGTCGGGTCGTGTGCCCCGGCTGTCACAAGGCCGGCAACCGTACGCGTCGTCGATCTGGGAGGATCCCGGCATGCCCGCATCACCCAGCACCGCCCGGGCCATCAACGACCGGCTCGCCCTGCGGCTGCTGCAGGAGGAAGGGCCGTTGACGGCGGGGCGGTTGAAGCAGCTCACCGGTCTGTCCCGGCCCACCGTCGCCGATCTCGTGGAGCGCCTCACCGAGGCCGGACTGATCTCGGTGGTGGGGGAGTCGGGCGAGCAGCGGCGCGGGCCGAACGCCCGCCTCTACGGCATCGTCGCCGACCGCGCGTACCTCGCCGCGCTCGACGTACGCACCGAGGGCGTCACGGTCGTCGTCGCCGATCTGCTCGGTACGGAACTGGCGCGGGCGTCCGTGCTTGTCGCGGACGACGCGGGTACCGGGCCCGCCGTAGAGCAGGCCGTCAGCCTCGTGGAGCGTGCCGCGAAGGAGGCGGGCGCCGACCGGCTGCACACCGTGGCGATCGGCGCCCCCGGGCTCATCGACCCGGCCACCGGCGAACTGCGCGACAGCACCGGGCTGCCCGAATGGCACCGCCGGCTGGCCGTCGCCCTCGGTGAACGCCTCCCGGCCCGGGTCCTCGTCGAGAACGAGACCAACCTCGCGGCGCTCGCCGAGCAGCGGGACGGCGCTGCCCGCGACCGCGACACCTTCGTCCTCCTCTGGCTCGGCCTCGGCACCGGCGCGGCCGTCGTCCTCGACGGCACCCTCCGCCGCGGCGCCTCCGGCGGCACCGGCGAGATCGGCTTCCTCCCGGTCCCGGGCACCACGACCCTGCCCTCGGCCACCGACTGCGAGGGCGGCTTCCACTCCCTGGGCGCCGCCGCCGCGATCGACACCCTGGCCAGGGAGTACGGCCTGACGGCCGCCGCCCCGGCTGGCAGCGAGCCACACGCTGCCACCCTGGTGAGGGCAGCCGCGGAGGCGGCGACGAGCCGGCCCCCGGCGGCCGGACCCGACGTCCCGACGGGCGGGAGCGCGGCCGCACCGGCCGACGCGAACGCCCCGCAGACGCGTCCGGCGGCGGGTGGGATCGGCGCCCCGCGGGCGCGTCCCGCATCGGTTGGGGCCGGCGCCTCGTCGGACGGGGCGGTCACTCCCGTACACCCCCTGGGCGACGCGCACGCGACCCCGGACACCCGCCCGTCGGTCGACGCCCATGCCCGCTTCCTCGACGCCCTGGCCGATCGTCTCGCCATCGGGGCCGCCTCCGTCGTCGCCGTTCTCGACCCCGGCTGTGTGGTGCTCGGAGGGGAGGTCGGGCAGGCCGGAGGGGAGGTGCTCGCCGCCCGGGTCGAGGCGCGGCTGGCGGCACTGTCGCCGCTGCCCACCGAGGTCCGGCCCAGCGCCCTCGGCGGCGCCGCCGTCCTGCGGGGGGCCCTGCTCATGGCGAGGGACACGGCCCAGGACGAGCTGTTCACACCGCCGCCGCGGTAGGGGTCGACAGTGGGCGACCCATGGCTCGGTCCGCCATCCGCACCCCGCCGCTGACAGGCTTCGCGACTCCCCGTGCCATCGGCGTCCGCCCGCCGCTGACAGGCTTCGCGACTCCCCGTGCCATCGGCGTCCGCCCCAGACTCGGCGGCCCTTCGGCTCACCCCGTCGTCCGGCTCCGGCCGAACCGTTCGGCCACGTACTCCCCGAACGTCCCCTTGCCCACCGCCCTTTCCGGGGCCAGGTGGCCCCCGGCCCGGAACCCCGCGTACGCCTTGCCGAACAGGGGCACCGTCAGGAGGGCGCGGCGGCGGCCGGTGGCGGTCAGGTAGGTGCGGGCCAGCGTGTGGAGGCTGAGGACCTCCGGGCCGCCCATGTCCGGGACGCGGCCCGCGGGGGCGGACACGGCGAGCTCGGTCAGGCGGTCGGCGACCTCGGCGACGGCGATCGGCTGGTCGCTCACCCCGGCCGGCACCGGCATGACCGGAGACTTCGACAGGCCCTCGAAGAGCGTCACGAGCAGGTCGTGGAACTGGGTCGCCCGCAGCGTCGTCCAGCCCAGCCCCGACTCCTCGACCACCCGCTCGACCGCCAGCTTGCTCCGGTAGTAGCCGAACGGCACCCGGTCGACGCCGACGATCGAGATGTACACGAGGTGCCCCACCCCGGCCCGCCGCGCCGCGGCGATCAGATTCGCCGCCGCCTTCTCGTCGCCCCCGCGTGGCGAGGACGCACAGTGCACCACCGTGTCCACCCCCGCCAGCGCCGAGTCCAGCCCGCTCCCGCCCGCGACCAGATCGACGGCGTACGGCTGCGCGTGCCGACTGAGCACCCGCACCTCGTGCCCGTCCGCCCGCAGCCGTTCGGTGACGCGCCGGCCGAGGACACCGGTCCCGCCGGTCACCAGGATCGTGGTCATGTTGTCCAACCTTTCGACACCGGCGCTCCCCACGGAACGCCTTCGACAGCTATGACCGGACAGCACACGTGGAATGTGACACGGGGCGGGGAACCCACCGGACGGCGAGGGAGGGGGACCCGGCGGCGGGGCAAGGGCCGTCGTCACCGCCGCCGGGCCGACTGGGGGCGGCCGGCGCGCCTTCGGGACGAGTAACCGCGATCGCAGACCTTAAAAGGACTAGACCAACCTGGTCAATGGGTCCGGCGTGCCGTCCGGCAGGTCTCGACGCGGTCCGACTGGGGCCGGTGGGGCGGAAATTGACTCGTGATCAGTCAGGGCCCGGCCTCCGCGTCACGCGCCGTAGAAGTCCAGTGACACCATCTGTGAGCCACCCCACAGTCATCACCCGCATGGGTGCCGATCAGGCGTGGCACACTGGCCATGTACCAGAAGCAGCGCACTCCGGGGTCGGTGAAAGTCCGAACCGGCGGTTACAGTCCGCGACCCGGTCGCTTCCAGCGGCCGGTTGACCAGGTGAAATTCCTGGACCGACGGTTAAAGTCCGGATGGGAGGCAGTGCGCGGCGGGCGGGCATGCGTGCGCGCCGCCGACTGTTGTCGGCCTGCTCCAGCAGGAGTGGGTCCTCCACACGGCGTCGCCCCCTGTGCCGTTGTCCGCTGATCTCTGTCGTCTTCGACAGCCCCGGAGTCCGAGCCCTACGAGGCAGGAGGACCCGGGAAGTGTTCACCGGAATCGTCGAAGAGCTGGGTGAGGTCACCGCCGTCGAGAACCTCGGCGACTCCTCCCGCTTCCGACTGCGTGGCCCCGTCGTCACCCAGGGGGCGAAGCACGGCGACTCCATCGCCGTCAACGGCGTCTGTCTCACCGTCGTGGAGCACGAGGACGACTGGTTCACCGCCGACGTCATGGCGGAGACCCTCGACCGCTCCAGCCTCGGCGCCCTCACCGTCGGCTCCCGCGTCAACCTCGAACGCCCCATGGCCGTCGGCGAACGCCTCGGCGGCCACATCGTGCAGGGCCACGTCGACGGCACCGGCCAGGTCATCGAGCGCAAGCCGTCCGAGAACTGGGAGATCGTCAAGATCTCGCTCCCCGCCGACCTCACCCGGTACGTCGTGGAGAAGGGCTCCATCACCGTCGACGGCATCAGCCTCACCGTCGTCGAGGCCGGCACCGACCACTTCACCGTCAGCCTCATCCCCACCACCCTCGACCTGACGACCCTCGGCCGCAAGCAGCCCGGCGACCCGGTCAACCTCGAGGTCGACGTCATCGCCAAGTACGTCGAGCGGCTCCTCGGATCGCAAGGGGCCACGCGGTGAACTCGCTGAACTCGGTCGCCTTCACCGTGTTCGACCAGCAGATCCGCTGGTCGGACATGATCGGGAACATCTTCGGCCTGATCGCCCTCGCCCTCGGCGCCGTACGCTCCCTGTGGAACTGGCCCGTGCAGTTCCTCTCCGGGCTCATCCTCTTCGGTGCCTTCGCCGGCCACCTCACCGGCAGCGCCGGCAAGCAGGTCATCGTCATGGCCGTCGCCGCGTACGGCTGGTGGCAGTGGAACCGCACCAAGGGGCAGGCCGCGGACGGTGCCATCGCCCCCCGCTTCGCCACCTGGCGCGAACGCGGCTACCTCCTCGCCGGCGCCGCCCTCGGCACCCTCGCCGTCGGCGGACTCTTCACCGCGTTCCCCACCCTGTCCTGGGACCCCTGGCCGGACGCGTACATCTTCACCGGCACCATCGTCGCCATGTACGCCCAGGCACGCGGCATGGTCGAGTTCTGGTTCGCCTGGCTGCTGGTCGACCTCGTGGGCGTACCGCTCAACTTCGCCAACGGCTACGCCTTCTCCGGTTTCGTCTACATCATCTACGGCGCGCTCGTCCTGTGGGGCATGCGCGACTGGTGGCTGCGGTCCCGCAAGCCCGCCCTGGAAGGAGCCCCAGCATGACCATGGCGCCGATTCTCTACAGCACCGACGACATCGAGAACTTCGGGCTCGACCCCGTGGAGCAGGCCATCGCCGACATCGCGGCCGGCCGCCCCGTCGTGGTCGTCGACGACGAGGACCGGGAGAACGAGGGCGACCTCGTCATCGCCGCCGAGAAGGCCACCCCCGAGATCGTCGCCTTCATGATGAGCGAATGCCGGGGCATGATCTGCGCCCCCATGGAGGGCGACGAACTGGACCGGCTCGAACTGCCGCAGATGGTGCAGCAGAACACCGAGTCCATGCGCACCGCCTTCACCGTCACCGTCGACGCCGCCCCCGAGCACGGAGTCACCACCGGCATCTCCGCCTCCGACCGCTCCACCACGCTCCAACTGCTGGCGAGCGGCACGGCCCGGCCCACCGACTTCGTCCGCCCCGGCCACATCTTCCCGCTGCGCGCCCGCGCCGGCGGCGTCCTCGTGCGCGACGGCCACACCGAGGCCGCCGTCGACCTCGCCCGCCTCGCGGGCCTCCGCCCGGCCGGCGCCATCGTCGAGATCGCCGGCGAGGACGGCCGCATGCTGCGCCTGCCCGAGCTGATCCCCTTCGCCCGCAAGCACGGCCTGACGATCATCTCCATCGAGGACCTGATCGCCTACCGCCGCTCCTCCGAGCCCACCGTCAAGCGCGAGGCGAAGACCCAGCTCCCCACCGCCTTCGGCGACTTCACCGCCTACGGCTACCGCTCCACCGTCGACGGCGTCGAGCACGTCGCCCTCGTCCACGGCGAGATCGGCGACGGCGAGGACGTCCTCGTCCGCGTCCACTCCGAATGCCTCACCGGCGACGTCTTCCACTCCCTGCGCTGCGACTGCGGCCCCCAGCTGGAGACCTCCCTCGAACGCATCGCCACCGAGGGCCGCGGCGTCGTCGTCTACCTCCGCGGCCACGAGGGACGCGGCATCGGTCTGCTGTCCAAGCTGCGCGCCTACGAACTCCAGGAACGCGGCCGCGACACCCTCGACGCCAACCTCGAACTGGGCCTGCCCGCCGACGCCCGTGACTACGGCGCCGGCGCCCAGATCCTCCGCGACCTCGGCGTCCGCAGCCTCCGGCTGCTGACCAACAACCCCGAGAAGACCGACGCCCTCGTCCGACACGGCCTCGCCGTCACCGGCCGCGAACCGATGCCCGTCCGCGCGGGCGAGCACAACCTCCGCTACCTGCGCACCAAGCGGGACCGGATGGGCCACGACCTGCCCTGGCTGGACACGACCACCGTGACCACCTGCGGCGAGCAGTAAAGAAGCCGAACCACCAGAACCACAGCACGACCGTCTCGAACCGAGATTCAGGAACCAAGGAGCAACGTGAGCGGCAAGGGCGCACCCGAACTGTCCGTCAGCAACGTCGGCGACCTGCGCGTCGCGGTCATCGCGGCCCAGTGGCACGAGAAGGTGATGGACGGCCTCGTCGACGGCGCCCTGCGCGCCCTGCACGACCTGGGCATCGACGAGCCGACCCTCCTGCGCGTCCCCGGCAGCTGGGAGCTCCCGGTCGTCGCCAAGGTCCTCGCCGGCCGCGGCTACGACGCCATCGTCGCCCTCGGCGTCGTCATCCGCGGCGGCACCCCCCACTTCGAGTACGTGTGCCAGGGCGTCACCCAGGGCCTCACCCAGGTCTCCGTCGACACCGGCGTCCCCGTCGGCTTCGGCGTACTGACCTGCGACACCGAGGAGCAGGCCCTGGACCGCGCCGGTATCGAGGGCTCCAACGAGGACAAGGGGCACGAGGCGGTGACCGCGGCCGTGGCGACCGCGGCCACGCTCCGCTCAGTATCTGAACCCTGGCGCTGAGGCACGCCCGTGACGGCGTAGTGTGGGGCCCACCATGTCCAAGAAGACGTTCGAGGAGCTCTTCACCGAGCTCCAGCAGAAGGCTGCCAACGGCGACCCCGCCACCTCCCGCACCGCCGAACTGGTCGGGAAGGGCGTCCATGCCATCGGTAAGAAGGTCGTCGAAGAGGCCGCCGAGGTCTGGATGGCCGCCGAGTACGAGGGCAAGGAAGCGGCCGCCGAGGAGATCTCGCAGCTGCTGTACCACGTCCAGGTGATGATGGTCGCCCGCGGCATCTCCCTGGACGACGTGTACGCCCACCTCTGAGCCGTCCCCCCCGCACACATCTCCGCACCCACGAGAACGAAGGAAGCCTGCCTCATGCTGCGCATCGCCGTCCCCAACAAGGGTTCCCTGTCCGGCCCTGCGGGGGAGATGCTGCATGAGGCCGGCTACCTCCAGCGCCGGGAGTCCAAGGAACTGCGGATCGTCGACCCGGAGAACGAGGTCGAGTTCTTCTACCTCCGCCCCCGCGACATCGCGATCTACGTCTCCTCCGGCCGGCTCGACATCGGCATCACCGGCCGCGACCTGCTGATCGACTCCGGCGCCAACGCCGAGGAGATCCTCCCGCTCGGCTTCGCCCGCTCCACCTTCCGCTTCGCCGCCAAGCCCGGCACGGCGGCCGGCATCGCCGACCTCAAGGGCAAGACCGTCGCCACCTCGTACGAGGGCATCGTCGCGGGTCACCTCGCCGACCACGGCATCGACGCCTCCGTCGTCCACCTCGACGGCGCCGTCGAGACCGCCATCGAACTGGGTGTCGCCGAGGTCATCGCCGACGTCGTCGAGACCGGGACCTCCCTGCGCAACGCGGGCCTGGAGGTCTTCGGCGAGCCGATCATGAAGTCCGAGGCCGTCGTCATCCGCCGCGTCGACGCGGACACCTCCTCGGAGAACGAGCCCAAGGTGCAGCAGTTCCTGCGCCGCCTCCAGGGCGTCCTCGTGGCCCGCACCTACGTGATGATGGACTACGACTGCCGCGTCGAGCAGTTGGAGAAGGCCGTCGCCCTCACCCCGGGCCTGGAGTCACCGACCGTCTCGCCGCTGCACAACGAGGGCTGGGTCGCCGTACGCGCCATGGTCCCGGCCAAGGAGGCCCAGCGGATCATGGACGACCTGTACGACATCGGTGCCCGGGCCATCCTGACCACCGCCATCCACGCCTGCCGCCTCTGAGTTCCGGGGAGTCGTACGCGATGTCGGATCTGCCCGCCCTGCCGGTCACCTTCCGGCCGGGGCGCACCCGGGCCGTCCTGCTGACCGCCGCCGCGGCGATCTTCGTGGTCATCACGGTGGTCGCGCTGCTGCTGCCGACCCTCGGCCCGGGGGAGCGGCTCAGCTTCGTCTTCACGGCGGCCCTGCTCGCCGGGGTGCTGTGTCTGCTCTCCCGGCCCAAGGTGGTCGCCGACGAGTTCGGAGTGACCGTCGTCAACATCGCCGGGAGGCGCCGGCTCGGCTGGGCGGAGATCGTCCAGGTGAACCTGCGGGTCGGCGACCCCTGGGTCTTCCTCGACCTCACCGACGGCACCAGCCTGCCCGCGCTCGGCATCCAGCCCGGCATCGCCAAGCAGCACGCCATCGAGGACGCCCGCACCCTGAGGGCACTGGTCGAGGCCCGCTCCGTCGGTGAACCCGAACAGCCCCGGGGCTGACACCGGGTGACCCCGGACTGACAGCGAGCGCATCCGGGGCGCCCCCGAGCAGGCTCGGGGCCGACGCAGGGGAAGATCGGGGCCGACTCAGGGCCGCCGCCCCTGCCGTACCGGCCCATGTCTTGATTAATCTGTTGGCGGAGGCGTTTTCGTTGCGCCTCCGCCACTGTTGTGCCACCGGGTACACCAGTGGCCCCCTGCTACTTCGAGGAGTGACTCCTTCCAGCGATGGACGGATCGTCCTGTAGTACCTGCGCCGCCCCCTCCCGACCTATCGAGGCGGCGGCATGACCATCCCTCTGCTGCTGCTCGCAGCCGCTTTCCTCCTGATCCTCGCCAACGGCTTCTTCGTGGCCGCCGAGTTCGGCCTCGTCACGGTCGAGCGACCGGACGCGGAGAAGGCCGCGGCCGAGGGCGACCGCCGGGCCCACAAGGTGGTGGGCGCCCTCAAGGAGCTGTCCTTCCAACTCTCCGGCACCCAGCTCGGCATCACCATCACCTCACTCGTCGTCGGCATGCTCGCCGAACCGGCGCTCGCGGAGCTGCTCCACGGCCCGTTCACCGCGATCGGCATACCCGAAGGCGCGGTCTCCGGAGTCTCCGTCGTCGTCGGCATGCTGCTGGCGTCCGCCGTGCAGATGGTGATCGGCGAACTGGTCCCGAAGAACTGGGCGGTGTCGCGGCCGATGCAGGTCGCCCGCTTCGTCGCGGGCCCCCAGTACGTCTTCTCCCGCCTGTTCCGCCCGGTCATCGCCGGCCTCAACGCCGTCGCGAACCGGCTGGTCCGCGCGTTCGGCGTCGAACCCGCCGAGGAACTGGCCTCCGCCCGCACCCCCGACGAACTGGTCTCCCTGGCCCGTCATTCCGCGCAGGCCGGCGCCCTGGAACAGGACACGGCCGACCTCTTCGTCCGCACGCTGTCCCTCGGCGAGCTGACCGCGGAGAACGTGATGACGCCCCGCGTGAAGGTCAGCGCCCTGCAGTCCTCGGCCACCGCCGAGGACGTGGTCAACCTGACCCGCGCCACCGGCCTGTCCCGCTTCCCCGTCTACCGGGAGCGGATCGACGAGATCGTCGGCATGGTCCACCTCAAGGACGCCCTCGCCATCCCGGCCCGGGACCGGCTGCACACCCCGGTCGGCCATATCGCCAAGGCCCCGCTGCTCGTGCCGGAGACGCTGCCCGTGCAGCCGCTCCTGGCCCGGCTGCGCAGCGAACAGCCCATCGCCGTCGTCGTCGACGAGTACGGCGGCACGGCCGGCGTGGTGACCCTGGAGGACATCGTCGAGGAACTGGTCGGCGAGGTCCGCGACGAGCACGACGGGCAGGACCTGCCCGAACTGGCCGACGCCCCGCCCGAGGACGGCCGCCCCGCCTGGGACGTCGACGGCAGCTGCCGGGTCGACGTGCTCCAGCGCATAGGCCTCGACGTGCCCGAGGGCCCCTACGAGACGGTCGCGGGCCTCGTCGCCGACCTGCTCGGCCGAATCCCGGCGCCGGGCGACAAGGCGGAGCTGCCCGGCTGGCGGCTGGCGGTGCGCCAGGTCGGGCACTACCGCGCCGAGAGGGTACGGCTCGTGCGCACGGCCCCCGCTCCCGAACCCCTCACCCTGGCGGAGGCGGCCCGATGAGCGTGCTCCAACTCCTGTTCGCCCTGCTCCTCGTGCTCGCCAACGGCTTCTTCGTCGGCGCCGAGTTCGCCCTGGTCTCGGTCCGCCGCAGCCAGATCGAACCGCTCGGCACGGCACGGTCCCGACAGGTCCTCCACGGCCTGGAGAACCTGCCGCAGATGATGGCGGCGGCCCAGTTCGGCATCACGATCTGCTCCCTGACGCTCGGCGCGGTCGCGGAGCCCACCGTGGCGAAGCTGCTTGAACCGGTGTTCGAGGCGATCCATCTGCCGCACGGGATGATCCACCCCCTGGGGTATGTCATCGCACTGGCCGTGGTGGTCTTCCTGCACCTCGTCATCGGCGAGATGCTGCCGAAGAACCTGGCGATGGCGGCGCCCGAGAAGACGGCGCTGTGGCTGAGCCCCGGCCTCGTCGCCTTCGCGCGTGTCTGCGGACCGGTCACGGTGGGCCTCGGTGCCTGCGCCCGGGTCATCCTGAAGATCTTCCGCGTCGAGCCCAAGGACGAGGTGGAGGCGGTCTTCACCAGCGTCCAGCTCGGTCGGCTGGTCGAGGACTCGGGCCAGGCGGGACTGCTGGACCCCGAGGAACAGGAACGCCTGGAGGACGCGCTGGAGCTGGGCTCCCGCCCGGTCACGGACGTCCTGCTCAAGCGCGACTCGCTGGTGACGGTGGGCCCCTCGGTCACCCCCGCGCAGGTGGTGGCCCTGACCGCCCGCACCGGCTACTCCCGCTTCCCGGTGGTCGCGGAGACCGGCGCGTTCATGGGGCGCTACCTCCACGTCAAGGACGTCCTCGACGTGGAGGACTCCGACCGGGCCGTCCCCCAGCAGGTGTGGCGCCCCATGACCACCCTCCGCTCGGAACTCCCCCTCGACGACGCGCTCACGGTCATGCGCCGCGCGGCCACGCACCTCGCGCAGGTCGTCGACGCGTCCGGCAAGGTCCTCGGCCTGGTCGCCCTGGAGGACGTCCTGGAACTCCTCGTGGGCGAGGTCCGCGACCCGGCCCATCGTCAGGCTCCGCCGGTACGCCTGGCAGAACCGAGGACGACGGGATCCCCGGAGAACGTCCTGGCGAGCTGAGGTCCACTGCCGCGGGTCATGTGCGGGCGGGTGGGGGCTGGTCGCGCAGCTTCCCGCGCTCCTGGAGGGCACGGGGCCCAGCCCCGGTCGCTTTTCAGGGGNNGAGAAACCACGACGCACCCGCCAACGCACGCGCACCCCCGAGCCCCAGGGCGCCCCCACCGGAGGTCACCGGCCTGAAGGATCCTGCGGCCCCCGTCCCGACAAGACCTCCCCGTACGCCTG
Organism: Streptomyces torulosus; assembly: GCF_001419765.1. GTDB lineage: Bacteria > Actinomycetota > Actinomycetes > Streptomycetales > Streptomycetaceae > Streptomyces > Streptomyces torulosus. The sequence goes on from NZ_LIRK01000554.1 coordinate 25,159, forward strand.
CATCAGATCCGGCAACCGCAGCGTCGACAGATCGTCCCGCGTCGGCACGCTCGGATACCCCGACAGCCGCAGATCCCGGTACGCGCAGCTCTTCTCGTACAGCGTCCGCAGGAACCGCCCGTTGCCCAGTTCGTCGATCCACCCCTGCTCGACGACATGTCCGGCGATGGAGCGCAGCTCCTCCAGCGCCTCCTCGTCCCACACGTCCCCGTTCTCCGCGGCGAGCACCTCACCGATCGAGGTGAGCTCCAGCGGCCGGTAGGAGGGGAAGTCGACCCGCGTCGTGAACCGCGACGACAGTCCGGGGTTCGTGGCGAGCAACCGGTCCATCCCCTCCGGGTACCCCGCGAGGATCACCACGAGATGGTCCCGGTTGTCCTCGGCCCGCTTCAGCAACACCTGAAGCGCCTCGTCGCCGTACGCGTCCCCCTTGCCGTAGCCGGAGTTGGACAGGGAGTACGCCTCGTCCACGAACAGCACCCCGCCGATCGCCGAGTCGATCAGCTCGTTGGCCTTCACGGCGGTCTGGCCGAGGTACTCACCGACGAGATCCGCCCGCTGGGCCTCCACCAGATGGTCGCCGCCCAGCAGCCCGAGCGCGTAGAAGACCCGGCCCAGTATTCGGGCGACGGTCGTCTTTCCCGTCCCGGACGGCCCGGAGAAGACGAAGTGCCGCTTGGGGGGCTGCACGGGCAGCCCCTGCCCGGCCCGCAGCCGCGCCATGTTCAGCTGCGCGGACAACGCCTTGACCTGTCGTTTGACCGGTTCCAGGCCGACCATCCGCTCCAGCTCGGCGAGCGCCTCCTCCAGCAGCTCGGGATCGGTCGGCCCGGCCGGCAGCGGATCGATCCGCACCACGGACTTCTGCCGTACGAAGGTGTCGCCCGCCTCGGGCGGCAGCCCGCCGGGCGGCACGGGGTCCGGATCGGAGAGCTTCAGGTCCCGGCCCTCGGTGTCGAAGAGCGGGTCGAGACCGTCGCTCCCGTCGAGCGCGTCCTGCCCGATCCCGGCGAGCGCGATCGCCGCGAGGTCCGCCGCGTCGTCGTACCCGTCGCCCTCGGAGATGGCCGCGAGTCGCGCGGAGGTGTCCATGAAGGCAGGGTCGACCCGGTGCACGGCCCGGTAGAGCGGCAGTGCGGCGGCGCTGCGCCCGGTCCCCTCGTGGGCCCGGGCCAGCCAGTACCGCAGTTCCTTGCGCTGCGGCTGCTCGCTGCGGCAGCGCATCAGCGCCGCGGACAGCAGCGGCTCGGCCTGCCCGTACGTCTCCAGCCGTACCCGGGCCATACCGCCGAAGAGGCCGGCCTCGATTCCGAGCAGGGGGTCGTCGAGGAGGGGATCGGTGTGCCGGACCAGCTGCTCCCAGTCCTTGACGAGGTAGGCGCGGCAGGCGTGCAGGAAGCGCACCTGGGAGTCGGCGTCCACCGGCGGCAGCCCCGCGAGCGCCCGGTCCAGTTCGGGGACGTGGCGCCCGTCCAGCCAGTGCGAGGCATGGGCGAGGAGCAGGTCGCGCGGGGTCTCCAGGACCGGCTGGACCCACCAGCCGAGCCAGTACCAGGAATTGAGGGTGCGCCGATGGCGGGCCCGTTGCTCCCCGAAGCGCTCCCGGTGCCGGAACATCCGCAGCAGGGCGGTCGTCGTGTCCACCCGCAGCGCGTGCAGCCCGAGCCAGCCGTCGGCCATGCCCGGATCCATCCGCACCGCCGCGCGGAACTCCTCCTCCGCCTGCGGATACGCGCCCATGGTGTAGGCGTCCACGCCTCGCAGCCAGGCGAGGTCGGCCGGAGCCTCGTGGCCCCGCGAGCCGAAGTCCATCACGTCCCCCACAAACCGTGCCCCCGTGTGGAAACCGAACGGGCCGGTGCCCGTCGGCAGCCTTCTCGAACCGCTGTGCCGCGGACGGGAGTTGCTTGGGTCACGTTGCCGCAACCGTCCGAAGGTCGCACCCAGGGCATCGTACCTGCGGGTCGGGCGCCCTTCGAAGGGTGCCGCAGGGCTCGAATTGCGAGGTGGGAGCAGACGGGGCGCATAGCGCACGGTGACCGAGGGTGAAGGAATCGTGCGGGGGGAGGGGCCCGGAGACCGGCCGAGGGCAGAACGAAGCCCCCGATCACGGGGGAACAACCGGGGGCTTCGCGTAGGAGGGCGGCTCCCATGGGCCGCACATTCAGAACGTAAGACCTGTACGGGCCCTCGGTCAAGCCGAGTTGAGGCACTCGGAGAAGTTCTCCAGCACGGCTCTTCACAAGTTCAGCACATTGCCGATGGGTCGTCACCCTGAGTGAGGTCGGGCCTCGAACGTGGAGTCACACCAGGTCCCGCCAGCACCTCGTACCCCGCCTTTCCCCCACGAATCAGAAGGTCGGCGAACGGTCGGGAGGGGTCCTCGGCGAAGTGCCGGCGTTCCGCCCGGACCCATCCGGCCCAGAACTCACTCTGTTCCGTCCCGTCCCGTGCCCGCCCCCGCGCCCAGGCCTCCTCGTCCGGCAGCTCCATCCACACCAGCCCCGCCAGATACGGCCGCAGCGCCCGGCGTCCCGCACCGACCCCCTCGACGACGATCACGGGTTCCGGCGGCAGGGCGACGCGGGGGCCGAAGGTCCGCTCCCGCCAGTCGTAGGGGGCGTAGTGCGCGGTCCCGCCGAGCCGCAGTGGTTCGACCACTTGGCCCAGCAGCCGCTCGGTCCACGCGAACAGTTCCTCATGGGTGGCGATGTCGTCCAGATGGAGTACGGGGGCGTCTCCGAGCGCGTGGGCCAGCCGCCCGGCGAACGTGGTCTTCCCGGAGCCCGCGTGCCCGTCGACGCCGATGAGCCGGACCGGCCCGCAGGAGGGCGGCAGCAGCCGCAGCCGGTCGGCCAGATCGCTGACGGCGGGGTCCTCGGAGGCGGGGGAGATGCGCATGGGGCGATTGAACACCGGGACGGGCGACACCGGAACGCGCCAGTGGTATCGACCAATATTGGAGGGCGTGGCGAGGCCCGAGGTGCTGGCAGAAGTCCGCGTCCGGCGTCCATAGTTGGCGAACAGTCGTGCGTCTGAACTGTCTTTCCCGGACCACTGGGGGTCACCCGCCCATGTCGAGACTTTCCGAGCCGTCCCGCAGGACCGTCCTGACCGCAGCCGTCGCCACCGCCGCCGCGGCGGCCGTCCCGGCAGCCGTCCCGGCCACCGCCGCCGCGCCACCGGTCCGGACCGAGGCCCCCGCTCGCCCGGCGCGCGCACCGGAGCGCCTCGTCGACCACCACGGCTGGACGTCGTACGCGGACTGGTGCCGCGGCACCTCCAAGGGCAGCCGCGCGCAGGCCGGGAAGCGGCCGGGGCTGGTGATCGGCTCCCCGGCCGGCACCACCGACTACACCGACCCGCACACCGGCCGCACGGCCACCTGGGAGTACGCGACCTGGACGTCGCCCGTGCACCGGCTCGCCGTGCCCGCCACCGAGGTCATCCCCTCCTGGAACGCCCGCACCCCGGACGGCACCTGGGTCCAGATCGAACTGCGGGGCACCTACTCCGACGGCACCGACACCCCCTGGTACGTGATGGGCCGGTGGGCGTCGGGCGACAAGGACATCCGGCGGACCTCCCTCGACGGGCAGAAGGACGGCCGGAGCAGCGTCTGGACGGACACCTTCGCGATCGACGACCCGGCCACGGGGCTGCGTCTCGCCTCGTACCGGCTGCGGCTGACGCTCCACCGCACCCCCGGCACCCGCCTCACCCCCACGGTCTGGCGGGTCGGCGCGATGGGCTCCGACGTCCCCGACCGCTTCACCGTCCCGGCCTCCACCCCCGGCCTCGCACGCGAGCTGGACGTCCCGCGCTACTCCCAGGAGACCCACAAGGGCCAGTACCCGGAGTACGACAACGGAGGCGAGGCCTGGTGCAGCCCCACCTCCTCCCAGATGATCATCGAGTACTGGGGGCGGAAGCCCAACACCGAGGACCTGGCCTGGGTCAACCCGGAGTACGCGGACCCCCAGGTGTGCCACGCCGCCCGGTTCACCTACGACCACGAGTACCAGGGCTGCGGCAACTGGCCCTTCAACGCCGCCTACGCCGCCACCTACCGGGACCTCCAGGGCGTGGTGACCCGGCTGGACTCGCTCACCGACCTGGAGAAGCTGATCGCGGCGGGCATCCCGGTGATCACCTCCCAGTCGTTCCTCGCCACCGAGCTGACCGGGGCGGGCTACGGCACGGCCGGCCACCTGATGACGGTGATCGGCTTCACCGCCGACGGGGACGTCATCGCCAACGACCCGAACTCCTCGACCAACGAGGCGGTCCGCCGCGTCTACCTGCGGCGCGAGTGGGAGAACATCTGGCTGCGGACCAAGCGGTACAACGCCTCCGGCAAGGTCGTCTCCGGCACCGGCGGCGTCTGCTACCTCTACTTCCCCGCGAGGCCCACCGCCCGCCAGCGCGCGGCGCTCACGGCGGTCGGGGTGCGTGTGTGACCAAGGTCTCGGCCGCGACCTCCCCGACCGGTGGCAAGGTGGACGAACGGTAGGGGGGAAGTCCACCGCACGTCGATCACACCAGTGAGCTGCCATGACCGCGACCTCTGCCACCGCCGACGTCCGCACCCGCACGGGCGGCCCCGAGGACGACGGCCCCGAGATCGTCGAACACGTCATGGGCTGGACCCTCGTCGTGGTCGTCGCGATGCTGGTGGTTCAGCTGGGTCTGCTGTGACCCGCCCCCCTGCCGATCCCGAGGCCTGATCCACTGCCTGATCCTGTCGATCAGAGTCGAACAAGCTGGTGGTGCGGGTCTGCCATACTGCGGGTTGTCCCGCTGGCAGTTGGAGACCAGGACCGAAATTGAACAGCAGTCAACAGCGTGGGATCGAACGTCCGCGGGCCCGGGGCACCGACCGATCCCTAGCGCGCCGCGCCGAACTCATCTCCATCGGGCGCAGGTTGTTCGCGGACACGTCCTACGACACGCTGTCGATGGACGACATCGCGAAGCAGGCGCATGTGGCCAAGGGACTGATCTACTACTACTTCAAGTCCAAGCGCGGCTACTACCTCGCGATCGTCGAGGACTCGGTGGCCGACCTGATCACGCATGCGGCCAGTGGCCTCCGACTCCCCCCGGTGGAGCGGGTGCAGCGCACCATCGACTGCTATCTGCGCTACGCCCAGGACAACCAGGCCGCCTACCGTACGATCGTCAGCGGAGGCGTCGGCTTCGACACCCAGGTGCACGCCATCCGGGACGGCGTCCGCGAGGCCATCGTCGCCACCATCGCCGAGGGCGCCTACGGCAGAAGCGACATAGCCCCGGTGGTCCGCATGGGCCTGTTCGGCTGGGTCTGCGGGGTCGAGGGCGCCACCCTCGACTGGATCGACCGCCCGGGGCTGGACCACGACACGATGCGCGAGCTGCTGGTCAAGATGCTGGGCGGGGCACTGCGCGCCATCGAGGAGATCGACCCTTCGTACGCCGCCCCGGCGCCGGCCCGCCGCGACGGCTGACCGGCCGGATCACCGGGGACGGGGCGGAGGCCCGCCGTCGGCCCTCCGCCCCAATTGCCGTGCCTCCGGAGTCAGTTGATCGCCCTGATCAGCTCGCCGTCCGGGGTGTCACCACTGAGCTCCCAGAAGAAGGTGCCGCCGAGGCCCTGCGCCTTCTTGTACTTCATCTTCCCCTTGACCGTCGCCGGGGTGTCGTAGCTCCACCACTCGTCCCCGCACTTGGCGTAGGCGGTGCCGCCCACCCTGCCGTTCGCCGGGCACCTGGTCCTGAGCACCTTGTAGTCCTCGTAACCGGCCTCGTACGTGCCCGGGGCGGGGCCGGTGGCGGTGCCGCCGGGCGCCGATGCGGTGACCCCCGTCCAGCCCCGCCCGTAGAAGCCGAGGCCGAGCAACAGCTTGGAGGACGGGATGCCGAGGCTCTTGAGCTTCGCGATGGTCGACGCGGTGTTGAAGACCGGGTTCGCGATGCCGGGGTACGGATACAGCGGCGAGTGCGGGGCGGTGGTCGCGTCCCAGGCGCCGAAGTAGTCGTACGTCATCGGGTTGTACCAGTCGACGTACTTCGCGGCGCCCGCGTAGTCGGCCGCGTCGATCCTGCCGCCCTTCGAGGCGTCGGCCGTGATCGCGGCGGTGACCAGTTCCTTCTTGCCGAATCGTTTGCGCAGTGCCGCCATCAGGTCCTCGAAGGACTCCCTGCCGCTGGTGTCGCAGGTGAGACCGCAGGCGTTGGGGTACTCCCAGTCGATGTCTATGCCGTCGAAGACGTCCTTCCAGCGGGAGTTCTCGACGAGGTCGTAGCAGGAGTTCGCGAAGGCCTCGGGGTTCTTCGCCGCCTCGCCGAAGCCGCCGGACCAGGTCCAGCCGCCGAACGACCAGACGATCTTGAGCTTCGGGTGCAGCTTCTTGAGCTTGCGGAGCTGGTTGAAGCTGCCGCTCAACGGCTGGTCGGCGGTGTCGGCGACGCCGTCCACGGACTCCTCCGCCGTGAACGGCTTGTCGGCGTCCGCCCAGGGGTCGCCGAGCGCGCACTTGCCGTCGACGACGTTGCCGAAGGCGTAGTTGATGTGGGTGAGCCGGTCCGCCGAACCGGACGTCTCGATGTTCTTGACGTAGTACTGGCGGCCGTAGATGCCCCAGTCGATGAAGTAGCCGACGACCTTGGAGCCGGGGGCCGCCTGCCGTGCGGCCGCACCGGCCGCCGTCTCGTCGGCGGACGCGGGGCCCGCGCCGGCCAGGAGTCCCGCGCCGAGGGCGGCGCAACACGCGGTGGAGAGCAGCGCCCGGGATCGGGTGCGGGGGTGGGAG